>CAZZVQ010000038.1:0-40111 GCA_964657565.1 uncultured Acetobacteraceae bacterium
GGTCGACAGCGTACGATACCGGTTCGCCTGCTTGGCCTGCTTCTGCAGCCCCTCGAGCTGCGTCTCCAGCATCGCCCGCCGCTCTTCCGCCCGCTCCAGATTGGCCTCCGCCGCCCGCAGCCGCGTCTCCGCCTCCGCCCGCCGCGCGTGCAGCCCGGTGATCCCCGCCGCCTCCTCCAGCACCTGCCGCCGCTCCTCCGGCCGCGCATTCACCAGCGCGCTCACCCGGCCCTGGCTCACCATCGCCGACGACCGCGCCCCCGACGCCAGATCGGCGAACAACGTCTGCACGTCCCGCGCCCGCGTCTCGCGCCCATTCACCCGATACGCGCTGCCCGCCCCGCGCTCGATCCGCCGCGCCACCGCCAGCTCCGGCTGCTCCCCGAACGGCGCCGGAAACCCACCCTCGTCCCCGGCCGTCTCCAGCGTCAGCACCACCTCGGCCAGGTTCCGGCTCGCCCGCGACGTCGTGCCCGCGAAGATGACGTCGTCCATCTCCGCCCCGCGCATCGTCCGCGCCGACGCCTCCCCCATCGCCCACCGCAGCGCGTCCGTCACATTGCTCTTGCCGCACCCGTTCGGCCCGACGACGCCCGTCAGCCCCGGCAGGATCTCGACCGTCGCCGGCTCGGCAAAACTCTTGAACCCGGCGATCGAGAGCCGGACGAACCGGGCTCGCATGGTCTCAGGCGCTGGCCGCTTCGACGGCTTTGAGGAAGCTATCGTACGAGACCGCGCCCGCCGTCGGCTTGTCGTTGAAGACGAACGTCGGCGTGCTGTTCACGCTATATTTCTTCTCGCCCAGGCTCTGCTCGTCGAGCACGAACTGCTTGAGCTTGTCGTCGCGCACCGTCGTGTCGAACGTTGGCCGCGACAGCCCGGCCAACAGCGCCAGCTTGCCCAACTCCTCCACCGGGTTGGTCGAGCGCGTGAACGCCCAGCGGTCCTGCGTCCCCAGCAGCGCCGAGACGAACGGCTCATACCGCTCGGGCGGCAACGCACGGGCCACCATCGCGGCATAGAGCGCGAGCTGGTCCAACGGATAGTCGCGCCAAACATACCGGATCTTGCCGGTGTCGATCAGCTCCGCCTTGACGCGCGGAAACGTCTCCTTCTGGAACGCGGCGCAATGCGTGCAGGTCAGGCTGAAATACTCCTGCACCGTGACCTTCGCGTCGGCGTTGCCGACCGCCCGGTCGGCCATCCGCGGGTCGTCGCCCTCGGCACGCGCGGCGCGGAGGGCGGGGAGCGCCAGCAGGCTGGCGGCGAGCAGGGTGCGGCGTGTCGGCATCATAGAGCGGCCTCGGACTCGGACGATATCCTCTGTTATGCCTCCGACCCCCGCCGCCGCGTCAAGCCTTGCGCCGCGCCGACCCCCGCTTGGAGGCCTGAGCGACCACCCCCCCCAGCGCGGCCAGCGCGTCGCGCAGTGGTCCGTCCTCCATGCCCGGAACCTCGACCGGCGGCGCCGGCGCGGTCTTCGGCCGTCCCGCCGCAACGGCGGCCGAAACCGCCGCCGCCTGCACGAAGCGAAACTGCTCGACCATCGTCCGCCCGTAATGCGCGTTGATCCGCTCCGCCAACTGCCCCGCCAGATGCTGCAACTCCAGCGCGATCGGCCCGGCGCACGCCAGCGTCAGCGTCGTGCGGTTCAGCCCGCGCGGCGTGCTGACCGCCGCCAGCGACGGCCCGACGATGGCCGGCCCGTCCGCCATCAGCTGTGCCGCCGCCCCCGAGCGGGAGCGGAACGCCGGCCGCGTCACCGCCGGCAGCAGCGCGCCGATCGACCGCGGGCCGCCGTAGAAGCGGGCCGTTCGATCTGATGCGGTCTTGCCCGCCGCCTCGTCGCTCGCCATACCGATCCCGTGCCCACTGTTCCATTAGCCGCCGACCTCTTGCGGTGGTACGACCGGCATCGCCGTTCTATGCCATGGCGCGCCGCCTCGGGCGAGGTGCCCGACCCCTATCGCGTCTGGCTGTCCGAGATCATGCTGCAGCAGACCACCGTGGCGACCGTCGGCCCGTATTTCGAGCGTTTCCTCGCCCGCTTCCCCACCGTCGACGCCCTGGCCGCGGCCGAAACGGACTCGGTCCTCCAGGCCTGGGCCGGGCTCGGCTACTACGCGCGGGCGCGCAATCTCCATCGCTGCGCCCAGATCGTGGCCGCTGCCGGCGGCTTCCCGCGCAATCTCGCCGGCCTGCGCGCCCTGCCCGGAATCGGCGAATACACCGCCGCCGCCGTCGCCAGCATCGCCTTCGGCGTGCCCGTCGTCCCGGTCGACGGCAATGTCGAGCGTGTGGCCGCGCGCATCTTCGCCATCGACCGCCCGCTTCCGGCCGCCCGCGCCGACATCGCCGCCGCCGCCCGCACCCTCGGCCGCGACCCCGCCGCCGCCGCCCGCCCCTGCGACTTCACCCAGGCCTTGTTCGATCTCGGCGCCACTATCTGCACGCCGCGCAGCCCCGCCTGTGCCTTGTGCCCTTGGCGCGACGCCTGCGCCGCGCGAGCCGCCGGCCTCGAGGAAACCCTGCCGCGCAAGGCCCCCAAGCCGGTCCGGCCCAACCGCTTCGGTGCCCATTTCTGGCTGGAATCCGCAGCCGGCGAGGTGCTTCTCGCCCGCCGCCCCCCCAACGGCTTGCTCGGCGGCATGCTCGAACTTCCCGGCACGCTCTGGCGCGACGCGCCATGGAGCCCGGCCGACGCGCTCGCGCTCGCGCCGCAACCGGCCGAATGGCAGCTCGGCGGCACCGCCCGGCACGCCTTCACCCACTTTGAGTTGCTCGTCGACGTTTACTGGGCCCGCGTCGACCGGATCGAGAGTGGTGGCGAGGTGCGCCGGCAAGACTGCCTGGCCAGCGAAGCGTTGCCGACCGTGATGCGGCGTTGCATCGACGTAGCCCGAAAATCTTCCACCAGATTCACCTGACGTTAAGACTTTCCCTGCATATTTCCCTCAGCCCAACAAAACGGGGGCTTGATCTTATGATTAGGCAAGAAGGCACTTCATCATGTCACTCAACTCTGTAAACACGAACGTCTCGGCTCAAGTCGCGCTTCAGTCCTTGAACGCGACCAACTCGTCTCTGCAAGCAACCCAGAAGCGCATCAGCACCGGCTATCGCGTCGCTGACGCGACCGACGACGGTGCCGCCTTCGCGGTCGCCCAGAAGGTGCGGGCCGATGTCGGGTCGCTGCAGACCGTCAACCAACAGCTTGGCAGCGCCAAGGGCCTGGTTGGCACCGCTGTAACGAGCCTGACCAACATCTCGGACTATGTGACGTCGGCGAAAAATCTGCTCGTTGATATCGCGAACCAGAGCATCTCCGCCGACCAGCGTGCGCAGTACGTCACGTCCTACAAGAACTTGGTGACCCAGGTCGCCAACTCGGTCGACGGCGCCGTCTACAATGGCCAGTCCCTCCTTGGAACGGCTTCGGGCTCGACGGCGGCTTCGCTGACTGTGATCAACAGCAGCACCGGCACGAGCAGCACACTGAGCGCGGAAGACAGCAGCACCCTGGCGAACACCCTCGCCTCACTGATCGGGGCGACGTTCAGCCGCTCCGCCAGCGGCGTGGACACGTTTACGGCCGGTGCAGACGGGGCGTCTCAGACGGCGGCCTCGACCGCTCTCTCGACCACCACGGGCGCAACGTCGTTCGCCGCGCTCCAGACCACTGTCCTCAACCACCTGAACCAGGCCGGTGCGGACAGCAACCTTCTGGACTCAACGATCTCGTTCAACTCGTCCAAGATCGACAGCCTCAACGCCGGCCTCGGTGCTCTCATCGATGCCGACTTGAGCAAGGAGTCCGCGAACCTGCAGTCGCTGCAGATCCGTCAGCAGCTGGGCACTCAGTCCCTGTCGCTGGCGAACCAGGCGCCGCAGGCACTTCTCAGCCTGTTCAAGTAACTAGAACCCGGCGGCGGCAACCCCGCCGCCGGTCCTTTTTCATCGTCTTATGAAAGATAGAGGCTGACAGTATGTCGAACCTCGTTTTGGAACTGCGGCAAGGGGAGACGATGATCATCAACGGCGCTCCGATCCGTTTCCGCACAAAAGCCCGGATCGAATTGACGGCGCACGCCCGGTTCCTTTTCGGCAAACAGATCATGTCGCCCGAAGCGGCCGACAGCCCGGCGCGGCGACTCTACTTCGCCCTCCAGTCAGCCTATATCGGCACCGACGAGGAACGCGTTCAGGGTCTCGAAACCGCACGCGCCCTGACCGCCGCGTTCAAGGAAGCGACCACATCAGCCCTCGCCCGTGAAATCCTCGATCGAGCCCTCGCCGCCGCCGAAGCCGACGAATGCTACACGGCCCTCAAGCTGGCTCGTCGCATCATCCGTCATGAAGACGCCCTTCTCGGCCGATCGGTCGTTCCAGTGGAGCAAATCACCCAATGCATGGCTTGATCGCAACGCGCGCTTACCAGGCGCGCTCGGCAGATCGTAATCTACGCGACCAGGAAGCCGACGTTTTCCGGCGCGCCACGGCCGCCCTTCGCCAAGCACAAGGCGACACCAACGTCGCACAAGCGCGCGCCTTAGCCGACAACAGCCTGCTATGGACCACCCTGGTCCTCGCGCTCAAGGACCCGGACAACGCGCTTCCCGCACCCCTGCGCGGCTCGATCGTCTCCATCGGCCTGGCCGTCCAACGGGAACTCAGCGCCAAGAAGCCCGACTTCCCCTTCCTCATCGGCATCAACGAACAGATGACCGCCGGCCTCATGGGCATCTAGCTTTCGTCCACGTCAAAACGACCGAGCCGTAAGCCGGCGCGACACCCATCGCCTCACCGCTTGCCGCCGCATGATCCCTCGGGCAACAAAGCGGGGATGGTTGATCGATCGGCAACGCCGGCGCCGAACGGAAGCAGTGGCGGGCAGCAGCCTTGGCTCTGGCTCATCGGCTTCTGCGCCGCCGGCTTCGTTCTCCGCCTAGCCGCCGCCATCGCGTTTTCCGCGATCGAGCGTCCCGATGAAATCTTCCAGAACCTCGAGCCAGCCTACCGGCTCTGGACCGGCCACGGCATCGTCACGTGGGAGTGGCGTGACGGTATCCGCTCATGGCTGTTTCCCGGTGCGCTAACCGCGCTGATGGTCCTGACCGACGCCCTGCATCTTCCAGATAATGCGGCCTTGCCGCTGATCTCTGCGGTTTTGGGCCTCGTCTCCTGCGGGGTCGTCGCGGTCGGGATGAGCATGGGATGGCGCCGCTTCGGGCCGACCGGCGCCGTGATGTGCGGGATTCTGACCGCGTTCTGGCCCGATCTCGTCTATTTCGGCCCGAAACCTCTCGCAGAGGTCCAGTCGGGCAACCTCCTCATCATCGCCGCCGCCCTGGCGTCAACCGGCCCGACACGGCGCGAGAGCTGGCGCCTGGTGTCCATCGGCGTCCTGCTCGGCGCGGCGTTCGATCTCCGATTCCAACTCTCCCTCTCGGTGCTGCTCGTCGCGTGCTGGGCCGCCCGCCTCGAAATCAAGACCTCGTGGCTGCCCCTGATACTCGGCGCGGCGATCCCGGTGTTGGCGCTAGGAGCTCTCGATTGGTGGACTCTCGGCAGCCCATTCCAGTCGGTCTGGAAGAACATCCAGGTCAACCTGTTCCAGAACAAGGCCCAAACATACGGCGTCGATCCGCTCTATACGTACATCTACACCGTCGCAGTCCGGAACGGCGGCGTCGTCGTCGCGATGGCCGCGCTGTTCGTCTACGGGTTCACATCCGCCCCGCTCCTCGCCCTCACGGCACTCAGCATCGTGGCATTCCACTCTCTGATCGCCCACAAGGAGATCAGCTTCATCTATGCTGCTCTGCCCTGCGCCATGATCACCATTGCCCTGGGCGCCGCGCGCTTCGTCGACCGACTCCAGACCTGGCTGCACCGCCCCCTCTCGCCCGGCCTGGCCCGTACCGTGGCCGCCTGCGTCGCCCTCGCCACGCTCGCAACGCTCGCCGCCTCCGAGCGGCCCTTTACCACCGGCACGACTCGGGCGGACCTGCGGATCCTGTTCGGCTACGCCCACCAGCAGCCCGACCTCTGCGGGTTGGACCTCTTCGTCGAGGACAACACCCTGTGGTCGCTCACGGGTGGCTACACGGCCCTTCGCCGCCCCGTGCCCATCTACATGACCACCTCGCTCCAGGCTTTTGCCGAAAGCCAAGCCGGATTCAACTACGTGATCGCCCGACGGTCGATGCCGCTCACCATGGACAGCCTCAGCCTGGTCCACTGCGCACGCGACTATTGCTTGTTGCGCCAACCCGTTCAATGCCAACCTACAGCCGCCCATGAGATCAACGACGAACTGGCCCGCACCAATCAGTAAAGTCCCCCGATGAACTTCGCAGGCCCGCTGTCACCCTCCCAGCATTCCGGCGCCGAAGCAGCCGGAGCGCTGCTCACCATCGACCTCCGCGCCATCGTCGAGAACTACCGCATCCTCCAGGCGCGGATCGGCACCGCCACCTGCGGCGCCGTCGTCAAGGCCGACGCCTACGGACTCGGCGCCGCCAAGGTCGCCCCGGCTCTGTTCGCCGCCGGCTGCCGGCACTTCTTCGTCGCCCATCTCGAAGAAGGCATCGCCCTCCGCCGCGCCCTATCCAACGCCGCCGCGATCTACATCATGCACGGAGTCTTCCCAGGCGGCGAGCCCGCCTGCATCGCGCACGACCTCGTGCCCGTCAGCAACAGCCCCGCCCAACTCGCGCGGTGGGCGGAGCAGGCCCGGCGATCCGGCCGCAGCCTCCCCGCAATCATCCAGGTCGACACCGGCATGGCCCGCTTCGGCGTCGACCCCGCCGACCTCCGCGCCCTCGCCCTACGCTTCGTCATGAGCCACCTCGCCTGCGCCGACGCCCCCGGCGACCCGGCCAATGCCGACCAGCGCGCCCGCTTCGACGCCGCCCGCGCCCAACTCCCCTCCGCCCCCGCCACCCTCGCCGCCTCCTCCGGCATCTTCCTCGGCCTCCCCTTCCACTACGATCTCGTACGACCCGGCGCCGCACTCTACGGCGTCGCCCCCACCGCCGGCGCCCCCAATCCGATGCGCGCCGTCATCCGGCTCGACGCCAAGATCGTCCAACTCCGCGACGTCCCCGCCGGCACCCCGATCGGCTACGGCCACTCCGCCCGCACCACCGCCCCCGCCCGCCTAGCCACCATCGCGGTCGGCTACGCCGACGGCTACCTCCGCAGCGGCAGCAGCCACGGCGCCGCCTGGTTCGGCGACATCGCGCTGCCGATCATGGGCCGCGTCTCGATGGACAGCATCGTCCTCGACGCCGCCGCCGCCCCCGCCAACGCGCTGCGCGAGGGCTCGATCGTCGAGCTGATCGGCCCGCATCGCGGGGTAGACGCGGTCGCCGCCGATGCGGATACAATCGGTTACGAAATACTGACCAGTCTCGGCCGGCGTTACCATCGCCGTTACATCTCGGAGGACCCACAGGGTTGAAGATTCTCGTTCTAGGCGCCGGCGTCGTCGGCATCACCTCGGCCTACTACCTCGCCCAAGCCGGCCACGAGGTCGAGGTCATCGACCGCCAGGACGGCGCCGGGCTGGAGACGTCGTTCGCCAACGCAGGACAGGTCTCGCCGGGCTACTCGTCGCCCTGGGCGGCCCCCGGCATCCCGTTCAAGGCGTTGAAATGGCTCATGATGCGCCACCGCCCCTTCGTCATCTGGCCCCGCGCCGACGCCCGCCTCGGCTGGTGGCTCGCCCAGATGCTCGCCAACTGCACCGAGCCGGCCTACCGCATCAACAAGGCCCGCATGGTCCGCCTGGCCGAATACAGCCGCGACGTGCTCCGCGCGCTCCGGACCGAAACCGGCATCGAGTACGACCACCGCGAGCGCGGCACCCTCCAGCTCTTCCGCACCCAGCAGCAGCTCGATCACATCCATAGCGACACCGCCGTCCTCGACGAATTCGCCGTCCCCTACGACATCCTCGACCCGGCCGGATGCATCGCCAGCGAGCCCGCCCTCGCCCGCGTCAAGCAGAAATTTGTCGGCGGCCTCCGCCTGCCCGGCGACGAGACCGGCGACGCCCACGTCTTCACCCAGCGCCTAGCCAAGATCGCCGAGGACCGCGGCGTCCGCTTCCGCTACGGCGTCCGCATCGGCCGCCTGCGCACCGAGCAAGGCAAGCTGTCCGGCGTGGAAACCGACCAGGGCGTCTTGACCGCCGACCGCTACGTCGTCGCACTCGGCTCTTACTCGCCCGCGCTGCTATGGCCGCTCGGCATCCGCCTCCCGGTCTACCCCGTCAAAGGCTACTCGCTGACCCTGCCCATCACCGACGAGCCCGCCGCCCCGGTCTCCACCGTGATGGACGAGACCTACAAGATCGCCATCACCCGCCTCGGCGACCGCATCCGCGTCGGCGGCACCGCCGAACTGGTCGGCTTCAGCCAACGCCTCCGCGCCCCCCGTCGCCGCACGCTCGAGCACTCGGTGCACGACCTCTTCCCCGACGGCGGCGACCTCGCCCAGGCCAAATTCTGGACCGGACTGCGCCCGATGACGCCCGACGGCACCCCGATCGTCGGCCCGACCTCCCTGCCCAACCTGTTCACCAACACCGGCCACGGCACGCTCGGCTGGACCATGTCCTGCGGCTCCGGCCGGGTCCTGGCCGACCTCGTCTCCGGCCGCCAGCCCGACATCGAGGCGCACGACCTGGCCATCTCGCGCTACGTCGATTTCGATCCGGAGCGGCCCGCCGCGTGACCCGGCCTCCACGCTGAAAGCCAACCCGATGCCGACCTCGGTCGCCCTGCACCATCGCACGACCTACCGATACGGCACCCCGGTCAGCCTGGGTCCGCAGATCGTCCGCCTGCGCCCCGCGCCGGACACGCGCGCCGCCATCAGCGCCTACAGCCTCACCGTCTCGCCCAATCCGGACAGCGTGCGCTGGTTCCAGGAACCCGCCGGCAACCTCGTCGCCCGCCTGCTGTTCCGCGCGCCGACCGCCGTGTTCGACCTCACCGTCGCCCTGCAAGCGGAATTGGGCGAGGTCAACCCGTTCGACTTCGTGCTCGAGCCATATGCCGTGCAGTGGCCGTTCCTCTACCCCGCCTCCCTGGCGCTGGAGTTGGTCGCCTATCAGACCGTCGAGCCGATCCGGCCATGGTTGGCAGCCTTGCTGACCGGCGTCTCGCTCACGACCCAGCCCTCGGTCGAGCTCCTGGTCGCGTTGAACCGCCGGGTGTTCGACCGCAACACCTACATCACCCGCATGGAACCCGGCGTGCTGAGCCCCGGGCAGACCGTCACGTCGGGCCGTGGCTCCTGCCGCGACGTGGCATGGCTGCTGGTCATCGTCGCCCGCAGCCTCGGCTTCGCCGCGCGCTTCGTCTCGGGATACCTCATCCAATTGGTCGATGCCGAAATCTCCACCCCGGGCCTGACCGCGGACACCGTCGACCTGCATGCATGGGCTGAAATCTATCTCCCCGGCGCCGGCTGGATCGGCTTCGACGCGACCTCCGGCCTGATGGCCGGCGCCGGCCATATCCCCCTCGCCGGCAGCGCCTATCCGGAATCCGCCGCCCCGGTCAGCGGCACCGTCGGGCTCAGCCCGACCGCCAACTTCGACATCGAGACGAAAGTGACCCGCCTATCACCCGTTTAGATGCAGCAGGCCCTTCCGAAGATCCTCCGAGGGCGGCCGGTTGCCGATGAACCCGAGCAGGATCAGCCGCCCGAGATCGGCCTTACTGGATTGGAAGATCAGGCTATTGTCCGCATAGAAGCGCACCCCGGCTTTGCTGATCACGAAGGTGAAGGTGTCGCCTGGCTTCGCCGCCGGGGCCGCCGCGACCATGCGGTCGAAATCGCCCTGGTCGGTCGGATCGCAGCCGCCATCGCCACAATTGACCTGCTCCCCGGCGCGAAACTGCCGCGCGACCTGCTCCTTGGAGCCCGAACGCAGGAACTGCAGCAGCAGCACCTTCGGCGTCGCCGAGGCCAGGATCTGCTGCGGGTCGTGGCTCTGCTGCGCCAGATACAGCCCGGCGGCATACACCCGAATGTTCAGCACCGTGAGCGTGCGCAGCCCGAGGCCGTTGAGCACGAGGCTCTGACCCTCGACGGGGTAGCTATCCGGGAAGGTCGTGCCCTCGAGCGTGGCCGCCTGAACACCGCCGCACCATATAAGGAGTGCCAAGAGCACACGGATCACTGCACGACCTCCGTCCCGAACGTACCCCTCATGATCGCGCGCCGGCATGCACGATGTCATGGATGAATTCCAACTTGACGATCACCGCCGGCGACAAGACGAACGGGTACAGATCGTTCAACCCCATGCTCTGGTTCATCGCATTCAGCGCGATCGTCAGCGGCAGCCAGCGATGGATCAAGCGGTCCAGCGGCTCCGGCCCATACGGATCCACATCTGGACTGGTCTCCAGAACGTGATCCGGGTCGATGGTCGGATGCACCTCCAGGCCGAATGTCGCCGCCGTCTCCATGCCGTCGATGATGTGCAGGTAATGCGCCCAGCTCTCCGCCCAGTCCTCCCACGGATGCGACGTCGCATAGGTGCTGACGAAGTTCTCCTGCCAGTTCGGCGGCGGCCCACCAGCGTAATGCCGCTTCAGCGCCTCCCCATAATCCTCGCTCTCATCGCCGAACACCGCGCGGAACGCCTCGATCCGGTGGCCGTCGCGGATCAGCATGTCCCAGTAGAAATGGCCCACCTCGTGCCGGAAATGGCCCAGCAGGGTCCGGTAGGGCTCGCCCATCCGCGCCCGGCGCGCCTCGCGCTCCGCATCGTCGGCTTCGGCCACCGCCAGCGTGATCAGCCCATCGTCATGGCCCGTCATGACCTTTCCCTCGGCATCCGTCAGGAAATCGAACACCAGCCCGTTGGCCGGGTTCTCGACCCGGCTCGGCGTCGGCAGGCCGAGGCGCAGCAGCGTGTAGAACAAACGGTGCTTGGCCAGCTCCATCTTGGCCCACGAATCCCAGTTCGCCTTCTCGGAGAGATCGGGCACCATCCGATTATGCCGGCACGCCACGCAGAACCGCGCCGCCGAGGCTGCGGGAACCAGCCAATTGCACACGGAATATTCGGCATTGGCACAAAAGCGCCATTCCCGATCCGGCGACCCGAGCGCCTTCCAAACCGGGCCAGCCTCTTCCAAGGCGCTGATGGTTACATCCTCGGGGATGAAGCCGAGCCGATCACCGCACCGTCCGCATGTCTTGTTCTCGAAAAACAGCACCTGCCGACAATTCTGGCACTCAAACAGCCGCATCAATTTTCCCCAATACCGGCTGCAACGTCACGCGCCGAGCCAAGTTCTCCCGCCGTCGCCGCATCGCACCATACAGCAGCCTTGCCGGTCGGAATGTAAGGCTTGTTCGGGCTGGCACACCTGCCAATATCTTCGCGATGAGCGCGGTGATCGAATTCAAGCCCCGCCGAGACGATACGCTCTGGGCCGTGGTGGCGTCAGTTGGCCGCAAGACCCGCGTGGCCGAAATATTCCCCAGCCGCGAGCGCGCCTTGGCCGATCAGGCGTGGCGGGAACAGCAAATCAGGGCCTACGCCAGCCTATTCCAGAACTGCCGGCAACCGGCGCCCCTCTACACCGTGGCGCCAATCCGCTTCCAGGATCTGCCCCGCTCTTGGACGCCGCTGCCAGCTCTCGGATTCTTGCGCGGGCAGTTCATCTAGCCCCAGAACATCTTAGCATGTCGTTAACCAATCGGGCCGATGATGACGTCATGTCTATCACCACCGGCTCAACGGCACTTTACCTATTGCAGAGCATGAGCTCGAGCAGCACGACTGCTGACCTGTTCAGCATCATCAGTGGCCAAACGACCTCGAGCAGCTCGACCGACCCGGTCGCCGCCCTCGTTTCGGCCGAGACGAACCAAACCAAAGACGTTCAGCAGCAGGAGAAAGACCCGCAGACCAGCCATGACATCAGTCACTTCCTGGATGCGGTCGCCAAAGCTCCGGACCTGACCACGTTGCTGAAAGACCCGATCGCTCGAAATGTGTTGCTGACCGCCAATGGGCTGGGCGATCAATCGGATTACACCGCCCTCGCCACCAAAGCCCTCATGTCGGACACGACGAAGACCGGCAATCTCGCCAGCACGCTGAGCGACACGCGCTGGCTGACGATGGCCAAGACATACGATTTCGCCAACCAAGGTCTGACGAAGCTCAAGACCTCCAGCGTCTTGAGCACCATAACCACCGGATACGCCCAGGTGAAATGGCAGGAATCGTTGGATGCGACCACACCCGGCCTGTCCGCCGCGCTCGATTTCCGCAGCCGGGCCAGCACCATCACGAGCGTCGATCAGATCCTCGGCGACAGCAACCTCCGCAAGGTCGTCACGACCGCGCTCGGCATCCCGCAAGAGATCGCCTATCAGCCCCTCGAAGCGCAGGAAAAGGCGATCTCGAGCCGGCTCGACATCACCAAGTTCAAAAGCGCAAGCTACGTCGAGCAATTCACCCGCCAGTTCCTCGTCGCGAACCAAACCTCCTCGTCGAGTTCCTCGAGTTCGTCGAGTTCCTCCAGCATCTACGCGTAAGACGCCCGACCGCTCACACCCTATATAGGGAGGTGCAGGGCGGAGAGTGGCGTGCGGGTCATCGGGTTTGCAGGCTGGAGCGGCGCAGGGAAAACGACGTTGTTGCGGCGGCTCATCCCGGCACTGACGTCCACCGGGTTGCGTGTCTCCACCGTGAAACACGCCCACCACGCCTTTGACATCGACCAACCCGGCAAGGACTCCTGGGAGCACCGCCAAGCCGGCGCCACCGAAGTGCTGATCGGATCGGCCAATCGCTGGGCGCTGATGCATGAGCTGCGGGGGGCGGACGAGCCATGCTTGGCCGACTTGCTCGAACATCTCAGCCCGGTCGACCTCGTCCTGGTCGAGGGCTTCAAACGTGGCCCGCACCCGAAGATCGAAGTGCACCGGCACGCCAACGGCAAGCCGTTCCTGCATCCGCAAGACCCCAGTATCGTCGCGCTGGCAAGCGATGTAGCGGCGCCCAGCTCCCTCCCGGGCGACCTGCCTCGGGTCGACCTAGACGACGTGAAATCGGTCGTCGCCCTCGTTCTGGCACACGCGGCAGCGATCTGAAGACCGAGAGCCGGCTTAACCGGACGTTAGTAAGTCCCTGCGATGATCGCCTACACAATCGGCTTCGCAAGGGTTCAAGAGCATGGCACCCAGTAAATTCCGTCTTGTCACTCGAAGCGACTTCGACGGCCTCGCCTGCGGCATGTTGCTCCGCGAGATCAACATGATCGACGAGATCAAGTTCGTCCATCCCAAGGACATGCAGGACGGGATCGTGCCGATCACGTCACGAGACATCATCACCAACTTGCCCTACGTCGCTGGGTGCCACCTGGCCTTCGACCATCATGCCAGCGAAGTGCTTCGGGCTGGCGAGCGCAGTCCAGACAACCACATCATCGACGCATCGGCGCCGTCCGCGGCGCGTGTCCTGTTCAACCACTTCGGCGGCGTCGCCGCTTTCCCGCGCGTCCAGCCCGACCTGATGGCGGCCGTCGACCAGGCGGACTCCGCCAATTTCTCTCACGAGGACATCTTGAACCCGCAAGGGTGGGTTCTGCTCAACTTTCTGATGGATTCACGCACCGGCCTTGGCCGGTTCCGTCAGTTCCGGATCTCGAATTACGAGCTGATGATGCAGCTCATCGAGCATTGCCGGGACCACACGATCGAGCAGGTCCTGGCCCTGCCGGATGTGCATGAGCGGGTGGAACTGTTCCAGGCGCAGCGCGAGTTGTTCGAGGCACAACTCCGCCGCTGCACCACCGTCCATGACCGCCTGGCCGTCCTCGACCTGCGCAACGAGGAGATCATCCACGCGGGCAACCGCTTCATGATCTACGCCATGTTCCCTCAAACCGACATCTCGGTGCACGTGCTGTGGGGCGTGCGCAAGGAGAACACCGTGTTCGCGATCGGCAAGTCGATCCTCGACCGCGGCTCCCCGATCAATGTCGGCGAGGTCTGCCTGAGTTACGGCGGTGGCGGGCATGAAGCCGCCGGCACGTGTCAGATCGCCAACGGCGACGCGGAGCGGGTCAAGCAAGAGTTGATCGATACGCTCTCGCCAAGCCCGCTCCGCTCCGCGGCTTAAACGCCCTTGCTCATGGCTTGAATGGGCGGATTGACGTCGGGCGGCAGCGGGCAAACGTAGGGCGTGCGGCTGGTCCGGGCCTGGTGGTCGGCCTTCGCACGCTCGACGAGCGCCGGGTTCTCGAGCGCGTCGACCGCCGTTCCCGCCATGACCTTGGCGACGTGGATCAGCCCCTTGTGCGCCGCCTTGCTCTTCCCCTGCGCCGTGAGTTGCCAAGAATGAAACGGCGTGCCGACCGCGCAGGTCGCACCGCGGGCCTGAACCGTTGGCACCGCCCACGATACGTCACCCACATCGGTCGACCCATTGCCGCCTTTCCCGCGCGCCTCCAGCGGAACGATGAAGTCGCACATCGCCATGTCCGGCTGCACCGGCACACCCGCCCGGTCGAATGCGGCCGCGATATCCTCCGGGCTCAGCGTGGCGCGGATCTGCTCGGCATACTCACGATCCTCGGCGTCGAATTCCGGCGGCCCAAGCCGCAAGAAGTTCTCGTTCATCGCCTGCTCGAGCGGCCCGTTGCCCATCAGGTTCGACACCGCGCTCACCACCTGCGTCGAGACGGTCGTCTCCGTCATCAGCGCCGCCCCGTCGGCGATCTTGCGCACCCGGGCCACCAGCTTGGTCAACTCCGACAGATCCGACGCGCGGATCAGATACCGCACCTTCGCCCGCGCCTGCACCACGTTCGGCGCGATCCCGCCCGCATCCAGATACGCGTAATGCACCCGCGCCGAGGACGGCATGTGCTCACGCATGTAGTTGACCCCAACATTCATCAATTCGACAGCGTCCAGCGCACTCCGCCCCAGATGCGGCGCGGCAGCCGCATGCGACGAGCGGCCGACGAAGGTGAAGTCGATCCGCGTATTCGCCAGGCTCACCGGCTCGTTGACCCCGGAAAACGACGCCGGATGCCACGAGATCGCGATATCGACATCCTTGAACGCCCCATCGCGCACCATGAACCCCTTGGCCGCCCCACCTTCCTCCGCCGGGCAGCCGTAATATCGGACCCGGCCGGGCAACCCCCGCTCCGCCAGCCAGTCCTTCACCGACGCGGCCGCCAGCATCGCGGCCGAGCCAAGCAGATTGTGGCCACACCCATGACCGACCCCACCCTGCCCCTCGACCGGCTTCGGCTCCGCGATCCCCGCCTCTTGCGACAACCCGGGCAGCGCGTCGTATTCCCCAAGGATCGCGATCACCGGACCGCCCTCACCCGCCTCGGCCATCAGCGCCGTCGGGATCCCCGCGACGGTCTCCGTCACGCGGAACCCCTCCCGTCTCAGCATCGCGAGATGCTCGGCCGCCGAGCGGTGCTCGCCATAGGCCAGTTCCGGCGTGCCCCAAACCTGATCGGACAATTCGATGTAGGCCGGCGCCTTGCCGTCGACGCGGGTCCAAATCTCTTCGGCATTTCGCATGTGAGGATCCTCCAGAGCGGGAGACGCTAATCCCAGCCCTCGCGCTTGCCAACCAGTCCGCCGCCGGGCCACAAGGCAGGCCATGACCGCGAACCAGCGCCGCGTCTGCCTGTTCGCGCACTATCACCCTCGTCAACGCATCCGCCCCCCGCTGCTGGCCTACCTCGCAGCGCTACGATCCTGCGGCTACCAGACCTTCGTCGCCTGCTCCGGCGACGCCGCCCCCCCCGAGGCCGACCGCGCCGCCCTCGAAGCGACCGGCAGCACCCTGTTCTGCCGGCCCAACGCCGGCCTCGATTTCGGCGCCTGGCAACACCTCATCCGCCAAGGCTGCGCCGACGGCGCCGACCGCGTCCTCCTCGCCAATGACAGCGTGTTCGGCCCGTTCCGCCCCCTCGACGCCGTCATCGATCGCATGGAGGCCGGCGGCAACGACTTATGGGGCCTGATCGAAAGCCGCCAGCGCACCTGGCACCTGCAATCCTGGTTCCTGCAATTCACCGGCGACGCCTTCCGCCACGCCCCGATCCAAGACCTCTTCGCCCAACCGTTCGACCGCATGGACAAGGACGCCGTCATCGAACGCGGCGAACTCGCCCTCGGCAAGGCCCTCCGCGCGGCCGGGATGCGCTGCGACGCGCTGGTCAAACATGCGCAAGGCACCCGGTCGGCCCGCCACCACACGCTCAACATGATGCATCTCGACTGGGCGCATAACCTGGTCGCCCTCGGGATGCCGTTCATCAAGATCGAACTGCTTCGGCTCAATCCCATGCGCCTGCCCTGGACCCATGAATGGGACAGCCTCCTGCGCGAGACATTCGGGACCGATACCACCCCGCTCCACGACTATCTCTACGACTACACCGGCACGACCCCACCCTATCCAGGCGCGCCCTACCCGGTCCCGCTGCTACCGATACCCCTGCGGCTCGCGATCGGCTACGTCTTCGCCACCCGCGACCACTGGAGGGCCCTGCGCGGTCTGCGCACCGCGCCGATCCGCTGGCGCATGCCGCCCGAGGGCCTCGTCGCCAAAAAGCCGTAACTCAGCCGGGGCCGAACACCAGGTCGAGAAACGCGATCATCATCTCCTCCGGATCCACCTTCGCGTCGCGGCTCCACAACTCGTTCCAGACCGAGGCCATGATCACCGGCGCGCCAAGCAGTTGCGGGCAGCGGAGCAGCGGCTCGATCCGCGTGACGTCCGTCGCTGTCTTGAGCGCGATGGCGACGGCCTCCATCATCGGATCGATGACCAGGCGCCGGTGGATCTGCGCCAGCGCCGGGAAACGGGCGCCCTCGGCGATGATCAATCGCAGCACGCTCGCCCGACCCGACGTCTCGAAATCCTGTAACAACGGCAGAAACAGCCGGTTCAGCCGCGCGCGCACGCTCTCGTCCGCCCCCACCGTCTCGGTGCGCAACTTCGCCAGCGGCGCCGACAGCAGCTCCTGCAGCACGAACTCGAACAGCGCCTCCTTGTCCGCGAAATGCAGATACAGCGTCCCCTTCGCCAGCCCGGCCCGCGTCGCCACGTCGACCATCCGCGTACCCTCGAACCCGCGCTCGAGGAACGTCGCCAGCGCCGAGCGCAGGATCACCTCCCGCGTCTGCGCCACACGCTGCGGGTCCGGCGCACGCCCGCGCCCGCGACCCGGCGCTATCGAAGCGATCTCGTCCATCCCCCGACATAGAGCACATCGCCGCCGCCGCCGCGAGATTGCCAGACCCGGCCGCAAATGGCTTGATGCCGCCAAGAACGATGTGGGGGGACGCGGATGGCCAGCTTCAAGGTGTTCACCATGGCCGGCGCCAGCCCGGGCAACTACGACTACGAACTCGAAGCCCTCGCCCCGCTCGGCGTCGGGATCACCGAGGCGCCGGCCGAGGAGGACGCCTTCATCGCCGCCGCCGCCGAGGCGGACGCGCTCTACGGCACCCGGGCCAAGATCTCCAAGCGCATCATCGACGCCCTGCCCAACCTCAAGATCATCAGCGTCGGCAGCGTCGGCGTCGACCAGATCGACGTCGTGGCCGCCACCGCTCGGGGCATCCCCGTCACCAATTGCCCCGACACCTTCATCGAGGAAGTGGCCGATCACGCGATGACGCTCCTCCTGGCCGGCCATCGCCGCGTCATCGAACAGGACCGCATGGTGCGCGACGGTCGCTGGAGCGAAGGCCGGCCGGCCCTGTATCACCATCCCCGCCTCATGGGCCAGACGCTCGGCTTCATCGCCTTTGGTCACATCCCCCGCGCCGTCGCCACCCGTGCGCGCCCGTTCGGCCTGCGCATGATCGCCTACGACCCCTTCCTGGAAGAAACCTCCATGCCGCCATACGGCGTGCTACCGGCAACGCTCGACGAGGTCCTGTCGCAGTCGGACTTCCTGTCGATGCACGCGCCCGGCACGCCCGAAACCGGCGGGATGCTCAAGGAGCAACACTTCCGCCGCATGAAGCCGACCGCCATCTTCATCAACACCGGCCGCGGCAAGACCGTCGACGAAGCGGCGCTGATCACGGCGCTCGAGCAGAAATGGATCGCCCACGCGGCGCTCGACGTGCTGGAGACGGAGCCGCCGGGTCACAACAATCCGCTGCTCAGCATGAGCAACGTCACCCTCTCGGCCCATGTCGCGTCCGCCTCCGCCCGGTTCGATCCGGCCCGCAAGCGCCGGGTCGGCCAGGAATTGGCGTTGGCCGCGATGGGCAAGTGGCCGACCAGCTGCGTCAACCCGTCCGTCCTCGCCGGGTCGCCGCTGCTGCGCTGGCAGCCGATCAGCATGGAGCGCGGCCCGAACTCCTAGACCAGGAAGGCGCTCGCATCGAAGCCGTTCGGCACCCGGCCGGTCGGACGGATCATGTCGTACGGCCCCCGCGCGAGGAACTGGCCGCTGCCCGGCTCCGCCTGCACGCGGCCGTCGCGCATCACGACCTCCCCGCGGCGCAGCGTCATCACCGGCCACCCGGTCACCTCCAGCCCCTCATACGGCGTGTAGTCGATCGCCTGCTGCAGCATGTCGTTGCTGATGGTCACGCGCTTGGCCGGGTCCCACAGCACCAGGTCGGCATCCGCGCCGGGGGCGATGGTGCCCTTGCGCGGGGACAGCCCGAACAAACGGGCCGGGTTGGCCGCGGTGAGCTGGACGAATTTCTCCAGGCTGATCCGCCCCTTGCCGACCCCCTCGCTGAACAGGATCGGCAGCCGCGTCGCCAGCCCGGGCACGCCGTTCGGGATGTCGGTGAACGGCGCGCCCTCGCCATTCACCCGCTTGCCCCGCGCGCCGCCATAGCTCCAGCCGCTATGGTCGGACGAGACGACGTCGAGCACGCCGCGGCGGATCTCGTCCCACAGCCCCTCGATGTCGGCGGCCTCGCGCGGCGCTGGGCTGCACATGAACTTGGCCCCCTCGAAGCCCGGCCGGTCCATGTCCCCCGCCGTCAGCACCATGTATTGCGGGCACGTCTCGGCCCAGACCTTCAACCCGCGCGCCTGCGCCCGCGCGACCTCGGCCGCCGCCTCCGGACCCGACACGTGGAACACCTGGATCGGCTGGTCGACCAGCTCCGCCAATGCGATGGCGCGGTGCGTCGCCTCCCGTTCGACGATGCCCGGCCGCGACCAGGCGTGGTATTTCGGCTGCGTCCGCCCGTCGGCCAGCAGCGCGGCCGAGCGCCAACGTATCGCCTCGTAGTTCTCGCAATGCACCGTCACCAGCGCGCCGCTACGGCGCGCGGCGGCGAGCACGCGGAGATATTGCCGGTCGTCGAGATGCAGCGGATCGTACGTGAGGAACACCTTCAGGCTGCGGATGCCCGACTCGACCAGCGCCGGAATCTCCTCGAACACCACGGCGTCGGTCGCGTCGGTGATGATCTGGTGGAAGCTGTAATCGACCATCGCAGCCGCGGCACGGCGGCGGTATTCGGCCAGCGTCGGCGCGATCGGCTGCCCCTTGAACTGGGTCGAGAAGGTGATGACCGTCGTCGTCCCGCCCACCAGCGCCGAGCGGCTGCCCGTGACGAAGCTCTCCTCGTCCGCGCCGCCACCGGCTTGCAATTGCTCGATATGACAGTGCGAATCGACCCCGCCCGGCATCACCAACAACCCGGCCGCGTCGATCGTCCGAGCGCCGGCGAGCGCCATGCCCACCGCGGCGATCCGCCCGCCGACGATGCCGACATCGGCATCGAACGTGTCGGCCGCGGTCACCACCGTGCCGCCTTTGATCACCGTCTCGTATTCGCTCATGCATCCCCCGCCCGATCCGCCGCGACTGTGCGGGCGTCGCCCGGCCATCTCAAGTCCATCATCACGCCATCGTGCCCACGCCGACGTGCGCTGCCTGCCACCTTGCGCCAGCTTTATGCCACTCTTAATTAGTGGTGAACGGTCGGTCAGTTAAATCAAAGCGGCTCAGCGGGTGACGACGGCGCAGCAGAACGCCCCCATCCCGTCCGCGACAGCGAGCGGAATGTGATGGACAAGGTAGAGAGCGACCGGTCGTTGCCGGATGACGAGACGGACGACGAGCAGAAATCGCCGGAGCGGCCGCGCGCCGATGCCGGCAATCGCGCCAAGCCCGGCGCGGACAAAAAGCCGTCCGACACCAAGACTGGCGGCGACGATCCGAAAAAGAAGAACTCGAAGCTCCCGCTGATCATCCTCGCCATCGTGGTCGTCCTCGGCGCCATCGGCGGCGCGATCTGGTGGTTCCTGCATCGCAACCTGACCGACACGGACGACGCCTATACCGATGGCCGGATCGTGACGATGGCGCCGCAGGTCAACGGCTACGTCGCCGCGCTGGCAGTCAAAGACAACCAGTTCGTGCACAAGGGTGACGTCCTGGTGCAGATCGATCCGCGTCCCTACGAAGCCGCCCGCGACCAAGCCAAGGGCGAACTCGCGGCCGCCGAAGCACAGCGCGATAACGCCGAAATCGCCCTGCAAAAGGCCAACACCACCTACCCCGCGCAACTCGCGCAGGCACAGGGCACCCTCTACAACGCCCAGGCCGACTACAAGCGACAGCACGCCGTCGAACGCGGCGCCACCACGCAGCAAAACGTCGACCAGTCGACCGCCAGCCTCAAGACCGCGCAGGGCCAGGTCCAGGCCGCCCAAGCCCAGGTCGACATGGCCAACCTGATCCCGCAGAACATCGAACAGGCCGCCGCGCAGGTCAAACAGCTCGACGGCCAGGTGCTGGAGATGCGCGCCAAGCTCGCGACCGCCGAGGTGAACCTCTCCTTCACCCGCGTGACCGCGCCCCAGGATGGCTGGGTGACCCGGCGCAACGTCGAACAGGGCAACTACCTGCAGCCCGGCATGCAGATCATGGCGCTGGTGACCCCCGAGATCTGGGTAACCGCCAACTTCAAGGAAAATCAGCTCGCCCGCATGCGCCCGGGCCAGCAGGTCGACATCGAGGTCGACGCCTATCCGGACCTGAAGCTGAAAGGCCACGTCGACTCGATCCAGCTCGGCACCGGCTCGAAGTTCAGCGCCTTTCCGGCCGAGAACGCCACCGGCAACTTCGTCAAGATCGTCCAGCGCGTGCCGGTCAAGATCATCATCGACAGCGGCATGGACCAGAACCAGCCCTTGCCGCTGGGCATCTCCGTCGTGCCGACCGTCACCATTCGATGAGCGATCCGGTCAAGAAAGATCAGGATTGGAAGCCGACCCATAATATCTGGCTCGTTGCCATCGTCGTCACCCTCGGCGCCTTCATGGAGGTGCTCGACACCACCATCGTCAACGTCTCGCTCCCGCATATCGCCGGCAATTTGGCCGTCAGCTACGATGACGCCACCTGGGCGCTGACATCCTATCTCCTGGCCAACGGCATCGTGCTGACGGTCTCGGGCTGGCTCAGCAGCGTGTTCGGCCGCAAGCGCTATTTCCTGATCTGCATCGCCGGGTTCACCATCTGCTCGTTCCTGTGCGGCATCGCGTCCAACCTCGGCGAACTGGTCGTGTTCCGCCTGCTGCAGGGCTTCTTCGGCGGCGGCCTGCAACCGAACCAGCAATCCATCATCCTCGACACCTTCCCGCCCTCGCTGCGCGGCAAGGCCTTCGCCATCACCGCCATCGCCACGATCGTCGCCCCGGTGCTCGGCCCGACCCTCGGCGGCTTCCTCACCGATACCTACGGCTGGCGCTGGGTGTTCTTCATCAACGTCCCGGTCGGCACGTTGACCTTCTTCGCCGTCCAGGCGCTCGTCGAGGATCCGCCCTGGGCCAAGGCCCGGCCCCGCGGCATCGACTATACCGGGCTCGCCCTCATCACCCTCGGTCTAGGCTGCTTGGAAGTGGTGATGGACCGGGGCGAGGAGCTCGATTGGTTCGGCTCCAACTTCATCATCGTCATGGCCATCCTGGCGGTGCTCGGCATCGCCGGCGCGATCGCGTGGCTGCTCTACACGGACACCCCCGTGGTCGATCTGCGGGTGCTGAAGGACCGCAATTTCGCGATCGGCTGCGTGATGATCGCCGCGATGGCCGCCGTGTTGTATGCGAGCGCCGTGATCATCCCCCAGTTCGCGCAGCAGCAATTGGGCTACACCGCGCTATGGGCGGGATTGATCCTCTCACCGGGCGGCCTGGTGGTCATCGTGCTGATCCCGATCGTCAGTCAGGTGAGCCGGATCGTTCCGTTGAAATACGTGATCGCCTTCGGCTTCTTCATCATGGGCTGCTCGCTGCTGTACTCGCACCGGCTGGTGCCGAACCTGGACTTCTGGACCATGGCCAAGATGCGCGCGTTCCAGACGGTCGGGCTCGCCTTCATGTTCGTGCCGATCAGTACGATCGCGTTCGCGACCTTGCCTCGAACGAGTAACGCCGATGGGTCCGCCCTATTCACCATGTCGCGTAACTACTTCGGCTCGATTTCCATCTCGACGGCGACGGCGATCCTGCAGGATCGCACGCAGGTGCATCAGGCGCATCTGTCCATGCACACGTCCATGCTGGATCTCGGCTACGTCAGCACGATGCAGCGGGTGCAGGGGGACCTGCTGGCGCAGGGCCGCGCGGCAGCCACCACCGCGGAGGCGGCAACGGGCTGGCTCTACCAGCAACTGCACACCCAGGCGGCCGTGCTGGCCTATAGCGACGTGTTCCTGGCGACGGCGATCCTGTCGTTCCTGATCGTGCCGATCTGCCTCCTGGCTGGCCGGAAGTCTGCGGCACAGGGCGGGGCAGCTCCTGCGCCGGCCCACTGATGGGGAGGACCCCCAAAACGAAAAAGGGCGCCCCTTGCGGGAGCGCCTTTTCTCGTCGGCCTGAACGCCTGGATTAGTCGGCGTTGCCAGCGGTGATGGTGTCCTTGCTGAAATGGCCGCACCAGTCGCCGGACGAGACCACCGGCCACAGACCATGCGCCTCGGGGCTCGGCTGCGTCACCGGCGGGTTGAAGCGGCACAGGCCCTCATCGGCCTTCGGCTTGGCCGTATGGTCGTCGAAGAACTTGCACTTGGTGCAGGCCACGTCCTGCGTCTGAGCGAACGACATTCGCTGTCTCCTCTGATGGGCTGACCCTTTCGGGCGATAAGAGAGCATACGCAGAAACAAGCATGACGTGCAAGCGAGTTGGACTGTCGCCATTCGGCTCTCGACTGCAACTCAATTGCAACTCTACTCAATTGAGACTGAGTTGCATCGCAGATGCGAGTGATTTTCACTCTGATCGTTTGCAGCCTGCCCAGCGATGGCCATGATGTTGTTTCCAGCCTCCAGCAGTTGCGAAGCGCTCGCTCTCGCGCCGCAAATGCGTTCTCGTTTACCGCGGTGAAACTTTGCCCTGTCTCGAAACTGATCTCTTCGCGTAGGGTGGCGCGCACAAAACCCACCCGGGTTAAGACCAATCGGAGGAGACGTCGTGAAAGAACTCGAGGGCCGGACCATCCGGAAAGTCATGTGGCGGCTGATGCCGTTCCTGTTCGCGTGCTACTTCGTGGCCTACTTGGACCGGGTCAACGTCGGCTTCGCCAAGCTGCAGATGAACTCCGCCCTCGGCATGACGGAGTCCGCCTACGGGCTTGGTGCCGGCCTGTTCTTCATCGCCTACTTCCTGCTCGAAGTGCCCTCCAACCTCGCCCTCGCCCGCTTCGGCGCCCGGCTCTGGATCGCCCGCATCATGTTGAGTTGGGGCCTGATCTCCGCCCTGTTCGCCTTCATCAAGCCGATCTCCAGCGCCACGGGCGTGTCGCCGGAATGGGTGTTCTTCACCCTGCGCTTCCTCCTCGGCATCGCCGAGGCCGGCTTCTTCCCGGGCATCATCTTCTTCCTGACCCTCTGGTTCCCCTCGATCTACCGCGCCCGCGTGGTCGCATTGTTCATGCTGGCGATCCCGTTCTCCTCCATCGTCGGCGCGCCGCTCTCGGGCGCCCTGCTCAACGTCACCGGCGCCTCGCTCGACGGCTGGCAGTGGCTATTCATCATCGAGGCGGTCCCCTCCATCCTCATGGCCGTCGCGGTCATCGTCTATCTGACCGACCGGCCCGAACAGGCCACCTGGCTGCAGGCGGATGAGAAGACCTGGCTCACCGACCGCATCAACGGCGAGACTAGCAAGAAACAGGCGGTCGAGCATCTCAGCATCGGCAAGGCCATGACGGACCCGCGGGTCATGCTGTGTGCCTTCATGTATTTCTGCCTCAACGCGGCAAGTTACGGCGTCGCGTTCTTCTTGCCGACCATCGTCAAGGACTTCGGCGTCAGCAACTTCCAGACCGGCCTGCTGGCCGCCCTGCCGTTCGTGTTCGGCGCTGTCGGCATGGTGCTGCTCGGCCGCAACTCGGACCGGACGCTGAAACGTCGCGAGCACGTCTTCGCGGCCATGGTGCTCGCCTGCGTGGGCCTCGTCGGCGCCGGCTTCTCGACCTCGCCGGCCATCGTCCTGGGCCTGCTCTGCCTCAGCCAGATCGGCGTCTCCGCGATGCCCCCGTTGTTCTGGCCCATCCCCGGCGCGTTCCTGAGCGGCGCCTCGGCCGCCGCCGGCATCGCCACCATCAACTCGATCGGCAACCTCTCCGGCTTCTTCGGGCCCTATGTCATGGGCTACTTGAAGGACGCCACCGGCACCTTCGCCATCGGCCTCATCGTCTTGGGCGTGACCGCGCTGGCCGGAGGCTTCGCCGCCTTGGCCGTCAAGGTCGATCCGCAACTGGAGCAGGCAGAACCCGGCGACGCCGTCGTCGCCCACTAACCATACGCAGGATGCTTAAACCGTAGACTTTCTCGAGGCCGCGTGCCGCAAAGCTGATCACCCAGGAGGAGTGCCTGATCCCGCAAACCAGCCCGGATCAGGCACAATTTTTGCAAAACAGCCGGCCAGGTAAGCCGGGTCGTAGGACCCGCGCGCTCTCAAGAAGGACCACCATGGCCTATCTCGCCCCCTCCGAATTCGTCACGAAGATGGTCGACGCTGGCGAGTCGAAGATCTTCATGTCGACCCGAGACACCATCGTCCGCTCCTACATGGCGGGCGCGATCCTCGCACTGGCCGCCGTCTTCGCCGTCTCCATCAACGTCCAGACCGGCTACTCCATCATCGGCTCCGCCCTGTTCCCGGTCGGCTTCTGCATGCTCTACCTCCTCGGGTTCGACCTGCTCACCGGCGTCTTCGTGCTCTGCCCGCTCGCCCTGCTCGACCGCCGACCCGGCGTCACCATCGCCGGCGTGCTCCGCAACTGGGGCCTGACCTTCGTCGGCAACTTCCTCGGCGCGCTCACCGTCGCCGTCATGATGTCGATCGTGTTCACCTTCGGCTTCTCCACTCCGCCCGACAAAGTCGGCCAGGTCATCGCCGGCATCGGCGAGGCGCGCACCCTCGGCTACGCCAAATACGGCGCCGCCGGCATGCTGACGCTGTTCATCCGCGGCATGCTCTGCAACTGGATGGTCAGCACCGGCGTGGTCGGCGCCATGATCTCGACCACCGTCAGCGGCAAGGTCATCGCCATGTGGATGCCGATCATGGTGTTCTTCTTCATGACCTTCGAGCACTCGGTGGTGAACATGTTCCTGTTCCCCTCCGGCCTCATCATGGGCGGCCATTTCTCCATCATGGACTACCTGATCTGGAACGAGATCCCCACCGTCCTCGGCAACCTGGTCGGCGGCATCGCCTTCACCGGCCTGACGCTCTACTCCACCCATGTCCGCACCGCCGCCAAGCGGCTGGTCATGTCGTAACGGCAGTCCCAAAGCCCTCTCCCGCCCGCGGGAGAGGGAGCGGGACGCCGCTAATACGTCTTGTACGCCAAGAACTTGCCCGACATCCCGATCTTCACCCGGTCGCCCTTCTGGTCCGGCTGCCGCTCCAGCGACATGTCGAAGTCGATCGCGCTCATGATGCCGTCGCCGAACTCCTCGTGGATCAGCTCCTTCCACGTCGTCCCATACACGCTGATCAGCTCGTAGAACCGGTAGATCAGCGGGTCCGTCGGCACCTGCGTCGGCAACGAGCCGCGATACGGCGCCTCCTGCAGCAACTCGACCTCGCCGTCCGTCAAATCGAACATCACGCCGGCCTTCTCCGCCATTTCCGCGGTCATGCTCATCTGCCCCAGGCACGCCGCCGTGGTCCACACCGGCGCCTGGCCGAGCTTCGACGCCACCTCGGTCCAGGTCCATCCCTTCTTCTTCTTGGCCCGCTTGATCTTCAAACCAAGCTCGGTCTTCGCCTCGTTCATCGTCCAGCCTTCCATTCACGTTGCGACGACGCTGCATCGCTGCGCAGTGACGTGCAAGGCACATGCCGAGCCGCCGAGCGCCCATGCGCGGCCGGACTGCCACACATGCTTGCGCGAAATGCCACCGCATACGATCGATGTTGCACTGCAGCATAAAGCCGCCCATTGTATCGGCGCAGACCGTGGCGAAAGCTCGGTCTGCCTCACTCGAGGAGGACGCCTCATGCGACCCGACGTCGTCAAAGGCAATGTGTTCGTCGCCAACCTGCCGCTCGGCTTCACCGACGAGCAGCTCGCCGAATTGTTCGACCCCTACGGCATAGTCCTGCGTGCCTACCTTGCGCGCGACCCGGCCACTGGGCAGACCCAAGGCCACGGCCTCGTCGAACTCGCCCCGGAACGCGTCGTCGAAGCGGCCATCGAGGCCGTCGCCGCCGAGCACCCCGGCGGACGCCGCATCGACGTGCGCCGCGCCGACGACACCATGTGCATCGTCGCCAAGCGCCCCGCGCCGAAGCCGCGCCCGGCCCGCGAGGGCGGCCCCTGGGTCGAGACCCGCAGCCTCGCCCGTCCCCCGCGCGAGGCCCAGGTCATCCGTCAGGACCGCAGCGAGCGCTGGGGCACCGGCCGGCTCACCCTGCGCTGACCGCTACTCCTTCACGGCGCCGGTGAGCGAGCTCACGTAATACTCGACGAAAAACGAGTAGAGCAGCGCCACCGGCAACGACCCGAACAGCGCCCCGGCCATCAGCGCCCCCCACTGGTAGTCGTCGCCCTGCACGAGTTGGGTCAGCACGGCCACCGGCACGGTCTTCTTCTCCGACGACTGGATGAACGCCAGCGCGTAGATGAACTCGTTCCACGACAGCGTAAACGCGAAGATCCCGGCGCTGATCAGCCCGGGCACCGCCAGCGGCAGCGTGATCCGCCGCAGGATCTGCAGCCGCGTCGCGCCATCGATCAGCGCGCATTCCTCCAGCTCATACGGGATCGACTTGAAGTAGCCGATCAGCAACCAGGTGCAGAACGGAATCAGGAACGTCGGATACGTCAGGATCAGCGCCCACGGACTGTCGAACAGCCCGAGCTGAAACACCATCGTCGCCAGCGGGATGAACAGGATGCTCGGCGGCACCAGATAGGCCAGATAGATCGCCAGCCCCACCCACTGGCTCCCGCGGAACCGCAGCCGCTGGATCGCATACGCAGCCAGCACCGAACAGAACAACGACAGCACCATCGCCGCCGCCGCCACCAGCATCGTCGTCAGCAGCCATTGCGGATAATCCGTGTCGAACAGCAGCTTCTTGACGTTCTGCAGTGTCGGCGAGGTGATCCAGAACGGGTTGTGGTCCCGATAATTGTAGAGTTCCTCGTTCGGTTTGAACGTGGTGATCGCCATCCAATAGAACGGGAACAGCAGCACGAAGACGAACGTGAACAGCGGCACCCACAGCGTCACGATCCGCCGCGGGACACTGTCCCAGTTCATCGCGCCTTGACGCTCAGCCGCCGCGCGGGTCAATCGCCTTCTCCCTGCTGCCACTTGCGCCGGGATAAACCGAAATAGCTCATCAGCGTCGCTGCCACCAGGAACGGGATCATCGCCACCGCGATCGCCGCCCCCTCCCCGAGCTGCCCGCCCGGGATGCCGCGCTGGAAGGCGAGCGTCGCCATCAGATGCGTCGAGTTCACCGGGCCGCCGCGGGTGATGGCATAGACGAGCTGGAAATCGGTAAACGTGAACAGCACCGAGAACGTCAGCACCACCGACAGCACCGGCATCAGCATCGGCACCGTGATCCGCGTGAACCGCTGCCACGACGTCGCCCCGTCGAGCAGCGCCGCCTCGTACAGCGACGGCGAGATCGTCTGCAGCCCGGCCAGCAGGCTGATCGCCACGAACGGGATCCCCCGCCAGATATTCGCCACGATCAGGCTGAACCGCGCGTGCCAGGGCGATCCGAGGAAGTCGATATTGCTATCGATCACCCCCCAGCGCTTCAGCACGTAGGAAATGATGGAAAATTGCGGATCGTAGATCCACCAGAACGCGATCGCCGACAGCACCGTCGGCACGATCCACGGCACCAGCACGATGGCCCGGATCAGCGACTTGAACGGCAGGTTGTTGTTCAGCAGCAGCGCCAGCCAGAGCCCGAGCCCGAACTTCCCCGCCGTCGCCACCGCCGTATAGAATAGCGTGTTGGTCACGCTCAGCCAAAACACGCTGTCGTCCCAAAGGCTCTCGAAATTCTCCAGGCCGACCCACTCGCCGGGGCGGCCGATCCGCGTATCGGTGAAGGCGAGGTAGACCCCGAGCCCGAGCGGATAGGTCAGGAACACCAGCAGCAGCGCCACCGCCGGGAACAGGCAAAGCGCCGCCAGGAATCCCCGATGGTCGAATAGCCGGATCAGCCAGGTGTCGCGCGGCGGCGACCAGCGCCACGGATGGGCCGGCATCGCCTTATGCACGACGGCAATCTGTTCCCCCATGTGGCTCCTCGCGCGCCTTGCGCCGAGTATGCCTACATCGCGGAGGTGACGCCAATGGGTTCGAGCCCGCATCGACGGTAGAGCGGCGCGCGCGCCGGGTCGGCGAGGGCGTCGATGAGAGCCTGTCCGTTCGTCGCCCCCCGGAACAACCCGGCCGAGAACACGGAGTCACCGCCCAGCGACGCCGGCAGCCGGCCCACGATCTCGATCCCGTCGACGACCATGAGCTCGCTGACCTGCTGGATCGCCAGCTCGACCGCGCCGGACGCCGCGAGCGACGCGGTATAGCCGCTGGCCAGGATGGTCGCCTTCGCGCCCACCTGCTCGGCGATGCCCAACCGCTCCAGCAGCCCGGCCATATAGATGCCGCTGGCCCCCGCCTTCGACATCGCCACGCTCTTCGCCGCGAGCAGCGCCGCCACGAACGAATCCGCCGAGCCGATATCCGGGTGCGGCGCCCCGGCCTTGACCGCGACGCCGATGAACGAGCGCGCGAGGTCCGTCCGCCCCTCGACGACCCCCTCCGCGATCAGCGCGTCGATCCCCTCGGCCGTCAGGATAGTAACGTCGCCCCGCTCCCCCGCCCGGATCCGCTCGAGCAACCGCGCCGTCGGCAAGAACTCGGCCTCGAGTGTGACACCGTGCGCCGCCTCGAACTCCGGGCCGAACACCTGCATCACCCCGTGCACGCCCATGGTCGACAGCAGCTTTAGCATTCTCACCCTTCCGTCATCTTGTTTCCGCCAACCGTCGATTTCGATATAGTAGCCAAAGGAGCGAGCGAGCAGACAAGTGGCAGGCACGACTGATCTAGACGTACGCGAACAGATCGTCCGCATCGATCGCATGATCGAGGAAACCCGTAAATTCGCTGAAGAGAGCCGTAAATTATCCGCCGAAGCGGCAAAACTCTCGCGCGAACGCGGTTTGCAGACATTGCTGGCCGTCACAGGCCTCATCGGGGGCTTACTGACGCTGGCGCAGCTTTTCTTCCGAGCGAAAGGGTCTCTCTGACCTTAGGACGAGAGCTAGTCCAACAACCCAGCCAGCGCCCCGCTTAACAGCGTCGCGATCGTGCCCGACACCAGCGACCGCGCCCCCAGCGCCGTGATCTCCGCGCGCCGCTCCGGCACCATCCCCACCAGCCCGCCGACCAGGATGCCGAGGCTGCCGAGATTGGCAAACCCACACAGCGCATACGTCATGATCAGCCGCGAATGCGCGTCCAACCCCGACCCGCCCGACCCGGCCAGCGACCGATACGCCACGAACTCGTTCAGGATCGTCTTGGTCCCCAGCAGCAACGCCGCCGCCGCCGACTGCTCCCAGGGAATGCCGATCAGCCACAGCACCGGCCGCAGCGGCACCGCCAACAACGATTGCAACGTCCAGCCGTCGGCCACGCGCCCGATCCCGGCGTTGATCAACGACACCAGCGCGATCGTCACCAGCAGGCTGGTCGTGATGCCGACCAGCGGCGCCACGCCGGCGGCGGTGCCGCGCACCAGGGCATCGAGGCTGCCAGCCGCCGGGTCGTCCTCGTGCAGCGCGGCCGCCGCGCCGCGCACCGGCCGGGCGAACGGCACCATCAGCGCGCCCACCGCCAGCGCCGCCGGCGTCGAGACCACCGAGGCGACGATGATCGTCGCCAGCGCGTTCGGCACCACGGGCGACAGCACCGCGCCGTAGATCACCATCACCGTGCCGGCCACGCCCGCCATGCCGCACGTCATCATCGCGAACATCTCGCCGCGCTGCATCGCGCGCAGATACGGCCGCACCAGCAGCGGCGCCTCGATCATGCCGACGAAGATGTGCACCGCCGCCGCCAGCGCCAGCGGCCCGTCGATCCCCAGCGTCCGCCGCAGGATGGCCGCGAACGCGCCGCTGATCGCCTGCAGCACGCCCCATTGGAACAGCAGCGCCGAGATCGCGCTGATGACGAGCACCAGCGGCAGGATCTTGAACGCCAGGATCAGCGCCCCGCCGGGATACGTCTCGAGGAACGGCAGCGGCCCGCCACCGAGATAGCCGAACAGGAACCCGGTGCCCTGGTCGGTCGCGCTCTGCAGCGCGTCGGCGGCGCGGACCAGCAGCAGCACGGCATCGCGCGCCGCACCCACCCGGGTCAGCAGCACCGCGAGCGCCATCTGCAGCGCGATCCCGGCCAGCACCGTCCGCCACGGTATCGCCCGCCGATCCTCGCTCAGCGCCCAGGCGAGCCCGAGCAGCAGCGGAAACCCGGCGAGCGCTTGCACGGCGCTAGTGGACCTCGATCGCGACCAAGTCCCGCACCGCACGCCCGGCTTTATGATCACCCGGGATCACCAATCGCGGCGCGGCCAGCACCGCGCCATCCTGTTTGGTGGCGATGATCGCCGGCTTGCCCTCGAACCCCGGATCGATCTCGCCGATCGCGACGGCAACCCTGTACCCGTCGGCCCCGCGGGCAAAGAAGACGTGCTGCAGATGTGCGCCCCGCCCGGGTCCGTCGACGAGGCTCGCCTCGGCGAGGAGCGGCCAGAGCAGCGGCCCGGCATAGATCGCCAGCGCCCCACCTTCCCGCGCCGACTGAACCTCGATGGCTGGCAGCGCCGCGAGCCCCTCCATGGAGAGGGACGCGGGGCGCTGCACCTGGCCGGAGATCTCCACAGGCCTCGCCGGCGCCTGGGCCCGCGCGGCCGCCAACGGCAGCAGCAGGAGCAAGGCGATGGCGAGGCGATGGCTCATTTGCCGACCATCACGTCCGACGCCTTGATCACCGCGGTCGCGTCGTCGCCGACCTTCAGCTCCAGATCGTCGATGGCTTCATTGGTGATCGAGGCATGCACCGTCACGCCGTTGCCGATGTCGAGATGCACATGGCCGGTGGTCTGGCCTTTGACGACGAGCGTGACCTTGCCCTTGATCTGGTTGCGCGCACTAAGCTTCATCATTGTCCCGTTCCTTGGAGTCCGCTGCCTTGTACTTGGCACTGAAGGATGAGGCTATGGCGTCGTGCTCGCGGTTCAGTTTCGCCGTGTGCCCGCTCGGCGTTTGGCCGGTGCCGGCGCCGGTTCCGGCTCCACCTTCGCTTTGGTCGAAGCTTTCTTCTTGGCCGGCTTCTCCGCTGCGGCCTCCGGCTTCGGCTCGGCGCCCCCGCGCAGACTGCGCCGCAGCGCCTCCATCAGGTCGATCACGTTGCTCTCCGGGGCCGCCTCCTGCCGCTCGATCACGGCGCCCTCCGACTTCTCCGCTACCAGCTTGTGCAGCGCTTCGGCATAGCGGTCCTGGAACATCGCCGGGTCGAACGGTCCCTCCTGCTTGTCGATGATCGCCCGGGCGATATCGATCATCTGCTGGTCCGGCGTGGTCTGCGGGATGTCGTCGAACAGCTCGGCGTCATTGCGAACCTCGTCCTGCGCATGCAGCGTGCTCAGCAGGAACCCGGCCCCGCGCACCTCGATCGCCACGATCCGCTCGCGCCCCGTCATCACCACGCGTCCGAGCGCGACCCGGCCCGCCCCCTGCATCGCGTCGCGGATGACCGCGAACGGCTCGATCAACTCGGCCCGCCCGGTCGGCACCATGTAATACGGGGTGTCCCAGTAGACCCGATCGATCGTCTCGGAATCGACGAACCGCTCGATCTGGATCGTCTTGGTGCTCTCCAGCCGGATCGCCTTGATGTCGGCGTCCTCGATGATGACGTATTTGCCCTTCTCGACCTCGTAGCCATGCAGCAGCTCGCCGCGCGGGATCTCCTGCTCGCCCTCCGGCAGCGTCGGGTCCTTCCACGCCTGCTTGACCCGGTTGTGCGATTCCGGATGCAGCAGATGGAAGTGCACGCCCGCCCCCTCCGACGTCGCCTTGAACAGCGCGACCGGGCAGGTCACGAGCGAAAGCCGGAGGTGGCCTTCCCAGACGGGACGCGATGAACGGGGCATGAGAACGTCCTATGTTCGGGGTTTGACCACGCCTGTCCCCGCCCGCAACTGGGTGATCGTCGCGCGGGACGTGATCTGGTCCTGGTTCTGCCGCAGCTCGATCAACGCCGGCTTGCCACTCGCCACCGCCCGCTCGAACGCCGGGGCGAACTCCTCGTCGCGCTGGACGAGTTCGCCGTGGCCGCCGAAGCTCTCGATGAACTGCACGAAATCGGGGTTGGTCAGCGCCGTGCCGGAGACCCGGCCCGGGTAGGTCCGCTCCTGATACATCCGGATGGTCCCATACATCGCGTTGTTGACCACGATCACGATCGGCGCCGCGCCGTGGTGGAAGGCCGTGGCGATCTCGGTGCCGGTCATCAGCATCCCGCCATCGCCCACGAAGATGATCGCCTGCCGCCCGGGAAACGCGATCGCCGCGCCGACCCCGGCCGGCACGCCGTATCCCATCGCGCCGTTGGTCGGCCCGATGAAGCGCTGTTGCTCGCCGAAATTGAGGAAGCGCGCCGGCCAGGTGGCGAAATTCCCCGCGTCGCAGGTGAACACCGCGTCCGGCGCCGCCAGCCGCTCCAGATCGCGCATCACCCGCGCCAGGTTGAGCCCCTCATACTCGGGCGGCGTCCGCCCCGCCTCGCGCAGCGCCCGCAACTCCCGCGTCCACTCCGCCCAAGGCGCCGGCGGCGCCTCCAGTGCGGCCGCGGCGACGGAGAACGCGTTGACGTCCCCCGCGATCCCGAGTGCCACCCGGTAGACCCGGCCGATCTCCGCCTGGTCCGGATACACATGCACGATCGGCACGCCGCCCGACTTGTCGAAAAGCGTGTAGCCCTGCGTCACCGATTCCGGCAGCCGCGTGCCGATGGCGAGGATGAGGTCGGCCTCGCGCGCCTTGGCCACGAGCGCCGGGTCGGAGCCGACCCCGAGATCGCCGACGAAATTGGGCAGCGTGCCGTCATAGGTTCCCTGACGCCGGAACGCGACCGACACCGGGATGTTCCGCTCGGTGAGAAACCGCCGGATCGCCGCCCGCCCCTCCGCGCTCCATGTCGAGCCCCCGAGGATCGCGAGCGGCTTGCGGCTCTTCGCCAGCAGCGCCGGCAACTCCGCGATCGAGCGCGGATCCGGCATCGGCGGCCGCAGCGTGGTCCGCGCGAGGTCCGGCACGTCGACCATGTCGCGCTGCATCTCCTCGGACAGCGCGATCACCACCGGACCCGGCCGGCCGCTGGTCGCCACGTCGACCGCGTGGGCGACCAGCTCCGGGATCCGCCGTGCATCGTCGATCTGGGTGACCCACTTGGCCAGCGGGCCGAACATCTTGCGGTAGTCGACTTCCTGGAAGCTCTCGCGGTCCGTCTCCTCGAACGGGATCTGGCCGACGAACAGCAGCATCGGCGTACTGTCCTGCATCGCGATGTGCACGCCGATCGCCCCATGGCACGCGCCGGGCCCCCGGGTGACGAACGCCGCCGCCGGCCGCCCGGTCAGCTTGCCGTACGCTTCGGCCATGTTCACCGCGCCAGCCTCGAAGCGGCACGTGACCATCTTGACCCGGTCCTCGACGTCGTAGAGCCCGTCCAGCACATCCAGATAGCTCTCGCCGGGCACGACGAAAACAGTGTCGATTCCCTGCGCCACCAGGGCATCGGCCAGGACCCGGCCCCCGCGCCGCGTTGCCCGATCCTGTTGTTGAACTGCTGACATCCGTGTTCCGTCCCCTCCTCCGGTCGCCCGGAAGCTGTCCAGAGTCGGCGCTTCCTGGCACTGTGCCGGTCAGGAGGGCAGGATGCGGCCGATATTCGTTCAGATCAAATGCCACATGGGCGCCGCCTACAAAGTGGCGCAGGCAGCCGTCGACACGATCGAGGAACTGTCGGAGATCTACTCGACCTCCGGCCAATACGATCTAATCGGCAAGTTCTACCTCGACGCCGCCCAGGACACCGGCCTGTTCGTGACCGAGCGGATCCAGACCATCCACGGCGTCTCGGACACCTACACCCTGATCACCTTCAACGCGTTCGCAACGGGCCGGGGTTAGTGTTATCGTCGTCCAGGAGGGATTCATGAGCGTTGTCCAGCTTCCTGACGAGCTGCATCGGGTGATCGAGCGACAGGTGGCTGAAGGCAGGGCTATAAGCTCGGCTGCGTTTCTGGAGGAGGCGGTCAGGCGCTTGGTCGACGAGACCAGGAGTGAAGAGGAGGAACTTCTCCAGGCGGTCGAGGCAGGCTTGGCCGATATCGAAGCGGGCCGTTACACGACCGTGGCGACCGTGGAAGACGAACAGCGCGTCCATGACCGTGTGTTGGCACGGCTGCGGGCTCGTCTCCCTACCAGCGACTGATTGGCTTACCGTCTCACAAGTGCGGCGGAGGAACAGATAGACGCCCTTCTTCTGGACAGCGCGCGTCGACACGGCCTGGAGGCGGCCGGCAGGTATGGTCAGCTTATCCTCACGGCCATGGCTGCGCTCGGTACGGAGCCGCGCATCATCGGATCGGTCGAGGTTCCTCGCATGAGAGGCATTTTTGCTTACCCGCTCCGGCTCCTGCGCCAGCGCATCGAACCGGCACGCCGCGTCGGCAATCCCCGCCACCTGATCGTCTATCGATTAGGGGCGGACGAGGTTGTTGAGATTCTAGGTTTGGTTCACGACCGCATGGTGCTCTCGCGCGCTGCCCGGAGGATCGCCCGAGCGAGCCCCTAGGTCACCCGCCCGACATCGACTTCCGCGAACACCGAAGACAGCTTCGAGATCGGCACCAATGACGGTTGATCGACGCCCCACGGGTTCGAGAGCGACACCGCCGGACCGCCCGCGGTCGAGACGACGCCGTTGAACATGTAGGCGTGGCCGCTGACCAGATTGTAGCCGAGGCCCGACATGCTCTTGGTATCGAAGGTGATCAGGTCGGCGGCGGCGGCGAACGCCTGCAGCCCGGCGGCGGTGATGCTGGTCGGCGCGTAGGCGTTGGCGGTGTGGCCGGTCAGTTCTTCCATCGCCATGGCCGGGTTCCCGCCATTGGCGATGCTGCTGTAGCCGCCGCCCGCTTCGGCCGCCGCCTTCTCGAGCACCTGCGCCCAGATCTCCTTCTTGCCGCCGACGACGTCCTGGTTGCTGCCGTTGTTGACCGAATAGGTCGGGAACAAATTGGTGACGTTCTCGGTGATGGCCTTGAACGCCGTCGCGCCCGGCCGCGCCGCCGTGCCGTTGGCCGCCATGTAGAGCGTCACCGTCTCGGTGCCGTCCGCGTTGACGTGGATCATGTTGCGGATCACGTCGGCATGGGTGGCGGCCAGGTCGCCGATCGGCGAGAGCAGGTAGCAGTCGCCGATCTGGCCCTGGTGGATGTCGCTCATGCTGATCGCCGCACTGTTGCCGGCCTCGACCAGATACAGCGCCTGCGTCGCAGCCCCGCCGAACATCGCAGCGCCGACCGTGGACATCCCGATCGGAACATCGGGTTGCAGAAACGCGTCCAGAGTGTCGAGCAGCGAGGTGGCGGTGTGAGCGGTCATTGCATCTTCTCGGTTTCGATACCCCGTCTCTTAGGCGGAGAAGATTAACGGCCGGTTAAATGAAGTCACTCCAATGTGAGAAACTGCGGGCGCTCCCGAATCGGCGTCATGCGCCGAAGCGCCGCGAGGTCCGGGATCGGCCGCCGGGTCCGCACATCGCCGGCCAGCGCCCGCTCGAGCGCCGCCGCCGCCGCCAGCACCAGCGCGTCGCCGCCACGCGGGCCCACGATCTGCAGGCCGAACGGCATCCCGTGGCGGTCCAGACCCACCGGCAGCGACAACGCCGGATGGCCGGCCAGGGTCGGGTAGTACGCCAGCGAGAGCCAGTGGAAGTAGGTCCGCGTCGGTGTGCCGTCGATCTCGGCCGGGAACAGCTCGGTCCAGTCACGCGGGCTCGTCGTGATGGCCGGCGAGAGGATCAGGTCGTGGCTGTCGAAGAAACGCTGCCAGCGGCGGTAGAGCTCGGTCTGCAGCTTCATCGCGCGGGCCACGTCGACGGCGGAGTAGCCGAGGCCCTCCTGGTAATTGGCGTGGATGTTCGGCCCGAGATCGTCCGGCCGGGTGCGCACATGCTTCGCATGCTTCGAGAGCACGCCGAGCGAGCGCAGCACCTCGAACGCCTCGTCACCGCCCGTGCAATCCGGGTGGGTGTCCTCGGCACGCCCGAACAGGTCGCGGAACAAGCCGGTCTTCTCGGCGAACACCTCCGCGATGTGCCGCTCGGTCGGCGCCTGGCCGAAATCCGGCGTCAGCGCGACCTTCAGCGACGAGAGGTCCAGCTCCGGCAGCGGGTAGAACTCGCAGGCGGACCGGGTCGTGCGCCCGTGGATCGTCACCGCCAGCGGGTCGCGCTTGTCGTCGCTCACCATCGTGCCGAGCAGCAGCGCCACGTCCGGCACCGTCCGCGCCATCGGCCCCAACACCGGCAATCCGGACCAGCCATGCCCGCGCCGCTCGTCCGGCACCAGGCCCGGGGTCGGGCGGAAACCGACGATCCCGTTGAACGCCGCCGGGTTGCGCAGGCTGCCCCCCGTGTCCGACCCGGTCGCCAGCGGGACCATGCCGCACGCCAGCGCCACGCCCGAACCGCCCGACGACCCGGCCGCGTTCTTCGACGGGTCGAACGGATTGCCGGTCGCCCCATAGACCCGGTTGCGGCTATTCGCCCCCGCGCCGAACTCCGGCACGTTCGACTTGCCGACGATCAGCGCACCCGCCGCCCGCACCGCGCCGACCGAGCGCTGATCCGCCGGGCGCACATCGTCGCGGTAGATCGGGCTGCCCTGGCTGTTGACGAGGCCCTCGGCGTCCTCGAGATCCTTGATCACGATCGGAAGGCCGTGCAGCGGCGGCAGCGTGTCGCCGCGCCGTACCGCCGCCTCGGCCAGCGTCGCAGCCCGCCGCGCGCGTTCGAAATCCCGCGCCGGGATCGCGTTGACCGCCGGGTCGATCGCCTCGATCCGGCCGATGCAGCTCTCGAGCAGTTCGACCGGGGAGAGCCGCTTGCTGCCGATCAGGCGCCGCGCCTCGATCGCGCTGAGGTCGCACGGGTCGCTCATCGCTCAGTATCCAAGGGCCATGCCGTCTTTGCGCGGCTCGGAGCCGCCGACCAGGACACCCTTGTCGTGGTCGATCCAGATCGCCTGCCCGCCGCCATGCGGCTTGTCGACGGCGATGATGTCGTGCCCCATGCCGCTCAGTTGCCGCAGGACGTCGCCCGGCACCCCCCGCTCCGCCTCCACCTTGCCCGCAAAGGGGAAGACGCGCGGCAGATCGAGCGATTGTTGGATATCGAGGCCGTATTCGAGGAGGTTGGTGAGGAACCAGCTCTGGCCCATCGGCTGGAAATGCCCACCCATGACGCCGTACGGCATCACGGCGCGGCCGTTCTTCGTCAGCATGCCGGGCAGGATGGTGTGCATCGGGCGCTTGTGCGGCGCGATGCAGTTGGGATGGCCGCGCTCCACGCGGAAGCCGAACCCGCGATTGTGCAGCATGACGCCGCTATTCGGCGCCAGGATGCCGCTGCCGAACGGCTGGAACAGCGAGTTGATGAAGCTGCAAGCATTGCCGTCGCGGTCGACGACGGTCAGATAGACGGTGTCGCGGTGCACCGGGACCGCGGCCTCGCCGGCGCGGGGGAGAGATTGCAGCGCGCGGGCCGGGTCGATGAGCCGGGCGATGTCGGCGAGGTAGGCCGGGTCGAGCAGCCGATCGACCGGCACGTCCACCTGCAGCGGATCGGCCACGAAGGCGTCGCGGTCGCGATAGACGAGGCGGGCCGCCTCGAGATGTCGATGCAGCCGCTCGACGCCGAGCGGGCCGCCCTCGGACGGTTTGAAGTGCTTCAGGATGCCCAGCAGCATCAGCACCATCAGCCCGGTGCCGTTCGGCGGGCATTGCCAGACCTCGTAGCCGCCCCACGCGGCGCGGATCGGCTCGACGAAATGCGCCTGCGTCGCGGCCGCGGCGAAGTCGGCCTCGGTCTGCAGCCCGCCATGCGCCCGCAGCGCCGAGACCATGTCTGCCGCGACCGGGCCTTCGTAGAAGCCACGGGCGCCCTCCTTGGCGATCCGGCGCAACGTCTCGGCCAGGTTCTTCTGCACGAACATGTCGCCCGCGCGCGGCGCCGCGCCCTGCGGCAGGAAGGCGTCCGCCCCGTTGCCGCGCAGCTTGTCCTCCGCATCGGCCCAGTCGCTCGCGACCCGGCTATGCACCGGCCAGCCCTCTTCGGCGAACTTGATCGCCGGCTGCAGCAGCTCGTCCAGGCCCTTGCGGCCATGCGCGGCGAGCAGCGTCTCCCAGGCGGAGACGGCGCCGGGGATGGTGACGGTATGCGGCGAGGTGTTCTCGAGCGCGGTGATGCCGCGCTCCTCGAACCAATCGATGCTCGCCGCCGCGGCCGCCCGCCCGGAGCCGTTCATCGCGACGACGCGGTTCTCGCCGGCCGGCGCGTAGAGGCAGAAGCAGTCGCCGCCGATGCCGGTCGACTGCGGCTCGATCACGCCGAGCACGGCGACGGCGGCCACGGCGGCGTCGAGCGCGTTGCCGCCGGCGCGCAAGACGTCGAGCGCGGTCAGCGTGGCGGCCGGCATGCTGGTGGCGGCCATGCCGTGGGTTGCGTAGACCGGGCTGCGGCCCGGCAGGTGGAAGTCGCGGGAAGCCATGCGCATCGTCCTCGGAACGGGGCCAAACGCTGGCATGCGACCTGCGGCTTGGCAACGCGGGCGGGCGTGGTAGATGCGGCTATGAGCATTGCAAGCTACGAAGACTTCGAGCGGATCGACATCCGCGTCGGCACCGTGCGGGACGCGCAGCCCTATCCGGAAGCGCGCAAGCCGGCGATCAAGCTATGGATCGATTTCGGCGGGGAGCTGGGGGTCAAGCGCTCGTCGGCGCAGCTCACCGCGCACTACACGCCCGAGACGCTGATCGGCCGCCAGGTCTGCGCAGTGGTCAACTTCAAGCCGCGGCAGATCGGCACCTTCATGAGCGAGGTGCTGACGCTCGGCATGCCGGATGCGCAGGGTGGCGTGGTGTTGATCCGGCCGGATCAGGACGTGCCCGCCGGAGGGCGGCTGTTTTGAGCGGCCGCGCCTACGCCACCGTCACCTGGGACCAGTTGCACCGCGACGCGCGGACGCTGGCGACCATGCTGATGCCCATGGAGCCGTTTCGCGGGATCGTGGCGGTGACACGCGGCGGATTGATCCCGGCCGCCATCGTGGCGCGCGAGTTGGAGTGTCGGCTGATCGAGAGCATCTCGGTGGTCAGCTACGACGAGGAGGTTCAAGGGGCGCCGCGCGTGATCAAGCCCGCTGCGGCGGCCGGCGACGGCGAGGGTTTTCTGATCGTCGAC
>CAZZVQ010000039.1:0-38754 GCA_964657565.1 uncultured Acetobacteraceae bacterium
GTTCTTGCTGCACGTCCTGCCGCGGGGATTTCACCGCATCCGCCACTACGGCCTACTCGCCAGCGGCACCCGCCGCGACAACCTAGCCCGCGCCCGCGAACTCCTCGCCGTGCCACCACCAGCACCCGAACCAGACACGGCCGACCCTGCCGACTACCGGCCGGCTTGCCCATGCTGTGGCGGACGCATGCTGATCCTCGAGACTTTCGAGCGTTTCGCCCAGCCTCGCGCGCCGCCGCGGCCGACGTGCTCCTCCGGCAGGACTGCGTCGTGATCCGGCACGGCATGATTGGCATTGCGATCGAAGCCCTCTTGCGGTCGATGGCAGACTGTTGCCCTCGTGCCCAGAAACACCTGAGACACCGGCGCCGCAGTGCCAGTCTCATGACGGTTTGCGGAAATAGCCGCAGCGTTCAGCGCCTGTTTAGCCTGTATAAGCGACCGATAGTCGGCTCGCGGCTGACCTTTCAGCCCAGCCCGAATACTAAATCCCCATAGAGACCTCTCTCGGCCCGCGGGTTCGTTCCTCGGGGACTTTCGTACGCCTCCGGCGCCCGAAACTCTTCACGTAAACGGACTGTCCGCATTGGAGAACACTACGGTGAGAAGCAGACGTATTAAGCGGCTGAAAGCCGATTCAAGCTGCACGCACTAATCAAGCCTTACATGGCCTGACTCAATAGGGTTATGCGCGTGGCGTCGTCGGCTGGGTAGAAGCATTCCAGCGCGAGTTCGGCGAGCGTGACGTCGATTGGCGTCCCGAACACTGTCGTCGTGCTGATCAACGACAGCGGAGCCGGCGAGCCCGGCACACGAAGCCGCAGCGGCACCGCAATCCCGCCGAAATTGCCCGGCGGCGTCGCACTCGCGGCAAATGGGTAGGCGGATAGCTCGGTCTTGAGCGAGCGCAAGATGGCATCGCCGGAGTTGTCGATCTGCTGCTGCAGCCGGGTCAGCAGGTGATGCCGCCACTCGCCTAAATTCGCGATACGCGGGGCTAGGCCCTCCGGGTGTAGGCTCAGACGCAACACGTTCACGGGCGATTTAAGGAGGTGTACTGCGACTCCGGCTAGTAGCGGCGGCACGGCACCGTTGCGTGCGACCATTGTCCAGTGTCGGTCGATCGCCAGCGCTGGGAATGGGGCATGGGCCGCCAGCACGGCGTCCACGGTGCGGCGGGCGGTTGTCATCTCCGGGGCGTCGAGCGGGCGTTCGGAGTAGATGGCGGCAAACCCGCCGGCATGGAGCAGTTCGTTCTGTGCCCGTAGCGGGACGTTCAGCCGTTCGGCCAGCCGCAGCAGCATATCGCGGCTCGGCGCGGCACGCCCGGTCTCGACGAAACTCAGATGCCGGGTGGACACCTCCGCCTCGCTGGCGAGGTCGAGCTGGCTCAGGTGGCGGCGCTGGCGCCACTCCCGCAGGAGTCCACCGACGCTGGGGGACGGGATGGCAAGGCTGGTCATGGCCAGACGATAGCACCGGGCTTTGTCCCGGCCATGACCTGCGAGGTAATCGCCGCCCGGCCGCCCGACTGGTCAACCTGCGACGTCATGTCACAGGAGCACACCATGCCGAACGCCACTACCCGCCTCGTCCACCGGGCCGATGTCGCCCTGAGCTGCTACGACGAGGGTGCCGGCCCGCCCGTCGTCTTCCTGGCTAGCTGGAGTCTGCCCGGCGCGTCCTGGCGTCGGCAGGTTAAGGCGTTCTGCGCCGCCAGACTGCGCTGTATCACCTACGATCGCCGCGGCCACGGCCACACGCCCGACCCGGGCCACGGCTACGACTTCGACACGCTCGCCGACGATCTGGCAGCCGTGCTGGACGCCTTCGACCTGCACGGCGTCACCCTGGTCACCTTCTCGGCCGGGAGCGGTGAGGCGGTCCGCTATCTGACCCGGCATGGCGACGCCCGCATCGCCCGGCTCGCCATGATCGCCCCGACCACGCCGCTGCTGGTTCGCCGAGACGACCACCCGGACGGCGTCGACCCGGCGATGTTCGAGGCGTTCATCGAGACGGAGCTGCGTCCGGACTGGCGCGGCTGGCTCGACCGCAATGCCCGACCGTTCGGCGGTCCGGACGTGGCGCAGTCCGAACTGGACGAAGTGATTGCGCAGGCGCTTCAGGCCTCGCCCTATGCGCTGGAAGCGTTTTACCGGGAGCTGACGACCGCGGACATGCGGGCCGAACTAGCGGCGCTGCGCCTGCCCGTGCTGGTGGTGCAGGGCGAGCTCGACATGTCCTCGCCGCACCACCTCACCGGCCGCCCAACCGCAGCGCTAGTGCCGGGCGCGCGCCTGATTGTCTACGCGGGCGCGCCGCACGGCTTGCCGGTCAGCCACCCCGCCCGGCTGAACACCGACCTGCTGGCCTTCATCGCAGGAGGCGATCATGCCTGACGGGAGCGCATGGCCGGATGGACGGCACGATGCGGCTCGAAGGTGCTGCTCTGGGGATGCTGCGGGCTACTGGCTGGGCTCATCGCATTCGGCGTCGTGGCGCAGAACCCGGCGGTCACACTCCTCATCATGGCACGGGTGCTGGCCCGCGCGACGCCAACCCAGGCCGGGGCAGCGTCCGGCCTGCTGAATACCGTGCAGCAGGCGTCAGGCGCGGTAGGCGTCACTTGTGTCGGGCTGGCCTATGAGGCGGGCGGGCTGGACGGCGGCCTGTGGCTGCTCGGATCGAGCATCGTAGGCACCGCCGTCCTTCTTGTCGAATGGCGGAGCACAGCACGGTGACCGCGCGACCGTCAGTAGAACAACAAAGCGACTGCCGCGACGCAGGCCGCGACCGACGGGTAGAATGTCAGCGCGAAACCGAAGGCGCGGGCAGCGGCGCCGTGGCGATAGCCAAGCCAGAACAACGCCCGCCCAACGCAGAACAGACCGACAAGGCCAGGCAAGACGACCATCCACCCCGCCGGAAGCTGAACCGCGAGGGCGCAGTGTGACCCGGCGGCGAAAACCGCTTGCTCGAGCGTGTTCTGCAGTACGGCATTGGCGCGGAGAACGGCCGGGCTCGCCGCGGCTTGCGCGCTGCCGCCGATGTCCGTCGCTGAAAAGAAGCGCAACCGGGCGACGTTGGCGATCGCTACACCAAGCCAGGCGAACACCAGCGTCTCCACGCGGGCCACGAAGGCCAATCTCGCCGCCGGCGTCGCAAAATCCGGAAGGGTGAACGGCTGTGACGCAAGCAGGAGCAGCAGTATCGCCAGGGTCACGGCGATGGCCGCTCCCATACCGAGCGCGGCCCTGTGCTGTTCCTTCTGGAACGGTTGGTCCGGCTTGATGTCGCTCACCGGATCAGGTCGTCGGCCCGGGGAAGGGTCGCGATTTCGGGCAGAACCGTCATCCGGTCCACCCAGGCCTGCACGCCGGGCCAGCGTGCCAGGTTGAAGCCGCCTTCATCAGCGCGATGCGTGTAGGCGAACAGCGCCAGGTCGGCGATCGTCGGCGCCGTCCCGACCAGCCACTCCGCTTCCGTCAGCCGCCGTTCCATCACATCCAGCGCTTCGGCTCCCTTCCGCGCGCACTCGGCCAGGCGCTCGGAATACCGGTCAGCCTCCCGCCGCCAGGTCATGATGTTCCGCGCGACGGCGATGTAAGGTTCGTGGCTGTATTGTTCGAAGAACAGCCATTCGTGCACCCGCGTCCGCGCCAAGCCCGGCGGCGGCAGCCAGGGCGTATCTTCCGCGAAGTGCAACAGGATGGCAGCGCTTTCGACCAGGATCGTGCCGTCGTCGAGCACGACGGCCGGGATCTTGCCGATCGGGTTGATGGCGAGGAACGCCGGCGACCGGGTGATGCCGGAGTTTCCGTCCGTCTCCACCCACTCGAACGCCAGGCCAGTCAGCTGCAGGATTTGCGCCACCTTCCAGCAATTTCCAGACACTGCCATTCCATAGACCTTCATCAAGTTCCCCCCTTCCAGCCCAAGCCGGGCGTTTGCCGTCGATCTCGCCGGGTTGCTCTACTTCGCGAGGACAATGTGCGTGCCTCGCTCTGTCGAAACATGCTCGACTGTCCGATATCCCAGAGCGCGGAGATCAAGGCCGCTAAAGAGTGCTTCCCCCTGGCCCAGCGCAATGGGAGCGATAGCGAGGTGGATTTCATCCACAAAGCCGACCCGGACGTATTGCTTCACCGTTTCGACGCCGCCACCGATCTTGACGTCCTTTGCGCCTGCCGCTTCCCGCGCACGCAGAAGGGCATCCTCGATGCCATCAGAGACAAAATGGAATGTCGTTCCGCCTGACATTTTGATTGGCGGTCGTGGATAGTGCGTCAAGACGAATGTTGGCGCGTGATACGGCGGATCGTCACCCCACCATCCCTTCCATTGATCATCCGGCCAGTCCCCTCGAACGGGTCCGAACATGTTGCGACCGAGGATGAACGCACCAAAACCTTCCATTGCACGTCGGGCGAACCCGTCATCAAGGCCAGTTTCACCGCCCTCCTTTCCAAGCATTTGCCGGAACGTCCGCGTTGGGAAGAACCACTGGAAGATCTCCTGGCCGTGCAGACCAAGCGGATGATCTAAACTCTGGGCGCTTCCAGCACCGAAGCCATCGAGCGAGACACCGAACCCGGCGACCTTTACCTTACTCATTCATATTCCGATCCCTGTTTTACTTCCGGCACGGGCGCGCTCGATCGCGGCGATGTCGATCCGTCTCATGCCCATCATCGCCTGCATGACCCGCTTGGCCGCATCGGCGTCAGGATCTGCCATGGCCTGCGTCAGCGCACGCGGGATGATCTGCCAGGACAGGCCGAACCTGTCCTTGCACCAGCCGCACTGGCTTTCCACGCCGCCATTGCCGACGATCGCGTCCCAGTAGCGGTCGGTTTCCGCCTGGGATTCGGTAAAGACCTGGAAGCTGATTGCCTCGCTGAACTGGAAGCGCGGCCCGCCATTCAGGCCCAGGAAAGGCATGCCCAATACCGTGAACTCGACGGTCAGCTCGTCACCCTGCTTGCCGTCGGGGTAGTCGGATGCCGCGTGGTAGCGAGTGCCCACCTCGCTATCGGGAAACACCGAGGCGTAGAACTCGGCCGCCTCTCGCGCCCGGCCATCTGCAAACCACAGGCAGGTCGCGATCTTACGCAGGGTCATATCGTACTCCTCTCGATCGCAACTTCGTCGTCATGCCGCCTCGCGGGAGAGATGCCGGTCAAGTTTGTCCAGCGCGCCGGTCCAACCCCATTGGTGACTGTCGCGGGACGTCTCGGTCTGCAGCCGCTCATGTTTGAAGGTCAGCTCGGTCCCGGTCTCGATCGGCCTCAGTTCGATCACGATCCGGGACTCGTGGCCCGCTTCTGCCGGGTCGCCTCCGTCCGTCCAGCGCCAGGTCATGACCAACCGCGCCGGCCGCACCACCTCGACATACTCGCCACCGGCCTCGTGCTCCGTGCCGTCGAGCATACGGAACCGGACACGGAAGCGGCCATCCGCCCGCGGATCGCTTTCTGCCAGCAGAACCGGGCCGTCATCCGGTCCCCACCGAGGGTGTGTGGAAACAGGCCATTGAGACGGCCTTAAGCGGTCAACTGTAACGTTGCCGCATCTCTCCCTGTTGAAGCCGGTTAAAGCCCATCGAAGGCGACCATCCCTTTAGCCCAGACCAAGTGCTGTCCTTCCGGGTCCAACTTCCACCAGATGGTCGCACCCATTGGTAGGCTGCCCGGTCGGAGCGGGAAACCACCGTGCTGCCGAAAGAATGCCGACTTGATCGTGGGATCATTGCGGCATGAACCCAGGCTTGCGAACCCGAGCTGCCGAAGTCCGCTCTCGAAGCCTGTCGCGTCCGTTCCAGGAGGGAAGTCTCGTTCCAGTCGCCGGTTCAGTTCGGGTGACCATGCGAGCGGCGATCTGCCAGCCCGTTCAGGATCATCAGCCGTGCAGCCATCTGTCGATCCACCGGTGGCCCCAACGCCGGTCAGCAATGGAGGTAGCGGCGGTTGAGGCACATCCATGACAACGGTGACTGCAAATCCAGCGAACAGGAGACCTGCAGCCATCATGGTGCCTGCTAACCAACGGGGAAAGGCGGACATGCATGGTCCTTCTGTAACTACTCGGTCCGCTTTCGCTCAACGCAACGATTCCCAGCCGCAAGGCGACGCGGTAGCCTGATCCAGTCGAGGAGAGGTATGTCGTGACGCGCTACGTCGAGGGCTGGAATCGAGGCCAAAGCTTTCTGCTGCCCGAAAGCGTGGACGACTACGTGGGCGAGGACAACCCGGTGCGCGTGGTCGACGCGTTCGTGGACGAGCTGGACCTCGCTGAGCTGGGCTTCAACCGTGCCACGCCCGCCGACACCGGCCGCCCCGGCTATCATCCGGCCACGCTGCTCAAGCTCTACCTCTACGGCTACCTGAACCGCGTGCCGTCCAGTCGCCGCCTGGAACGCGAGGCGCAGCGCAACCTCGAGGTGCTTTGGCTGACCGGGCGGCTCGCACCGGACTTCAAGACCATCGCCGACTTCCGCCGCGACAACGGTCCGGCCATCAAGGCGACCTGCCGCCAGTTCGTCCTGCTGTGCCGCAGGCTCGACCTGTTCTCCGACAGCATGGTCGCGATCGACGGCAGCAAGTTTAAGGCGGTCAACGCGCGCGACAAGACCCACAGCCAGTCCGTCATCCAGCGACGGATGGAGCAGGTCGAGGCGAGCGTCGCCCGCTATCTAGGGGCGTTGGACACGGCCGACCGGCACGACCCCGGCGTGCCCACGGCCAAGGTCCAGCGCCTGCGGGAGAAGCTGGACCGGCTGCGCGAGCAGATGCGGCATCTGCGCGAAATGGAAGCGGTGGTCGCGGCGGCGCCGGACGGGCAGGTTTCGCTGACCGATCCTGACGCCCGGGCAATGACCACCTCCGGTCGCGGCACCACAGTCGTCGGCTACAACGTCCAGGCAGCCGTGGACACGACGCACCACCTGATCGTGGCGTACGAGGTCACTAATGCCACCAGCGACCGCGCGCAGCTCGCGCCCATGGGCAAGCAGGCCCAGGACGCCATGGGCCGGACAGCGCTAACCGTGCTGGCCGACCGTGGTTACTTCGCTGGCCGCCAGATCGTCGCTTGCGAGGAGGCCGGCATGATGACCTACGTGCCCAAGCCGTACACCTCAGGCGCCAAGGCCGATGGGCGGTTCGGCAAGCAGGATTTCGTCTACGTGCCCGAGCAGGACGCCTACCGGTGCCCTGCCGGCCAGACCATGAAGTGGTGGTTCAACCGCGTCGACGAGAACGGGATGACCCTGCGCCACTACTGGACCACCAAGTGTCCGGAGTGCCCGATCAAGGCCCAGTGCACGCCGGCCAAGATGCGCCGGGTCACCCGCTGGGAACACGAGGGCGTGCTGGATGCCATGCAGCAGCGGCTGGACCAAGTGCCGCAGGCTATGCTCCTGCGCCGGCAAACGGTTGAGCACCCGTTCGGCACCATCAAAGCCTGGATGGGAGCCACGCACTTCCTGACCCGCACGCTGAAACGGGTCGGGACTGAGATGAGCCTGCAGGTTCTGGCCTACAACATGAAGCGGGTGATCGCGATTTTGGGTGTCAGGCCACTGATGGAAGCCATCCGGGCCTGACAGGGTCGGCCGCGCTCTCCGTACCCGCGGCAAGCACACCGACACTGCCTCGGACACCGCTGGAAACACGTTTACACACGGGCTCCACCAGCAGCTGATACCGTCCGGCGTCGTCAGCGCATCGAACACGATCGACGGCCGGGCCGCGACCCGGCGCACCAAGGTGAGGCTGGTCATGGCACCCCGCGTCCGGCCTCGGCGGCGCGGGCCTCGGTCTCCATCGCTTCGGCCGTCGCGGTCAGACGGTCCAGACGGACGGACCAGAAGCGCTCATACCGGCGTAGCCAGGCCATGGCTTCTGCCATCGGCTCCGGGGCAAGCCGGACCGCCACGGTGCGGCCCTGCTTGGACCGTGTGATCAGCCCGGCACCGTCCAGCACATCCAGATGTTTCATGATGGCGGGCAGTTTGATCGCGAAAGGGCGCGACAACTCGCTGATGGAGACGCTGTCCTCGCGTTCGAGCCGCGCGAGAATCGCCCGGCGCGTCGGATCGACGAGGGCCGCGAAGGTGCGATCGAGATTGGATACGGGAGACTTCACCATATAGCGACGCTTAGGCAAAGCCGCAGCCGGGTCAAGACGGTGAGGTCGTGCCCAAGCTGGATTCCGCCGTCCCGCTTGTCGGATGGAAGGATGCGGCGTGGTGACCGACCGTCTGGAGCCGAGCCGCCTCGTGCCCGATCCGGGCTGCAAGGTGCTCGCTGACCTGCAGCATGGGCAGCCGCACCTCGGGGCTGTCGATCAAGCCGGTGCGCCATAGCCAATGCTTGATCGGCGCCGGGCTCGGCTCGGCGAATAGCAGTGGCGGCAAATGGCTGACCGCCCGCCACGCGGCGAGCGCGCCGGGTCCGTCACCATCACGGAGCAGAGAATGCACGGCCGCAAAGCTGCCGGTCGCGACATGCGCGGAGGCGATGATGCCGCCGTCGGCGCCCTCCATCAGCATGGGATGCAGCAGGGCGTCCTCGCCGGTCAGCACCGCGAAGCCCGGCGACTTGCGCCGGAGCAGGTCGACGGACTGCGCCATGTCAGCCGAGCAGTCCTTCACGCCGACGATGTTGGGGTGTGCTGCTAGCGCCAGCATGGCGGCGTTGCCGAGGTTCACGCCCGTCCGGTACGGGATGTTGTAGATCATGATCGGCCGCGCGGTGGCGTCGCCAAGTGCGAGGAAGTGCCGCACCATGCCCTCTTGGGAGGGCCGGGTGTAATACGGACAGGCGATCAGGGTGCCGTCGATCGGCCATGTTGCCGTATGCTCAAGTGCCTTGACGAGCTTGCGTGTGTCGCTGCCGGAAAGGCCCAGGAAGATTGGCAGGGATCGTCCGATCGCGCCGAGTTCTGTGGCAACAAGACTCACGAGACGCTCGGTTTCTGCTTCGTCGAGCGTCAGTCCTTCGCCCGTCGTGGCGGCGAGGATCAGGCCGTCGATCGGTTCGTCGGCATAGTGCCGCACCAGTCGGCGCACGGACACCTCGTCGAGCATGCCATCGCGAAATGGCGTGATGAGCGGCAGCCAAAGGCCGGTGGGCGTGGGGTGAGGTGTTGGCATGGGTCCATCTCCTGTTGTGCCGGAGACGGGACCTGAAAGTGACCCCGTCCGAAGTGGCGGGGTTCAACCTGATCCTACTGCGCTGCTTCTACCGCGCCCGACGATCCAGGGTGCCCCGCGAGGGGCACTTCTTCGACGTCGCGAGCTTGGTGCAGCGTGTGTTCACATCGGCATCATTCCTGATGGGCGTGGGGATCGTCAACGGGAACCTCCTGCGAAGCGCTTGCCGTGGCGATCCTTGCCGCCCAGTTTCGAGCCCAACGATTTGAGGCAGCGACAATGGTGACACGGCGGCAGTGGCTTGGTGGTGCGGCGACGCTCGCATGCTGGATGCGGGCGCGGCAGGCCGTGGCTGCCAACGGTTTCGCGGACCTGCCAGCCGTGTTCGCCCGTATCGAGGCCCAGCGTGGCGGCCGGCTGGGAGTGGCCGTGCTCGATACGGGGACCAACCAGCGCACCGGCTACCGCCCAGACGAGCGTTTCCCGCTCGGGAGCACCTTCAAGCTGCTGGCGGCCGGCGCCGTGCTGGCTCGTGCCGATGCGGGCCAGGACCGCATGGATCGGCGCATCCACTACGCCCGCGAGGATCTGGTCACCTATTCCCCGGCGACCGAGAAGCACGCGGGAAGCGACGGCATGACGCTGGCCGCGCTATGCGAGGCGGCGATCACCTTGAGTGACAACACCGCCGGCAACCTGTTGCTGGGCGTCCTCGGTGGCCCGCAGGGATTGACCGATGACCTGCGCGGTCTCGGGGATACCGTCACACGGCTGGACCGCACGGAACCGACATTGAACGAGGCCCGCCCCGGGGATCCCCGCGATACCACCAGCCCGGCCTCGATGCTTGCCGACATGCAGGCCTTCACGATCGGAGACGCTCTCTCAGAGACGGCCCGAACGACTCTGCAGGGGTGGTTGCGGCACAACAGGACCGGAGATGCTCGCCTGCGTGCGCAGCTACCCGCTCTGTGGACGGCGGGTGAGAAGACCGGCACGTCGGAAAACGGCACCAGCAACGATGTCGGGCTGCTTTGGCCGCCAAACGGTGCCGCGCCGCTGCTGGTGGCTGCCTACCTCACCGAAGGCTCGCCCGACGGCACAATCCGCGATGCCGCCTTGGCTGACGTTGGGGCCGCTATCGCTGCCGCTTGGAACGTTTGACGCTGCTACGCGGTGACCGGCAACGGCTCAGCGTGTTGGCACGAATGCGGTAGGCGGTGCGTGCGGGCCCGAGGCGAGGCGGACGAAGATCCTCTCCTGCTGCCGGATAAATTGCTCGCGTTGGGCAAAGGCGTAGTTTTCCTGCCCGAGTTTATGTGCCTTCAGCTGCGCGCGATAACTCTCGTAGGCTGCAAGGTCCGCGATGGAGTAGATGCCATACGCCGTCGTCGCGGAGCCCTCGTGCGGCGCGAAATAGCCGATCAACTCGGCGCCGCATTGCGGAATGACCTGACCCCAGCGGCGAGCGTATTCGTTGAAGGCGTCGACCTTGTAGGGGTCGATCTCGTATTTGATGACGCAGGTGATCACGGTCGCTGCTCCTGTGTTGCAGCCGTAATGCTGAACCCAGTTCGGTGCGGAATGCTTCGGTGCCGACCGAACTCACGCCTGACTCCGCATGAGTTTCTGGACTACATCATGCCCGACGACGCCGCTCAGTGCCGCCGGCAGATCTCCTGCACGCAGCAGACCGGCAACACGCAGCATCTCGCCATAGGCCGCGCGGGCCAGGACTCCGCCGATGCTGATGCGGCGCACCCCCACCTCGGCCAAACGCTCCGCACTCAACAAGCCGTCCCGCGGCCCGATCAGCACGTTGACCGGCCTCGGCGCGACCGCCGCGACGACGGTGCGGATGGCCGCCAGATCGGGCAACGCCGGCGCGTAAAGGCAGTCTGCACCCGCCCCCGCAAAGGCGACGAGGCGGCGCACGGTGTCGTCCATGTCTGGCCGGCCGTGCAGGAAGTTCTCGGCCCGGGCGGTCAGCACGAACGGGGTAGGCGCGGCCCGTGCGGCCAGAGCCGCGGCGCGAACTCGAGCCACTGCGTTTTCGAAGCTGCGGATCGGGCTTGCCGGGTCGGCGGTCGTGTCCTCGATCGTGCAGCCGCACAGCCCGGCAGCTACGGCCATGCGCACGGTCGTTGCGCAATCCTCCGGCGTGGGGCCGTAGCCATCCTCGAGGTCGGCCGAGACGGGCAGGTCCGTGGCCGCGACGATATCCCCGGCATTGGCTAGCGCGTCGGTCCTCGACACGGCCGCGACGCCATCCTGGCGGCCGAGCATGAAAGCCAGCCCGGCCGACGTCGTCGCGATCGCAGGGAACCCCAAGCTCGCCAGCAGGCGCGCGCTGCCGGCGTCCCAAGCATTGGGCAAGGTGAAGCACCCATCCTGGTGCAGGGAACGGAATTGCTCGGCCTTGTGGGCAGGGGTCATGGCGAAAACTCCGATCGCTGTTCGTGAGATGGGCACTCCGGCACCGTGATCCCCTCCGTGCGACCGATGCTTCGGCCAACACCGAAGCATCTCCGAACCCGATCGGCTAGGTTCCGGTTCAACCACGAGGAATCCATGCTGAGCACTGCTGCCCTGGCTGAAACGGCTGCCTTGATCGGTGATCCCGGCCGCGCCGCCATGCTGACCGCGCTGATGGATGGCCGCGCCCTGACCGCGACCGAACTCGCACGCGCCGCCGGCATCACGGCGCAGACCGCGAGCGGACATCTCGCGCGGCTGACTGCCGCCGGGCTGCTGGCGATGGAGCGGCAGGGCCGGCATCGTTATCATCGGCTCGGCTCGCCCGACGTGGCGCAGATGTTGGAAACCATGATGTCCGTTGCCGCCACGCCATCCGCAAGCCGCCCGCGAAAAGTGGTCACCGGCCCACGCCAGGCGGCACTCCGGCAGGCTCGAACCTGTTTCGACCATCTCGCTGGCGTGCTGGCCGTTGCGATCGCGGACCGCATGATACGCGCGAGCATGTCGAGTTGGCCGCCGATGGTGGCCAACTGACCGACGCTGGCGCGACATTTCTTGCCGACCTCGACATCGACCCCCGACCTCGCGACAACCGATCCGGTGCGCTGTTCTGCCGCCCGTGCCTCGACTGGAGCGAGCGCCGACCGCACATCGCGGGCCAGGTTGGAGCCGCGCTTTGCCGAGCGTGCCTCGATCGCGACTGGGTGCGCCGGATCGAGGGCAGTCGAGCACTGACGATCAGCCCGGCCGGCCGATCGGCGTTGGCTCAGGCGTTCGGGGCCGGCCTGCTCGGTTGAATTGCAGAGTGGAACCCGGCCGCGCTGACGCCACCGTGCCGTTGGGTCCCAATATCGAGCGCGACAATGTGGCTCATGGCAGAGCGTAGAAGGGGCCTGTCACCGCTCCAGTATCGCTCGTCACCTTGCCATCGAACACGAGTGCTACTCGGCGGCCAACAAAAAACGGCGCTCCCCATACAAAGGCGTTGGATGAGCGTTCCGCAACTTCGGCAAAACCGTCCCACGCACCCACGCGGCGGTCCAGAGCGCCACGGTAATCACCGACGGTGAACGGGACACGTATCTGACGGCCATCCGTGCCGACCATCATCGCCTCCAGCGTCCGGGAAGGTGAAACGCAGAAGGCCCAAACCATCCCGGGACACCGTGGGAGACCGTCATCGGCAAAAAGGTAAGTCTCGGTGCCGCTGTCGATGTAGCTTCTCGAGAAGTCAACGCCGTCGAAGCGTGTCGTGAAGTAGCCGCTCGTGTTGAGATGCAACAGCTTAGCGCCGCGCATGCGGTTGTTTACCGATGTGCCGACCCCAAACGTCAACGTGCCGACGATTTCGTCCGTGCCTCCCTCCGGGGAGGCTGGCATTTCGAGGACAACACCGTTCCCATGCTGGGGGAAAAACGTAATTGGGTTTGGCAAGCGGCTCTCCGCAGGCACCGCGCCGGGGAACGGCTGCCACGATCCAGCTTCCCAAACAAACACATCAGGTCGGCCCGCGTTTTGCGCGCAGACACCTTGGCAGTTGTAAACGTGCGGCCCGATCCCGAGTGTACCGTTCGAGGTTGGCTTCGCGGCCGATACCGGGCATCCCGCGGGCTGAGGTGCGAGATCGCTGGAAATAACCTGGATCGGAAGGCTCTTCGCCACCAAGCCGCCGATGTGCAAGTCGGTCCGATATAATGGACCCCAGGCGTCATCGTGAACGAAACGAAGGCACTCTGCGAGCGGCTTCCCAGTGGCCCCAGCAAACACTGGTAACACAAGATCCGCTGGCATTGCGGATCGCTCTAAGCGTAACCCAGTCGATCCGGTGTCGACCATGATGTTGTCGATCGTCGCGCAGTGGCTCGTGCCCGGCTCGCACACCGTCACGGTCACGACCATTCGGTTGAACCCGGCAAGCGGCGTGCGCAGTGTTAGCGGGACGACATTGATGGCTGTTACGTCGCGTGCGGGCGCGGTGCCATACGCTGCCATATTGATCACACAAGCTGCCCAGAGAGCGAAGACCGAAGGTGACCTTGAGACGAGCCCTGCAATCGTCAATTGATCCTCCCTACTCTTCAGGCACCACCCAGGTCATAATCGGACACCTGGTGCGGGAAGTGACGAGCCATGATCGGCGCGACAGAGGGGAACTCCGCCACGGCCTTAGCGACGCCGGCAAGTTTCGGTGTGTTCGCCTGGAACCAAGCCGAACCCGGCCGCCAATGCGTCATGACCGCCATATAGAGGTCGACGGCACCGGGCCGCTCGCCGTGAACGAACGGCGTCGGCGTTACCTCACCTTCGAGCCGCCGCCACAGCTCCTCCTTGCGCTTCCCGAGCCGCTCGCCCAACCGCTCGGCTGGCGGCCCCGGTGACGTCCAGTTCTCCGGCGGATCGCTGAACGTCACCGTGGGATAGATCGCCGCAACCAGCATGACGAGTTGATTGAGCGTCTGCGGGCGCCTTGCGTCTTGCTGCCGCGGCAGCAGGCCGGCGACTGGAACGAGGTCGTCCAAGTGGAGCATCATCGCAGCGCTTTCCGTCAATACCTCGCCGCCCGGCAGCACGAGTACGGGCACTTGACCGAGCGGATTCAGAGATAATAGGCGGTCGCGCTGAGGACCGGGCTTGCCATACGGCATCTCGGTGATCTCAACGGACACACACGCGAGGGCGAACGCCATCTCGACCACGACGGAGCCGCAGCCGATTGAACTGATGAGTTCGTAACCGCTCACGCCGGCTCCCTTCCGGTGGAAAATGACGTGGCGCGAGCGTCCGGCACCGGCACGCACAGACGTGCGCCCGCAAGCATGGCGCCCATCCCGAGCACATCGAGAACGCTGACGCGCTCGCCCAGCACCGTGATGCCGACGAGCACGGCGATGATGGGCGACACGAAAGCGTAGCTTCCTGCTCGCACAGGCCCCCAATCCCGCAACAAGCGCAGGTAGATCGTGTATGCCACGAGGGAGCCGAACAGCACGAGGAATAGCCAGCCTAGCCAGGCCTGGTAGCCCCACGCGCCGTGAAGCGCCTTCACGGCGCCGGGCTCGAAGGCGGCGGCCAGCGACACCAGCACGGCACCCCCGGCGGCCATGCTCGTGCCGGCCAGTGCCTCCGGCTGGCCGCCGCGTAGCAACGGGCGCGCGAGCACGGACCCCCATGCGTAAGTGACCGAGCTCGCCAGGATGGCAATCGCTCCGGCCAGTTCGCCTGGCGCGCCGGAGGCCGCGTTCATGGCCTTGGGCCCGAACAGCAGGAGGAGCCCGATCGTGCCGGTCCCGATCGCGGCCAAGCGGCGGCGGTTAAGACGCTCTTCGCCGAGCAAAGCCCCGATCGCCAGCAGCGCCATCGGCATGATCGCCAGGTCGAGCACGGCGCTCAGCCCGGACGGCACGAACAGCATGCCCCAAAACAGGAGACCGTATGTCGCGACCACCATAAGCAGCGTTACTCCGGCGAGGCGGAGCAGGCCTGCCCGAGCCGTCGGCAACGGCACCCCGCGGGCAAGGTAAAACGCAATCATCACGCCGCCCGCGACAACGAAGCGGGTTCCTGCGAACATCACAGGCGGGACCGTGGCGATCCCGGCCTTCATCGTGAGCCAAGTCAGGCCCCAGATAAGGCACATCAGACCGAAAGCGACCGCTTGCATAATGTAACGCTTAAACAAGGTTTTAGACCGTTACAAGTGCCCGACTTGCCGAATGGCTCGAAAATCCCGATCTGTGCAGGATGCAGGCGCGCGGCATCGCGGATGTCAGGATCGTTGGCGGCCACCCGGCGCTCGACCTCGTGAACACGGTTGGTTCCCGCCGTGGCGGCGATGGCGCGGACTACCTCATAACCTTCAACGATCTGTTGCTCTGGGCGACGCGGCAGGGCGTGTTGGATGAAAGTTGTGCGGCACCGTTGCGCGCGTCGGCTCAGGCCGAGCCTGACAAGGCCGCGTCCGCCCTGACGCGTGCGAAAAATCTGCGCGAATGCTTGTGGCGGGTAGGAACGGCATTGCACGGCCGTGAGCGGCCCGCCGCGGCCGACTTGACGTTGCTGACGCGCGAGGTTCGAGACGCGCAGGATGCACGCGTGCTGGAGTGGTCAGAGGCTGGATGCGAATGGCGCTGGACCGAGGCGGCGGGGTTGAATGCTGTGACGGTCCGAGTGGCGGTTACGGCAGCCGAGTTGCTGGCTGCCGGCAGTCCATCACGCCTTTCACGAGTCCGGGAATGCGAGGGGCAAAACTGCGGTTGGCTGTTCCTCGACACCACGCGCAACGGCACGCGCCGGTGGTGCACGGCCGAAGAATGCGGCAGCCTTGCCCGCGTGACCCGGTTCCGTGCCAAGCGTAAGGGCGTAACGAAAAGTCGGTAACCGGAGTATTTCGGGGTGAGGCTTTCGACGAGCGTGGGCGCGAAGTTTACGCTCTCCCTCTGTGTCGGATGTTCGAGTTTCAGCCGTTGTTCACTGAGAAGGAGACCTGGCCGGGAGCGGACAGTCCGGTCCGGAGCGGGATGCTCAAGGAAGCTGACATTGGGATTGCCGCATCGTATGGACTTATAACGCAGGCGGCCGACAACCTGCTCTGCTGGACGCGGTCAAGTAGGCCTGCGCGTTTCTCATCCAGTGCCAGTCCGACTGCGCCACTCTAACCAGCCACTCCGCCATGCCGCCGACCAACTCCGCGACAACTCCAGGATGATGTTTGGTGTACGGTTGCCATGTTCTCCGTTCGCTGACACGATACACCATCGTATTGGACTTTGTGGGTGCGGGCATGTTGGGTCGAAGGTGCTTGCTGTCGTGTGCAACCGGAACGGCAATGCTGGCGGCGAGCCGATTGCAAGAAGCCTCGGCTCGTGACCTGACCAAGCAGGAATGGTTGGACATTGCCGTGGCCGACCTCAACACGAAGGGCGAGGCAACGGGCGCGCTCCGGCTCGGACGATTCAGGGACCCGATGTACTTCCTGATGGACCCGATCGACTGGAGACCAAGCGGCGATGACGACCCCGCTCTTCCTCATGTGACCGTGCCGACAGGGTTCGTCACTGACCTAGCAAGCATCCCGCGGGTCTTCTGGTCGCTGCTGAGGCCTGATGGGGACTACGTATACGCAGCGATCATTCACGACTTCCTTTACTGGACGCAGACGACGTCGAAAGCCGCCGCCGACACAGTCCTGAAGATCGCCATGCGGGATTTCAACGTCTCCGGCCCTGTCGTTATGGCGATCTACGAGGGTGTGAGCCTGGGCGGGCGATCCGCCTGGACCGGTAACGCCAAGCTGAAAGCACGGGGCGAGAGGCGTATACTGACCGCGTTCCCGAGTGACCCGAAGACTTCTTGGGCGAAATGGAAGGCGCAGCCCGGTGTGTTCGGGCCTGAGCCGTGACCGGGTTCCGTAGAAACGCGGCCTGGCTCCTCGCCGTAGTTCTATCTGTCATGTGCCGTGCCGCGGCGGCGTATGCCGGCACGGCGGCGAGCTGTGACCGCGGCGTTGAGAGTGCCGGAGCGAACGACGTTGTGCATGTCGCCCTGAGTCCAGGCACCGCGGCAAAGGTGGGCGACCCTATCCAGCTGACCTGGGATGCGAGCCGGCTCGGCGGCCGGACCGAGTGCCCAGCTACCTACCTGATGATCGCCATCCCATCCTGGGTAAGGCCTGGTGGTGAGGGCTTTTTCGCCTTGCCGCCGCAGACCCGAGCGCCGTCCGGCATTAATGCCTGGAGCGACGCCACGCGGCTCTTCGTCCCGCTCGGCCTTAGCGACCTGACCAAACGCGGCACCCTGAGTCTGACGCCGTTCAAGGTCGATAGCCTGGTAATAAAATGGCAGGTGGTGTCCGGCATCGCCCAGTCGACCGCTGCAGCCGCCGCGGCCTTTGCCACCATCGACGATCCTGGAACGGCGGTCGGCCGTATCTCGTCTGGAACGCCGTCGATCACCATCCAGGATCCGTTCTATTTCGACCGGGCTCTTAAACGGCGCGTTCAGGCCCCGGGCGACGACGGTGCAGAAATTGAGGACTACGGCCGCTATTTCCGTGTGCTCGCCGGCCCCGGGCGCACGCAGGTGTTTCAGAGTCCCGGAGCCAAGCCAAACTTCTCGCCGACCGGCCGCTTTGTCTGGTCGTTCGGCGTCGGGTTCGATGGCGAGCCGGATCAGACCAACCTCATAGTGTTCGACCGCGAGCAGGGACGGATCGTTGTGAGCCGGCACCGCGATGGCGAGGATGACGGCATCGGCCAGAACAACATTGTTTCCATGCGCTGGGCAGCGCGCGATGCCTTCCTGTCGCTTGGCTTCGGCAAGGGCGCGAGGATCGTGACCTATCCGATGCTGATCGATCGGGCGCCCTACGACGTCCAGCTTGGCCCGAATTGCTGCGACGCGATCAGCGAGCGCGGAAAGGCCGTCATCGACGTCGACCGGGGCGTCTTGTCCTATGCGGCGAAGGAAGACGGTTTCGATGCCTCGATCACGCAACTTCTGACATTCTCGGACGATGGCCTGAAACGCGCCATCAGCCCGGCCGACATGCGCGCTCACGACGATCTCAAAAGCGCCGGTAATGAGGATGGCACTCGTAAGCTAACCGACGGACGCGATCTGGACGCGGTCACGCGAGACCTGGAGAAGGCCGTAAGCCGCTATTTTCGGACACACCCGGCATCGCCGACGGTTATGGGATCTACGCGGCCGTATGTTCTGGCCGCGTCAGATCGGTGGGATACAGGGGGTAAGGTACTGCAACCTGTCCGGCCGGCAGCTCCATCGAGCCAGAGCGTGCTCGGACGGCACGAGGAGACAAGAGCCGTCTATCGAGGGGAGATCGCGCAGCTTGCCAGAAATGGACGGCGGAACGCCTTTCGGGGCGACAGGCTGGCTGAACGCCTGCCCGGCTTCGGCATCGAGCCCCTCGAACCAACAATCCGAGCCGATTACGCCGCGCCGGCCCAGGGAGCCCGCGGCGCGGATGCCTCGGTGCGCTGGCTCTCGACGCCACTGCTCGAGGCGCTCGGCGATCCGAAGGCAAAGCTCCCGATCGGCGGTCCCTGCGAGGGAGCGGGGCAGGATGACGCCGCAGGCAGTCCGAGCAATCTGCCTGATGCCCTGTCGTGGGCAGTGTCCGCCTCGTCGTGGCAACGCGGGACCGGCCGCCGGTCCGTGTGGCTCATTACCGAGGGATGCTCGTTCTCCCCGTCCGTCAGCGACTACTATCTCAGGCTCAGCCTGGTGGTCGTGGCCATGGACGGAACGGTGACGACCACCCGGCTGAACAGCCTGCAGGATGGCGGTGTCCGGCTCGACAAGGCGCTCGGACTCGACACGGTGGCGTTTCCCGCCCCGCGTGTCGAGGCCGAGCTGTATGACGGCAAGCGGCTGCTGATCGGCGTCGGAGAGAGCGGCAACCTTGCAGAGATCGACATTGATCGTAAGGCAATGAAAGTCATCAGCGGCAAGCCGGGACGACAAGCCACGGTAGCCAAGCTCTACGATATCGCCGCGGATCGGGTGCTCCGATTGAATGAGGACGGAGGGCTGCGGATCTACGACCGGGTCGGTGGGGAACGGGCTACCCAAGGCAGGTATGTCGACGACGAGTTGGTCTTCTTTGACGGCAACGGCAATTTCGACGGCACCGATGAAGGCGGGCGTTACGTCTACCTCAGCTTCCCGGGCCTGTCGGACCCGGTGCCACTGCAGCGGTATCAGGCCACGTTGCGGTCACCCAACCTAATCGCGAGCCTAGCTAGCAACGGCCCAGCAGCGCCGGGGCGAGTGCTGCTGGCCCCACCGGTCGTGACGCTCGAGGTCGCCCGCGCCGCCGAGGGCGAGCCAAGGCCGAGCTTGGTGGCGCGCGTGACCATGTCGTCCGAGGCAGGGCTGAAGGAAGTGAGCTTCTGCGTCGATGGGATGGTCATCAAGCGCGTACCGGTCAGCGGGCGGGATGCCAAGCTGGATGTCGATATCCCCGTTACTGGGTCGACACGCTGGATCACAGTGCAGGCGACAGATGCATATGGCACGGAAAGTGAGCCGATCTCAGCCGCCATTCCCGAGCGTCTGCGTCTTGGGCCCAAGCCAAGGCTGTTCGTACTCGGTATCGGAACCGACCATTATGACGATCCGGGGAATGTACGCCTGACGGGTGCCGTGAACGACGCACGCCAATTCGCCAAGCTCCTCACGCGATCGGCACTCTACCAACCGAAGGCTACCGTCGATCTGCTTCTCGACAGTGCCAGCTTGCCCGAAAGCGTGCCGGACGTGGTGCGCAGGGACGTGGCGGCGGCCGGCCCGTCCGATACGCTGGCGGTGCTCGTGTCGGGTCATGGCGCAAAGACGGGCGACGGCGAACTGTATCTGCTGCAGAAGACCAGCATTGCGGGCAAGTTGGCGGAGACCGCGCTACGCTGGAGCGTGCTGGCAGCGGAACTCAAGGCGTTCCCGGGCCGGGTGATCGTCTTCCTCGACGTTTGTCACGGTGGGGCAGCCATTTCGGAAACCACCAACGAGGATGCGGTGCAGGCGCTCGTGAAGGAGCGGTCTGCTATCATCGTGCTGTCCGCGTCGAAGGGGCGGCAGGAGAGTCAGGAGCTTCCCGGGGGCGGTGCCGGGGTTTTCAGCTCGGCGGTTGAGGGATTGGTCTCGGGCAAAACGGGTTCAATCGATCAGAACAGGAATGGCGCGATCGAGCTGAATGAATTATACCGTATGCTCAAGCCCAGGGTTCTCGAACTGACGAATGGCAAGCAGTCACCCTGGGTCGCGCAGAACACGCTGGTCGGTCCTGTGCCACTTTTCTAAAGGTCTTATTGAGCTCGTTGATCTAGCAAGCGGCTACGCGCTTCGGAAGCCAGTCCGCTTCTGTATGCAGACTGGCCGAAACCGGACTGTCAGCTTCGGAGATTTTAGTTGAGATAAGCGGCCATTCGTTCAACCGTCACGACGGCAGAGCGGGTGGGGGTTTGCTACCCCGGCCGTGCCGGCCTCGTCGGCTTGGGGTGGCTGGAGCGCGGTGGCGGTCGCCAGCAGACGGTAGAGCAATAGTATCCAATCTGGGAAGGTGGCGGGGCTTCTGCCTGCCTCCGTCGCATGCGATCCAGCCCCGCAAGGTGATGTCCGGCGTCATTCCATTGTCACGCGAACTCACCGTGGGATAGCAGGAATCTCAGTCGCCGGGCTGGAACCGCGTAGCGTCCGGCCCCAACGTGCGCACCTGGCCGATAGCCCACACCAAGACTGCGGAGCTACAACACCTCACGTCCTCACCCGTTTACAGCGGACATTCTGCACCCTAAGGTGTTGCACATCAACATGCTGGGGTGCCGCTTGTCCATCCTTTATACGCCTGGGCAGGTGATGGCTGCGCTTTCACTCAGCAAGCAGCAATGGCGTACCTATCGCCACGCGCTACCCCGCCTCAATCCAGAGGCGAGACGGTCGGCCTGCTTTAGGGCCGGCGATCTCTTGGCGGCCGCAGTCGTGCAGGCCGCCACCACGGCATTGCAAATGCCTGTCTCTGCATTTTCTCCAGTTGCGGAACCGTTGTTCGATATTTGCAGCTCGCATCCCTGGCCGCGCCTCGAACGCGCGCATCTCGTGCTTCTCCCGGCCGATGGCCGTGCCGTGCTCGTTGATCCTGAACAGCGGGTTCCGGCCTGCACGCTAGCAGTCGTCGTCGAACTAGCCCCCCTGGCCGCTGAGCTGCGCAAACGCCTTCTGGCCGCAGGCAGTGATCTCCAGCACGATCTCGCCTTTCCCGCCATGGTCGCCGGCGGTCGATCGTGAGTTTCGCCCGCATCCTCGATCTGGTCGCCAAGCAGACGGCGATGCTTGGATATCGCGACGACGCGGTACGGCGCGAGTATGCCTACAGCGATGTGTGGGTGGCGTCGGGCGGCACGCGCTCGGTCCCCATGGTGGCGTTCACCCAGACCCCGCCATCCTACCGATCCGCCGCATTCGCAGTGGCAGAGGGGACAGCGAGTTCGGCTCAGGCGCTGGTCGACAGCCACCGTGCGCTCGGGGCGCCGTTATTCTTTGTGATCGAAGGCGACGAAGTTTCATCCTGGCAAGTCTATGCGCGCCAGGCGCCGAGGCTGCTCGACCGGTTCCCTGTCGATCTTCTGCCTGAGACGTTCCGGCTGCACCGGGACGAATGGACGCCCGACGTCATTCATCGCGCGAAATCGATCGGGCGCGTGGACACCAACTACCAACGCGATTTCGTCGACATTGGGCTCATCCCGGCAATCGAAGGCGAAATCCATACGAAGCTCGATCGTCTCATCCGCGAGGCGGTCGCCGATGTGCGTCAGGTGAGCGACGGCCAGACGATGCGCCTCTTATTTCGTGGCGTTTTCCGCTTGCTTGCCGCGAAAATATTAACTGATAGACAGAGTGCGCGCGCGCAATCCTGGGATGCTGACAATGTAGCCGACGTGCTGTCCGCAATGGGCGAATATTATGCGCTCGGCAAAGACACTCAGATCTGGCCGGCCCACACGCTCGCGCTGCTAGATCCGGTCTGGAGGGCATTCCGGGCCGGCTTCAGCGTCGCTAATATCTCAGCCGACGATCTCGCCTACGTGTATGAGTCTACGCTCGTCACCCCGCAAGCTCGCGCACGCTTCGGCACTCACAGTACACCGCGGCACGTTGCCGACTATATCCTAGACCGGTTCAGGCTCTGGGAATTCGGTGCCCAGCCGCTGAACGTGTACGAACCTTTTGCGGGGGCGGGCGTGTTCCTCGGCTCCGCCCTCCGACAAATGCGCGATGGCCTACCGCACGACTGGAGTGACGAGCAGCGCCATGATCTGCTGATCAGACATATCGGTGGCGCGGAAATCGACCCGTTCGCCTGCGAAGTCGCCAAGCTGTCCCTGATCCTGGCCGACTATCCCAACGCCAATGGGTGGAAGATCGAGGAGAAAGATCTGCTAGCCAAGGGGGCACTCTCGGTGCGGCTAAAGGGCCATGACGTGATCCTGTGCAATCCCCCGTTCGAGGCGTTCACTGCCGAGGAGCGGGCACGATATCCCGATGCGCATGCGATAGACGGCTCGAAAGCGGTGTTTGCGCTTTCGACTGCCCTGCAGGCCAAGCCGAAGATGCTCGGCTTCGTCGTTCCGAACACGATGCTGGTCGATCGGCGCTACCGCGCACAGCGGCGTGCGGTCGAGCAACTCTATCGCGACATCGAGCTCGTCTCCCTGCCGGACGGTGTGTTCAACGTCTCCCAGCTGGACACCGCGTTGCTGATTGCACGCGACCTGCACGAGCCAGGCGCTGCTCAGCGTATCCGGTCGAGCGCGGTTTACGACGCGGACAAGAAGCGCTTCGCGGTGGATCGCACGCCCTCGCACGTTTCCGAGGAGACGCGCGATACGCCGACGACAGCGGATGGGACGCTCTGGTCGCCACCGCTCCAGCATGTGTGGAGCACTCTGCGCGATTTCCCGCACCTGGGGGATCTAGTGCATGGTCACTGGGGGCTGCGCTGGCACGGCAAACTGAAGGAGACGCCGCGCGTATTTGACGTGCCCGGCAGGGACCGCGTCCCCGGCCATATGGACAGCAGTACGCTCGACCAATTCGTTCTCCACGCCCCGCGCTATCTTGATGCCGGGCCCGGGGCAGTCCGCTGGGGCCACACCTACGACTGGGAAGCGCCGAAAATACTTGCCAATGCCGGGCGGTTGAGCCGCGGTTATTGGCGTCTGGCGGCTGCGGTCGATCGCGAGAGGCGGCGCGCCTCGCAGCAATTTATCGCTTTTTGGCCGGTCTCGAACGGCGCCGACATTGACCTCGATGCGGTCGCCGCACTGCTGAACGGGCCAGTCGTCAACGCGTTTCTTGCTGAGCATTCCTTCGACAAAAGGTTTCGCATCCGCACGCTTGAAACGGCGCCGGTTCCCAAGCACATCCCCAAGGAACTTGGCGAACTCAGCCGCGCCTATGCCGCTGCGGCACGGCAAGCGGACAGCAGACCGGAAGATCTGGCCCAGCTACTTTCGGCAATTGATGCACTGACGCTCGAAGCCTACGGACTGGACACGGATCTGACACGCGACTTGATCGCTGCGTTCGGCATGAACGAACGTCCAATCCGCGGCGCCTTGGCGCGCCGGCGTTCCAAAAAGCCGCTTGCGAGCGCAAGTAGGTCCACCCTTCCGTTGTTCGGCGGGCAACCAGTTGAATCCGACAATGGCGAGGAGCTCGGTGTCGCGCTCTCCGACGAGGAAGCAGCCCGGCAGTTGCGGGTAATCGCGAAAGTCGTGCCAGTCGAGCAATGGGCCGGTCGTTCTCTGACCGAGATAGGTCTGCATGACGCGTTGGCGATCCGCCCGAGCGACCTTACCGCATGGTTGAGCGAGGGCCGGGTACTAGGCTTTGTCAACGAGAGGGGTATTACTCTCTATCCACTCGAGCAGTTCGTGTGCGGCACGCCTGTCGCAGGTCTGGATAAGATTGTGGCTGACGTCGGCGATGCACGTGTCGCTTGGCTTTGGCTGACCCAGCCGAACATGGGGCTCAACCGCCAGATGCCGCTTGACATCCTCAAGGTGCGTGGGGTCGAAGAACTGCTTCCCCTCATCGAACGTGATTTCCGCTAAAGGATATGAGGCTCGAGGCGGCTGCCCTAGCCAAGGTAACGTGTGCTTTCAGACCCAAGGCTTACCAGCGCGTTTTTCCACTCATCTACAAGGACACGCCGCTCGGCACCGGATCTGGAAAGGCGCGCTTCAGCAGCGTCACAGGCAATTTCCATACTCTTTATGCTGCGGCCTCGCTTGCAGCCGCCATTGCCGAGGCGATCATCCGCGATCGCTTCGAGGGTACCGATGTGCGGCGGCTGTTCAGCTCGGAACTCGCCGGTTCCTGCGTTGCGCCTTTGACAGCTATCGATCCGCTCGACCTAGTCGACCTGCGTACAGACGGTTGCTTCCAGCTCGGCGTATCGACCGACATCGCCAGCGCTAAGGGGGAGGGTGATGGATGGGCGGCGTCCCGTGGGCTGGCTCAACATATTCACGACCACACTGCGCTGGACGGCTTCCTGTATCGATCGCGACTTACCGGCGCGAACTGCGTCGCAGTATTCGACCGCGTCGTCACGGCCAAGCTGACGGCCGGAACCGGGCGAGCACTGCCGGCCGCGCGGCACCTTACCGAGGCACTTACGAGCTTGAGCGTCGAAGTCATTCTCTAACGCCAACCGAGCTGGCCGGCGACGGGTTTGGGCCAAGTTGATGAGGCGCTTTTCGTTGCGCTCAGTCCAGACGGCCGCTGCTATCAAGATGTCGTCTGGCGTAGCACCGATTTTAGGTTGCGGATAAAGCCTACTTCTTCTCACCGGCCAGGCTCGTTCGCGTAAAAAATGGAAAGATCCAGGCGATGCGAGGCGAGAGGAGCCGCCGTCCTCGTCGGCGCAGACCTCAGCCGCAATACCAAATCCGCAGGACACGACACGCGCCCATTGCCGGTGGGACTTGGCCAGGATAAAACCACAATACTTTACGGAAAGAGCGGACAACGTGCCGCAAACCGCTCGTGACTCATAGAGGAGTTCCGAGCCTTCTTCGGGCAGATGCCCCTGATGGTGTCCTCAAAGAGCAAGTGCCGGACGCCTGTTGTCGGCCGGACAATCTGCACGGGGAAAGTCTGGCGCTGCCCTGGGCGGACATCCTGACGACTTTTCAGCACGGACCATTGAACGGCCGTGCAAACCTTTTAAAACCATTGCGATAACCTGGATGACACTGTCGGCGGGGCGTTGAACGCTCGACGTTTATTGATGCCAGAACCAAGGTCCATCAGAAATGACCGCCACCGGCAAACCGCCCACCGTAGATCCCGTCCAGCTCGACAGAATCGAAGCCATGCATGGTGGGTTCCTGTTCCAGCATCTTTACGCCGTGCGTGCTTTGTTGCTCGCCCCGGGCTCGGACGTATTGTCTATCGTGGTCGAAGGCGACGAGGACGTCGAGTTGGTCCGAAACGACTTGCGCACGTACGTCCAGATCAAGAAGCGCGCAAACGCGATCAGCAACTCCGACGTAGACGATGCACTGCGTCGGTTCGCGACTTACCGTGGCTTGCACGGCTCGGGGGAGCGGTCCGGTCGCTGCAATTTCGTGATCGCCACCAACGCGCCTCCCACCGCGTCACTAGCCGCCCGCATCGCCGCTGACGACTGGTCTCGCGACGTTCGCCTGGATTGGCCGAACGCTGCCCGGGATGGTGGTGGCGTCGACTCAACGCTCCCGGCCAGAGATCTCGCGTCGGCCTTCCTCCAGTGCGCCACTCTCGCCGCCGGCCTGCCATTCTCGTTGCTCGCGCCCGAGACCCTGGTGTGGAAACTGGCGGGCGCTGTCATGGCCGCGTCTGCCGGAGCCTCGCCGAGGATCGACCATCGCTTCGACGTCGACGAGCTTCCAGCCCTGTTCGAGCAACTAGTTGTGCAGCTTCAGGATTTCCCGTCCCCTCCGCCGCTCTACCGTGCGCAATTGGAGGAACCCGGGCTCGCTACCCCTGACGCTGTCAGACTTATCGTGGGGTGGTCGGGGGCGGGCAAGACAGCGTGGGTGGCCCAAACGGGTATGCACGCGCTTTCCGACGCGGTGTACTTGGATGTGCGGGACACGCCCGGGCCCACCTTGATGTCTGCAGTGGCGAGGGATGCCGCGGCGCGGCTCTATGGTTCAGGCGGAAGGCTGGGGCAAGTTCTCCTTTCCGGCGCGTCCGGACGCGAGGTCCTGCTTGCGCTGGATCGAAAGCTTTCAGGAGAGGGCAGGTCGGCGCTTGTCGTGTTGGACAACGTGCATGCGGTTCCGCCTGAGGACACGGCCAAGACCGTGTCGGGTCTGTCATCGCTGCGTTTCGTGCTTCTGGCACATCCGGGGCCCGCGGCGAGCGAGTTGGCAACACGTTTGGGCCTGCAATCGGAGGAGCTCAAGGGTTGGTCGGCGGATACAGTTGCCTCAGTCGCGGTGGACGAAGGATGCAGCGCGGACCCGGCGGCCTGCAATCAATTGCTGGCGGTGACGGGAGGGCTACCGCTTTACGTAATCAACTCGATGAAGCTTGCGGCGGCCGAGTACGCGGGAGACGTCGGAGCTATGTGCCGGGACATCGCGTCGCGGACGCACACGGTGCTAACAGCGCAGGAATTAATCTTGGGGAGGCTCTTGGGCAAGCTCTCCACCGATGCGCGCAGGACACTCAGCCTACTTAGCTACTGCGACGTTCCCCTCCCGCGCGGAGAGCTAGCGGATGCGATCGAGAGGGCGTTCGGCCGCAACGCCCGTTCATCGACGGCCGACTTTCGGCAACTGCGCGCGCTGGGCGTTTTGGAAATATTTGGCGTCGATCGCGTCAAAGTTCACGATGCCGTTCGGCTGGCGGGCTTGGCCGAACTAGACGCGCTCGGCGAGGACAATAGGGCGGCGCTGTTTCGTGGCTTGCGTCAAGTGCTTGAGGCTTCCGTCAGCGCCGAATGGGCTTACGCGAAGGTCAAGCTCCTGCTTCGAGTGATTGGTGAGACCGGGGATGCCAAGACTTTGGTGCAACTCGGCGGAGACGAGATCTTCCATGAAATGGGCTTTTGGCCCGAAATCGCTGATCGTTTGACGATACTAGCGGATGATCCTGGGCAAAGTCCGGAAACGCGCTTTTGGGCGTTGGACGGGCTGGTGTTCGCATCAATTCGTACCGCGTCGCCGGACACAATCGCGCGCTTGGCTACAATGCGGTCGCTGGCTGAGGTGCACGACCTAGACGACGATGCGCGCCTGGCGCTCGGAATGAAGGAGATGATGGCCTTCTCGACGCTACGTATGCGCGTGGAAGCGCTGCAGGCGATGAAGGTGACGAAAGCGGCTTTGCCGCCCCACGCCGTGCATGCTCGCATCTTCCGCTACAACGCGGCGGCAACTCTTTTTCAGATGGGAGAAGCCAAAGAAGCAGCTGATGAGGCGCTAGCCCTAACGCAAGAGTATTATAAGTTGCTGGGTGTCACGCCGATAGACGTAATCGGCTCAAACGCGGATGCGTTGCGAGCCAAGGTGCGAGATTTCGGCTCTCTCACCGATAACTGCAAGCACCTGGCAGACTGCCTGGATCTTCTGGCTATGGCGACCAACGCATGTGGGAGCGATGCGGTGTTCGCTCGGGTGCATGCGATGAAGTTCTATCAGTTGGCGCAGGCTCCGGAGTCTTTGGTTCGCGTCGGCCAAGATCTTGTAGACGAATTTATCGGCCGTCGTGACTTCCAAGGGGCCTTGCAGGTCTTCGAAGACAGTGTGCTGCCGATCGTCCGAGACCTCAAGCTGGCCGCCTACGTCATTCCGGTTCGATCCCAATACGCCGTCGTCCTGGCATATTGTCGCCGGTTCAAGGAGGCGGAAGCGGAAATGGCGCGGTTGACCGCCTATGAACCCGCTCTTCCTGACGTGGCCAGAGAGGGAATGGCTAATCAGCGTGCGCTCATAGCCAGCTTGCGTCGTCACGGGCCCCCGATGCAATGGTTCGAAAATGAGGCTTTCTCGCGGCCCAACGCCGGCTCGCGACACGCCACGGACAAGGTCGGTCGAAACCAGCCCTGCCCCTGTCGCTCCGGGCTTAAGTTCAAGAAGTGCTGCGGCCAATGAACAAGGAACTGTTCGATTCCGAAATGCCTGAAGAGTTTTCGTGATGACTGAGATGAAGCACGCACCTGCCGACGCAGTCATGTCCGCTTCGGAGTGCTAAGCCGACGAGCTTGAACGTCCGAGATGAGCGCAAAGCAGACCGCGTACTTAATCTGTTGCAGCTGTAACCGAGGGAAAAAGTCCGCTCTGACCCGGCTCTGAGATAGCAAGCTTGAGATCAATGCCTCCAATTGAGACAAGCTGCCAACCTGAACACCGCTGCTGAAGACAACAACCGTCTTGCTCCGTCTACAAGCCGCGTTCTAAACAGCTATTACCTCTGAACAAGAGACATTTATCTAAAATGGTCGAAGCCAACATGAGCATGGAGCGTATCTGGAACGAGTCTCCTCTTTCGAGAGAAGATACAAAAGCGATAATAGCTGCACCAGACCTGCCAATCGCGATTTCAAGTATTAAGATCGAAATCCTTGAGGGAACTCTTGCCCTTTTCGCGCTAGCTATCCTTGAAATTGGCGTTCAACGCAACTCAGTTACGAGAAACGAATGGGAGGATTATCGAAAACATATAGCTGCTTTGATAAGGTTAGAGGTTCAGACAGCGATGGCTATTAATAAACCACCTCCAATTCCAAGAGACTGGCTGGATAGTTTCGCCCTTTGGCTCAATCGCAATGAACCAGAGACACAACGAGGACGTCCATCATCCGAAATGGATGAACTCATCTTTCCTAAGTTGCTTGCATATTACTCTCTAGTTTACAACCGTGAACCAGCGGCAACGGTCGGGGGACCGACCGAGCGTTTCGTTGCTGAGTTTTTCTCCCGCTTGAGGAAGGGGAATGCTCGGTTCGCGTGGCGCCATGAAAGCGTGGTACCCCGCCCCGATCCAACGAAGATCATTCCCGTCACCGAAGGAGAGAGGCTGCGGTCCCGGATTAAGGGTATGAAGTCAAATCTTGACAAAGTTGGTGTTCTAAATGCGATGCGCGAGATCGCGACTCTTTTGAGAGCCGGCACCGATGATGCTGATCGCGAGGACACGCCAGCCTAAATCAAATCATCATTCGAATTTTGCGCGCCGATGAACAAACTACTCACCCAGACGGGCGCGATACCTTCAATTACTTTCTTGAGCGTTATGGACCGTGTCGCGGTCATTCGCGATCAAATGGCCGGTCTATAGGTGCCTAACCCGGCTTATTCATCGCATGTCAGGGATTTGTTGGCGGATGTAGCGTAAGTGTCTGTTCTGCCGCAGAGATTTGGGTGTCGAGACCAACTCCTGCCGAATCGGACGCTGCCACACCCGCCATGGTCGAAGATACTCTGCTGCCGTTCTCGCTGCCATCGGTGCAACGCAAGAAAATCACCGCTGCCTTCGACGGTGGTCGCATGACCTCCGATGGCGGCGTCATGCTACTCGCTGTCATCGAGAACTCGCTCGGCGTCGCCACCATGCTCGCATCCGTCATCGCCGATCCCCGCAATCCGGCGCTCGTCAGCCACAGCGTCGCCGACATCCTGCGTGCGCGCATGCTCGCCATTGCCTGTGGATACGAGGATGGCGACGACCTTGATCATCTGCGCACCGATCCCGGCTTCAAGCTCGCCTGCGGACGCTTGCCCGACAGCGGCCGCGATCTCTGCTCGCCGCCGACCGTGTCACGCCTGGAAAATACGCCGGATCTGCGTCAGGTGATCCGCCTGACCTACGCGCTGGTCGACCTCTACTGCGCCAGCTACCCGTCCCCGCCCGGCGCCGTGACCTTGGATATCGACGATACCGTCGCAGTCGTGCATGGGCATCAGCAGCTCTCGCTGTTCAACGCTCACTACGACGAACGCTGCTTCTTGCCGATCCACGTCTACGACACTGCGCGGTCGAGTCCGGTAACGGTGCTGCTGCGACCCGGCACCACGCCGTCCGGCGCGGAAGTCCGCAACCATCTACGCCGCCTGGTCCGCCGGATCCGGCAGCACTGGCCGCACACGCGGCTGACCATCCGCGGCGATGGCCATTACGGCCGTCCCGAGGTCATGGCGTTCTGCGAGGCCAACGGGGTTGATTACATCCTTGGCTTGCCGGGCAACAAAGTCCTCGACCGCCTGGTCGAACAGGCCGCCGACGATGTGCGGGTTCGCCGAGCCGAGGAACAGGTCGTTGCACTTCGTCGCTATGCTGAGGCTCGCTACGGCGCCAAGTCCTGGCGCTGCCAACGACGTGTGGCCGCGCGCATCGAGGCGACCACCAAGGGCCTCGACATCCGCTTTGTCGTCACCAACATCGCCGGTGGTAGCGCTGAGTGGTTGTACGACACTCTCTATTGTGCTCGAGGCCAGGCGGAGAACCTGATCAAGCTGCACAAAAGCCAGTTCGCCTCGGATCGCACCAGTTGCCGCTCCGCGCCTGCCAACCAGGTCCGTCTCATTCTGCACACTGGCGCGTTCTGGTTGATGCTCGGGCTGCGCGACGCGGTTCCGGCGCCGCAGCCGCTGGCCCGTGCCGAGTTCAGCACCTTGCGGCTGCGGTTGATCAAGATCGGCGCTCGTATCGTCGAGACCGTCAGCCGCGTCCGGATCGCGTTTGCCGCCGCTCATCCCGAGGCAACGCAGTTTGCCAATCTCGCCCGCTGCCTTCAGCCCGCCGGACCATGATCGGCGGGGCCAAGCGCCCCGAACTCGCCCGCTCCCATCAACCCAGACGCCCACCAAATATGTTCCGACCGGCGATGAAAAGACGCTTCGAAAAGCTGCGTCCAGCGATCAGGACGTGATCGACGCCTCACCGCGCTGAATAGGACGGGCTAAAGCTGTGATGCAGAACGCAATTGCTGGCGCTCCCGAGATGTGGTGTCAAATCGCCTGTCAGACCGGAATTGTCACCACAGACCAACACAAGCCCACGGCTTAGGTCTCAATGGAGAGGTCGCGGCTAGCTGCCTCGGGAAAGAGGTGGGACGTGGCTGACACCATTCTTCACTGTGACGCAAAGCTGACGCGGCAAGCAGTGGCCGAGGCACTAACCGACCAAGGCTACTCGATAACCGCGTCGACGCTAGCCACTATGGCGACACGGGGTGGTGGCCCGCCGTATGCGCGCTGGGGACGGCGGGCGATTTACCTGTGGGGGTCTTCGCTTGCCTGGGCCGAGGCACGCATGGGCACTAGTCGCCGAACCACGTCGGATCCAGAGACCCCATCCGTCGATGGTACTGCTCCAGGCGTTTCACAGCTTGATGTTACGGGCCGTTGAACGCGGTGGCGCAGGCAAAGGTTATGCGCTGGTCGCCGCTTGACGACACTAAGCTGTCTCGGCCCATTACGCCGAGCGTGGTGGAAGCCTACCCCACGAGGCCGCCTGTTCTCGATCGGCGGCATGGCGGCTCGGTGGTCGCCACCTGCGACGACACCCGAAACGCGACGTTCAATGGCCGGGCACCGAACGCAAGGGTGAGTCCGTCTCACATATCAGATGCGCCGTACGACTGGGCATTCTCGCAAGCGTCTGGCGCCAACAAGCGCGACAGTGTCACCGAAGTCATCGAGATCACTCGGTTGGCAGCAACCACGTGCGAGATCATTAACGAAGCGAGACGCTGGCAGTGATCGCGCTTTCACGAAGTCAGCTTGCGCGACCGACCATTCTTTATCGAATGGATCTGATTGCTTGCGGCTGTCTCACCGTAGAGCGGCAAGTACTCCGACTTAGACGCTTGCTGTACCTGACGTCATGCTGCGTCGCCTATCAAAGTCGCGCTCCTCCAAATGTCATTTAATCGACGAGACCGCCCCTATGATCACGGGGAACAAGTTAGCTGAACAAGCGAATAGGTCGGACCAAGTTCAAAACTAACAAGGTGGGTGTCTCAGCTCCCCAAGAAAGTACAGGATGTCTAATGTCTATTACTCAACCGGAGCTTCCGAATGAGCCTTTCTCCGCTAAACGCGACCGCAAGCGGGGCAACAAGCGTCAGATCCCTCGTCCCATTCGCCGTGCCGCGAAAAATATGGGTTCTCTCGGCACGTCTCTGAAAGATCTTATACATCACTGCCGAAAGAACGGCATCGATATCACGAGTCTGACCACTGCCGTCCTCGACCACGCCGCCGCGCTGCTCAGGGCCACGGGCCTGAAGAGCGCGGACCAGCGCATTCTGGCGTGGCGACGGGCGGTCGACGCGCTGCCGGAAGATTGCAAGCGCGAGTTCCTCGTGACCGAGAAAATGGCGCGGCCGCGCGGAAAGCGGATCCTGTCCGAAGCGGCGGGCACGTTCAAGCTGCTCGAAGCCGATCTCGAGGCCGCGATCGATGACGCGTCGCGCCCGCCGGCGGATCTCCTCGATCCCCACCAGTCAGTCAAGCGCGAAACCGCGGACGACAACGGCAAGCGTATCATGATCATCGCCGCGACCCTTTACCGGGCTGGGGAGGTAGATACCAATGTGCGGCTGGCTGACATTCTCGCCGTCGACATGCAGGAGCGGTTCCTGACCGCATTTTACAGCCGTTTCGATCCGCCGGACCCCGATGGTGACGCAGACGATGCGGTCGGCCGCGGTGATGGCGCGGGCGCCGTAGCGGAGGAACCTGCCCACCCAACGGCAAAGGGTGCTTGGCTCGCGTCCGATGTCGGCGCGCTACGCTTCTTCGCGATCCGGTTGCTCGGACCGGACTCCGACGCGGCCGTCTTCGCCGCCGCCCAGGGCGGAAGGGGGAAAGAGCGGACCTGCCTGACCGGGCCACAGGTCCTGCAACTGGCGCAGCTGACGACGACGGAACGCCTCAGGGAATTACGCGGAACCTGCGGCGAGCTGATGAGCCTCGCCGAGAGCGAAACCCACTTTACCGGGAGCAAGCGCATCCGGGCGCGCTTGCGCAGCGCGAACCTGGCCGTCGCCATTGCGGCCGAGCTTGACTTGTTGCTGAAGCCAAAGGAGCTCGTCACCCTCGCCTGTCCCTCGGGAGGGGCTGAGTTGGTCGTCACTATGACCAGCGGCGCCACTCGGCTCGAACCGGTCGAAGATTTGTCCGGGCTATCACGGCAGATGCTCAGGCGGCGAGACGCCGTACTCCTCGAGCTGAAACTAGAGTCACCGTTGCTGTTCCCGTCTCACGACCTGGCAACGCCGCAAGACCTGAAGAGCGTATGCTCGAGCGTCGGCAAGATTCTCGCCAAGCTTGGGTTCCCAGGCGTGACTATGCAGGTGTTACGGGATGTAGGAGCCGTGGCGCTACTGCGGGACGACCCCAAGAAGGCCCGCCGGGTCATGGTTCTCCTCGGGCTCAAGTCCGTGCGGACCGTCCACCGCCGCTACGCGCCATTTCTGGGGGGCCTGTGATGGACATTCAATCGATCAATGAACGGCGGTTGAGGGAGCAACTCGACCGCCTGCCGCCTCCCCTCCTCGAGGCTTACAAGCGAGAACGCGGTCGGCGGATCGTCACGCTGGAGGAGGCCCGGGCGCAAGCTCGGGCCGTCCCTTTGGTCCCCGGCTTGAAAAGAAGGATGCAGCCCGCCGACTGGGCCGTCGCGACCCCCTTGATAATGGTCTCATTCGCGAACCAAGCACTTGCAGCAGGCGCATTGCTAGATCCTCCCTGCACTGATTTCGAAGGATTACTGCATCGACCGGTGATGGTGCGGTTGCTGGCCGGCCCGCTGGCACACCTTGGCGGACCAACCAGAATCCTTCTGCTGCGATCGGTTCGAACGTTCGCCGAACGCATTCTGCGTATCAAAACCGAAGGTCTTGACAAGGCGATCCTGCGGATACGAGCCAGCGAATTGGCAAGGGATTACACGGGATCGCTCCGAGACTACGCAGAATACCGTGCTGCTGCCCTTGCTCTCGAGCCGCACATGCACCCCGACGAACCTCACGATCTGATCACCGCGATAGACGCGAGGAACAAGGCGATCGCCTGCCTCGCCGTGTCGATCGATCCTCGCCTGGGAGAGATCAGCGGCTTATCCCGTCAGTCCGTCTTGGTGGACGGTAACGATGTCACGATCGTCATTCTTGCCGGAACATCGAAGGAACGTAAAAGCCAGTCTCGTGCGCTCGATCCCGAATGCGCCAAACCGGTGATCGAGTACGCTTGTCGCACACGCCCTTATCTCATCGAGCGACGCGGAAAAGGAACACCCGCCTCGAGCGCCTTCTGGCTGACCAACGTGGGGACTCGGTTGCACCCGGACGGCGTAGATCAGGCGTTGTCGCGGGTCCTTGCGAATGCGATGGGATCACCAGTCAGCAGCCGCATCATTCGGAAGGCGATGGCATCGCGAGAGGACATCGCGGAGGCGGAGATCGGTGCGGCATTGGGCCATGTCCTTGGGTCATTGCTTGGTATCGATGTATATTCGGTCCGCGATATCAGTAAAGCACGCCGACAATTGGTCTCGATGTGGGACGAGGCGGACAAATTCGGCATGGCGCACAGTTCGTTATGACCCGTGTCGGGACGGATAGCTTAGCGCTCAGCGTATCCGCCGCGAAATCGGCGGCGTATGTCAGGTTGGTCTTGCAATCCAGACTGGAGCGAATTGTGGCAGTTAGCCTTCCTCAAACGGGCGAGTTCGTAGAGGTGCGTGGCCGGCGGTGGCTCGTCGAAGGGCAGCCGGCGGTTAATCTGCCTGACGTCGTTCGTCTCGCCTGCGTCGATGACGATGCCCAGGGCGAGGTGATCGAGGTCGCCTGGGCGAGCGAACTCGACACTCGGGTCAGCAATCGCGAGGGTTGGGCAACATTGGCTGAAAACGGAACAGACGATCCGGCGACCTTCGCCGCCTATCTGCGCACGCTCCAGTGGAACACGGCGACCGCAGGCGATCGCGACTTGTTTCAGGCGCCGTTCCGCGCCGGCATCCAACTCAACGCCTACCAACTGCTTCCGCTGCGGAAGGCGCTTCGCTTGCCCCGCGTCAATTTGCTGATTGCCGACGATGTCGGCCTCGGCAAGACGGTCGAGGCCGGGCTGGTCGTCCGCGAATTGCTTCTGCGACGGCGGGTCGATCTTGTCGTCGTCGCCGCGCCGGCGGGTATGATCCCGCAATGGCAAGATGAATTGGAAGCCAAGTTCGGCCTCGCCTTCACCATCATCGACCGCGAGCACGTTGTCGGCTTCCGGCGCTCGCGCGGCTTTCTGGCCAACCCGTGGCGGGCTGGTTCCCGCTTTCTGATCTCGCACAGCCTCATGGCCGACGAGACCTACACGGCCGGCCTGCGGGAAGCGCTAGGCGGGTTCCGGCCGCGCAGCTTGCTTATCCTGGACGAGGCACACCACGCGGCGCCCGCGGGCGGCAGCCGCTACGCCGTCGACAGCCAGTTCACCCGGGCGCTCGACGACCTCGCCGGGCGCTTCGAGCACCGCTTGTTTTTGTCCGCCACGCCCCATAACGGCCATCCTAATTCGTTCTCCCGCCTGCTTGCGCTCCTCGACCCGCAACGTTTTACTCGCGGCGTTCCCGTTCGCCCGGCCGACCTCGAACCGATCATGGTGCGCCGCCTCAAATCCGACCTCCGGGCCTTCGACGTGAAATTCCCTGAGCGGCACGTCGAGGCAATCCATCTCGATGCCATAGACGACGACGCGCCCGAACTGTCGTTGGCCCGCCTGCTCCGCAACTACGGCGCCGTGCGGGACGCGCGCCTCGCCCGGTCAGCAAACGGCGCGGCACAGGGCCGGCTCGCCTTCGTCGGTTTGCAGCAGCGGCTGCTCTCCTCGGTTGCCGCCTTCGCGAGTACGTTGCGCAAGCACCGCGACAGCCTCGACAAGCTCGGCCGCGCGTCGCCGCTTGCGGCCACCGCCTTCGTTACCGGCGCCACCATCGCAGAAGATGAAGTCGAGGACGAAGAGGCCGCCGACAAACTGCTCGATCACGAAGAGGACCAGGCGGTTGCAGCCGCGACCGCTCTGGGTATTCGGGACACGCAGGCCGCCGACCTGCAAATCGAGCGCGCGCTAGTCGACGAAATGCTCGCCATCGCCGAGCGTCACAAGGAAGACGCGGACGCGCGCGTGGCCTGGATCGCGCACTGGGTGCGGACCCACATGGCGCCACGCGGCCGTTGGAACGAGCGCCGCCTGGTGCTATTCACCGAATGGGAAACAACACGACGTTGGCTGCAGCGCCGCCTGACGGCCGCGCTTGCCGAACTCGATCTCGAATCGCCATCCGGCCCGCGCCTCGCAGTCTTCACCGGCACTACCACCCAGGATCGCCGCGAAGACCTCAAGCGGGCCTTCAACGCCGATCCGGCGCGCGAGCCGCTCCGCATCCTCCTTTGCACCGACGCGGCGCGCGAGGGCATTAACCTGCAGTCGCGCTGCCACGACCTGATCCACATCGACCTGCCGTGGAACCCAGCCCGGCTCGAGCAACGCAATGGGCGCATCGACCGCAAGCTGCAGCCTTCGCCCAATGTTTGGTGCCGGCATTTCATCTTCGATCAGCGCGAAGAGGACATCGTCCTCGACGCCCTCGTCCGCAAAACCGAGTTCATCCGCTCGCAGTTGGGCTCCGCCGGTCAGGTGCTCGGAGACCGCATCGCCGACCGGCTGCAACGGCACGGCATCAGCCGCGCGCGGCAGCAAGCCGCCGAGCTGGATGCGGAGCAGGCGGATGAGCGCACAAGCCGCGCTCGCCAAGATCTTGACGACGAGACCGCACGCCGCCAAGCCCGTCTCCGTCACGAGCTCGACGACCTACGCAAGGTCTTGCGCGACTCGCAGACCCGCGTCGGCGTCGAACCTGCCGAGCTGCAGGCCGCGGTCGGCACCGCGCTGGCCCGTGCCGACGGAACCCTTGCCGGCACCCAGGCGGGCGAGGCCGGCACCGCCGCACTGTTTGCCCTCGACCCGAACAGCCCGCCTTTCAACGAACCTGGCTGGGCCGATGCCTTCGACGAGCTGCGCGACCGCCGCCGCAAGCGCCGCGAACGCGTGGCCGAGTGGCGTGCCGCCAGCCCCATCCGCCGCGTCGCCTTCCGCTCGCCGACGTTGCCCGACGGCACCGAAGCGCCCGGTATCGTCCAACTCCATCTTGAGCATCGGCTGGTTCGCCGTTTGCTGTCTCGCTTTCTCAGCCAAGGTTTCCAGGCCGGGCTCCAGCGCGTCTGCATCATCGCCAGCACCCGCGCTCAGCCACGCATTGTCCTTCTCGGCCGCCTCGCCCTCTACGGACCTGGGGCAGCCCGGCTTCATGAGGAGATCATCCCGGTCACCGCGCCATGGATCGAGGCCACGAGGGGCAGCTCTCCCTTATCCGCCTTTGGCGATCGTGGGCAGGAGACCACTTTGGCGGAGCTGGAGCGCGCCCTCCGCGACCCGCAGCGCCCCTTGCCGCAGGCAACGGCGCGCGTGAAGCAATGGGCGCGCCGCGATGCCGAAGACCTGCTGCCCGAACTGCAGCGTCGTGCCGACGCCGCGCAGGCGGGCGCGGAAGCTATGCTGTCCGCCCGCGGCGTGGAAGAGGCGGCCTCGCTTCGCGCCCTGCTCACCGCTCAACGGGACCGCATCATCGAGCAGGAACGTCTGGCCGAGGCGCCGCTTCAGCTTGACTTGTTCGCCGAAGACGAACGAAAGCAGTTCCGTCTGGATCGAGCCGGCCGTAAAAAGCGGCTTGCAGAGATCGACGTCGAGATCGAGAAGGAGCCGGAACGCGTGCAAGCAGCCTACCGCGTCGCCGCCCATCGCCTCGAGCCGGTCGGGCTGGTCTATCTCTGGCCCGTGACCGGCTGATGCGTGGGCCGATGCCCAGCCAGGACCCAAACGTCCATTGGATCGGCGAGGTCCAGCCGACCGGGGTCGTTGTCACCGCCGGCGCGCTCGCCGACCAGGCTCTTGTGCCGACCCAGCAGACCCGCTTCGACACGGAGGCCGTCGCAGCCCTCCTGACCGCGCCAGACGCCAAGGGACCGGTGCTGCGCGACACCTGGACCTTCCTCTCCGAAGTCTTCGAGTGGCGCCCGGCCCAGGTCGCCGGTAGTCCGGGCGGGCCAGCCACCCCCGACGCACTCCGTGTCGCGCTGTCCGAAACCGTGCTGGAACCGCACCTCGCGGTCGTATCGCCCGACGGCACCGGTTTCCAGCTGCTGCTGCGAACGGAGGCGCAAGGCGTCGCCCCAGACGCCCGCGGCGCGCTGCCCGGGTGGGAGGCGACGCCGCATCAACGCCTGGAGCGCCTCTTGCGCGAGACAGGCGTGCCAACCGGGCTACTGATCACCGACGCCGAGCTCCGCCTGGTGCGCGCGCCGCGCAACGGCGAGAGCAGCGGCTGGTTCTCCGTCCCGCTGCGCGCCCTCGGCACTGTTGGCGGGCGTTCGATGCTCGGCGGCCTAAAGCTCCTGCTCGAACGCCACCGCCTGTTCGGCGACGCCGAGCCCCGCCGTCTGCCGGCATTGCTCGACGCCAGCCGCCGAGCGCAGGCGGAGGTCTCGACCCAGC
>CAZZVQ010000040.1:0-22964 GCA_964657565.1 uncultured Acetobacteraceae bacterium
CCGGGCCGGTCCAGCTGCAGCCCTATCCGCCGCCGGTGAGCTATCAATCGAGCCCGGATTACCCGCCGTCCTACTCCGGGCCGATCCCGCTGCTGGCGCCGCCCCCGGTGCAGCCGCTGCCGCCGCCGAGTCCGGTCCCGACCACGACCGAGCCGCCCACCGACGACAGCGGCCCGATCCCCGTCCAGGACATGCCGCCGCCCGCGCCGGACCCGGCGGCTCCAGCCTCCGACACGCCGCCGCCGGCCGCGACCCCGCCGGAGATCGTCCGCAAGACCCCCGTCAGCGGACCCGGCGCCAACGTCCCGCTCGAAGGCTTCCGCCCGATGAAGGGCCAGACCCGGCCGGCGCCGTGAGCGCCGGGACGGCTGTCGCCGATGAAATTGAATTGACCACCGGCCGGCCCGCTCTCACCTACTCTTGCAGCGTCGAGATCGAAATTCCTAACTCATCCGTAACCCGGACAAGAGAGGCGTCACGTGCCAGATAGTACACCGCCGGTTCGCTGGCAGCCAGATCGTACGCCGATGGCACCGGCGTGGCCCATCCCTCCGCGCAAGACGGCGATCTGGCGCGGTCTCAAGGGTCTCTGCCCGGCCTGCGGGGAGACCCACGCGTTCCGCGGCTGGCTGAGCGTCGTCCCGAGCTGCACCTTCTGCACCGCGCCACTCGGCCGCTACCGGGCCGACGACGCGCCGCCCTACATCGTCATCTTCCTGGTCGGCCATCTCGTCGTGCCGCTGATGTTCTGGGTCGAGACCGCCTTCCATCCCGAGCTCTGGATCCAGGCAGCGGTCTGGATTCCCCTCAGTTGCGGCCTGGCCGCGGCGCTGCTCCGCCCGGTCAAAGGCGCCACGCTGGGTTGGATGCTGACGCTCGGCATGGTCCGTGCAGACGACGAGTGAGCGAAGCATCGCGGCTCCAGCGGGTCGTTCTCACGGGCGAGTCACTGACCCGGCTATCGCCCATTCTCGAGGCCGACCGCGCCCAAGCCGTGGCCGACCTCGAACTCGAGAACCATTTCAGCCTCTGCTCGACGCCTGACCGGGTCGCCCAGCCGGGGCCCTACACCCTGCATCTCTCGGTCCAGGAAGGTCGCCTCGTGTTCGACGTCCGCAATGGCGCGGATGCGCCGCTCACGGCCATCGTGCTCGCGCTCGGTCCGTTCCGGAGCCTGATCAAGGACTACCAGATGCTCGTCGACAGCCACATGATGGCCGTCGAGGAGGGCCGCGCCGAGCGGATCCAGGCCATCGACATGGGCCGCCGCGGCTTGCACAACGAGGGCGCCAACCTGCTGCGCGAGCGGTTGGAGAACAAAGCCGAGATCGATCACGAAACGGCGCGCCGCTTGTTCACGCTCGTCTGTGTGCTGCATCAACGGATCTAGAAGAAGTGGGAGGATGGCATGACTGACGCTGCGATCGTGGGCTGGGCGCATACCCCGTTCGGCAAGCTCGAGGAGGATGTCGAGGGTCTCATCGCCAGAGTGGCAGGCGCGGCGATCGAGGATGCCGGGATCGACGCGACCGAAATCGATGGCGTCTTCCTCGGCATGTTCAACAACGGCTTCTCCAAGCAGGACTTCCCCAGCTCGCTGCCGCTGCAGCAGATCGACGCCCTGCGGTTCAAGCCGGCGACCCGGTATGAGAATGCCTGTGCGTCCGGCTCGGCGGCGATCCACGGGGCACGCGATTTCCTCGCGGCCGGACGCGGCCGCTTCGCCCTCGTGCTCGGTGTCGAGAAGATGACGGCCACGCCGGGCCCGCAGGTGGGCGACGCCCTGCTCGGCGCGAGCTACCGCAAGGAGGAGGGCGACATCCCCGCCGGGTTCGCGGGCGTGTTCGGCCGGATCGCGGAACGCTACTTCCAGAGCTACGGCGACCAGTCCGACGCGTTGGCGATGATCGCCGCCAAGAACCACAAGAACGGCGTGGACAACCCGTATGCGCAGATGCGACGCGATCTCGGCTACGATTTCTGCCGCACCGTGAGTGACAAGAACCCCTACGTCGCGCCTCCGTTGAAGCGCACCGACTGCTCGCTCGTCTCCGACGGCGCCGCGGCGCTCGTGATCACCGATGTCGAGACCGCCCGCACGATGAACAAGGCGGTCCGGTTCCGTGCCGCCGTTCACGTCAACGACTATTTGCCGTTGTCGCGACGCGACGTCACCCGGTTCGAGGGCGCCGCCCACGCCTGGTCCCTGGCGCTCGATCAAGCCGGGATCGGGCTCGCCGACCTGTCATTCGCTGAAGTCCATGACTGTTTCACCATTGCCGAACTTCTGGCCTACGAAGCCATGGGGTTGGCGCCGCAGGGCCAGGGCGCACGCGCGATCCTCGACGGCGTCGTCGGACCGGACGGGCGTTTGCCGGTCAATCGGAGCGGTGGCTTGAAAGCCAAGGGGCATCCGGTCGGGGCGACCGGCGTGTCGATGCACGTGATCACCGCGATGCAGTTGACGGGGCAAGCCGGGGACATGCAGCTCAAGCAAGCTGAACTCGGCGGCGTCTTCAACATGGGCGGCGCCGCCGTGGCCAACTATGTGAGCGTCCTCGAACCGCTGCGCTGATCGCGAGATGCGGGGCGGCATACCCAATGGATGCCGCCCCTGCGGAGACCCCGTTCAGCCCTCAGCTTACAGATAGTTGGCGAGCGACAGGCTCCGCGTGTCAGCGATGATCTGATACGACGCCTGCAATTGCGTTTTCAAAGTCGATGCCTTGGTGATCGCGGCCGCCGAGTCGACGTCCTCGGCGGCGGATAATTGCTTCGTCAACGCTGTGCTGATCGAACTCAGATCGGTCTGACGCTGCGTCAGAGTGCTCTGGATGTTTCCGAGAGTTCCTGTTTCGGTCGCCATCGCGGAGATCGAGCTCGACAGGTAGTTGCGCGCACTCGTGACATCCGCCGTGGCATTGCTGGACGTGCCGAGCCCAGCGAGTTTGGCCAATGCAGTCAGCGTATCGCGCATGTAGGAGCCGGTCGTCGGCGCCACCAAGGTGTTCGCGTTCGCCAGCAGGCCGACCTGAACCGACTGCCCGGCGCCGACCTGGATCGTTGGAACCTTGGTCCCGATCGAGCTGGAGAACGGTGCCGGCCCGGTCCCGCTCAGGCCTGTGCTCATGACCGTCGGATCGGTATCGGGTACCGGCGGATTGCTGGAATCCTGCCCGCCAAAGACGTAGATATCGCCCGATTTGGTATTCAACAGGTCGCCGACTTGTTGCAGCGCGGCCTTGGCCTGCTGGGCCAGGCTTTGAATGCTCCCCGAGTCGTTGGCGTTGAATGTATTGATCGACGCGAAGAACTTCGAAGCGACGCCCGAGATCGACGTCATCGCGGTTTGAGTCACGTCCAACCGTCCCTGCGCGGCGTCGATATTCTGGCTCCACGCCGTCTGGTGCGCGATGGTCGGCGTCAGACTGAGCGAGGTTCTCGCCTGATTGCCGAGCCCGGAATACGTGTCGGAAACGCGCCCGCTCGCCACCTGCTCGTTGGTGGCGTCGAGTTGGTCGCGCAACGTGCTGCTGTCGCTCACCAGGCGCGCCATGAAGGAATAATCGTTGCTGATCATTGGACAGAATCCAGCAGTTGGGTCCACATCGACTGCACCGCCGTGACGACTTTAGCGTTGGCGGCGTAAGCGGTCTGAAGTTGGACCATTTGAGCGAGTTCGGAATCCACGGAAACGCCGCTCTCTACCGAAAGCCGGCTTTCCAGCCCGGTCCGCAATGACGTATTCGCCGTCGCCGTCGACGCAGCCTGCGTCGCTTGTCCGGCGAAGCTAGCGACCAGGGCGGTCGCAACCGCGGGGCTCCCGGTCGATGACGACGAAAAGACGCTGCTCAAAACATTGTTGATGACGGTGTTGTCACCGGACGCGAGTGCCGAGCCGGTTCCGTCCCGCAGCATCGCCGGGTTGCTCTGAAACGCGGTCGACACTTGGATCGTCGCAGAGAAGCCAAGCGCCGAACTGGGCACCGCAGGCACGCCGTTGGTGGTCAATAACGGCATGTTCTGACTCTGAAAGGTTGACGCCATCGACTGCGCGAAATCGTCCAGTCCCGATTGCATCGCCGGGATGGTCTTGTCGCGGAGGGTAAGGTTGGCGCCCATCTCACCACCCAAACTAGTCACGGTAGTGCCGTTCAACGTTAATGCCGGCACTCCAGAACTGCCCGTCCCGGCATTCAAAGTAGTGGAACCTGAACCGATACTGAACGGCCCGGTGTCGGCGTGCAGCGGCAACACGGTATTGGCGGCGATGGCCTGTACATCGCCATTCGCGAGGTGGGTGAACTTGGCGCCGGTCAACTGAGCCAGCGTTTTCATTTGCCCGTCGCGGTCGTCTTCCAATCCGGCCGTGCTCTGGCCGCTCGCTTTGGCCGCAATGATCTGATCGGACAACTGGCCGATCGAGTGCAGCGCGGCGTTCGCCGTGGTCACCCCATCCGAAAGCGAATCTTGCGCCTTCTGCCGTGCTTGCACCAGCGAATCGCTCAGCGAGTGGATACCGTCGACGAGCGAAGTTGCCTTGTCGAGCACCGTGTTTTGCTGGGTCTGATTCGATGGATCGGCACCGAGCGTCGTGAAGGAATCCTGCAACGAACCAACGAGCGATGCCAGATCCTGACCGCTTCCCGGCGTGCCCGAGGCCTGGTCGATCCCCGCCAGCGAGGTCTGCGTCACATTGCTGCCCGCCTCGTTCGCAACGGACGCGAATAGGTTGGACTGCAGCTGCACGTCGATATCGCGTACCGGCTGGCCGGTCCGAACACCGGCCGGGCCGCCGGCGCTGTCCTGGCTGCTGAGCGGTGTCGACTCATGGACATAGTTGGGAGTACTCGCGTTCGACACGTTTTGTGACAAAACCGCGATCTGCCGTTCGATGCTGTCCAGACCAGAGGACGCCGCGCTGAGCGTGTTGCCGAGAAACATGGGTTACCTCTTCATGTCGATGGTCTGCTGCAGCAAGTCATCGGCCGTGGTTACCATCTTGGTATTTGCCGAGTAGGCTCGCTGTGCGACGATCAATTTGGTGAATTCATTCGCGATATCGACGTTGCTTCCTTCGAGAGAGCTCGTGACCAGCGTTCCGGCACCGTTGCCACCGGGCTGGTTGACCCGGGGACTCCCGCTCGCATTGGTGGCTAGGAACGCCTGCCCGTCCTGACGCTGCAGCGAGTTCGGGCTCGCGAAGGTGACCACCGGAATCTGCGCCAGAACGCGGGACGACCCGTTGTCGTAGTTGACCTGAACGTCGCCATTCTGCTGCATGGAGACGCTGCTGAAGCTGCCGGGCTTGATGCCGTTCTGGGACGTGCTGACCAGGTTGTAATCCGTTCCGGCAAACTGGGTGACGCCATCGGTGCCGCCGAACTTGCCTAGATCGAGAGTGATCGGCTGGTTGCCGAGACCGTTGAAATTGGCGGTGAACGATACGTTGGCGTTCACTGACGTGCCATATGTGCTTCCCTGCGGGTTCCCTGTCCCGCCTGTCGGGGTCACCGACCCGATCGTGCCTTGCCCGGCATTCGGGTTGCCAGCCGTACCGAAGCCGACATCGAAGGTGGCCAGCGATGTCTGGCTCCCCTGCTGGGCGATGTTCAAGGACCAGGTGTTTGCGTTGGTCGTGCTCGGCGTCCACGTCAGTTCCAGATTTCGCTGCGTCCCCTCCGGATCGACCACAGGCAATTCTGTCGTATACGACGGTGGCGGCGTGGTCGCCGGCGGCGTTGCAGGAAGATTGGCTGAGATCGAGGCCTGCGTCGTCGGGACCGGCGCATACCCGCTTTGGCCAACTTGAAGCGGCGTCAGCCGCGTCTCGTCGATCTTCCCGGTCGAGTCTGCTGGCCAGCCGTTGAGAAAATTGCCCGAGCTGTTGACCAGATACCCGTTGGCGTCGAGCTTGAAATCGCCAGCACGGGTGTAGAGCTGCCGCCCGTCGAAGGTCGGCTCACCGTTGGCGGTGCCGTTCTGGGCGCTCACGGGAAAATACCCCTGCCCGGAAATGGCGAGCGAGAGCGGGCTCGTCGACGACGTAACCGATCCCTGCAGCGAGTTGTTATACTGCGGCCGAGCCACGACGGTGCCGGATTCGTTGACCGTCGCCGTGCTGACGGTGATGTAGTTGTCGAACGTCGTGTCGACACTCTTATAGCCGGTGGTCTGCGTATTGGCGAGGTTGTCGCCCACGTTGCTGAACGCAGTCGACTGAGAGGTAAGGCCAGCGATGGCCGTCGTCATTGCACCAAAGAGCGACATGATGGGTTCCCGATGTGATCCCAACCCCATCGCATCTTTCGTGCCAACGCCGGAGCCCTGAAACATCAGCGTTTTGTCCCGAGCGACCCGGCTGATTTAGCCGAGCAGGCTCATGCAGCCCGGCAATTCCTGCCGAGCCCCTCCTCTCAACACCTGGATTTGCTCGGTTCCAGCGTTGGCCCGCTCCTTGCTCTAACCACCCCATGCCAAATCCCGCGTTGTCGGTAGACCCGTCTCTTCTCGTTGCACCCGTCCCGTCCGCGGCCGGCGCCACAACCGTGTCCGCCCGCTTTGGCGCCGCATCCGGGGGCGCGTTCGCCTCGCTGCTCGATCAACTCGGCCAACCTCTCACGGTGTCGACCGCAGCCGCCGCGACCGCGCCTGGTAGCGGCGCGGTCAGCGCGGCGGTGCCGGCGGCCCTCGCACAGTCCCCCGCCTCGCTTCCGGCGCCGCCCACCCCGCTCCCGCCCGCAGCACCGCCGCCGACGGCACCAGCGTTGCAGGGCGGCGCACCGCTGCAGACCGCCGCTTTGCTCGGCGCGCCAGCCTCCCAGCCGACGAATGCAAGCGCCGCCACCGTGCCCAAGGCCGCCGATAAGGCCGACAAGAAGGTCAAACCCGACATCGCCGCCTCTGAGGCCAACCCGGCAACGCTCCTCGTAGTTGCCGAGGCTCCCGCGCCCGCCCCGATGGTTCCTGTCCCGTCGCCTATCCCGACCCAATCCAACCCAGCCGCCGGCTCCTTTCCTCAGTCGACGACGGGCCTGGCCGCTGCACCGGCTATCAGCGCCGACGGGCCGAGTGCGGCGCCCGGCAGTGCGGCGCCAACATCCGAACAAGTCGCACCGGATGTCATGTCGGCTCCCGCCGCACCGGCAGCAACCCCCACCCCGCTCAAAGCAGACCCCGCGAGTGCCGCCTCGCCGCCGGCCGAGAGGCCCGCCACGGCGCGCATGGCCGACCAGGCCGCAGCTTCCACTCAGGCCGGGCTGTCAGTCGACGATGACGGCCCGGAGAGCGTGGCCCCGTCTGCTCCTGCAGAGAGGCCGCAACTCGCAACCGCCACCACGAGCCAAGTCGACCCACCTCCTTCGGCGTCATCGGCCGCCCTGCCCTCGCCCCAGCTCGCCAGCCTCACTGTCGCACCGACCGCGGCTGCACCCACGATGCTGCCCGCCCGCAGCGGCGCGCCCGTGCGCACCAGCGCGCCAGACAGATCGCCGCAATCGCCGAGCCCGTCCATCAACGTCACCCCCGCAACTCAGCCATCGCCCTCGTCGCCCCCAGAGGTACAAGCACTGGCGCCAACGCAATCGCCAACCAACGGCCCCGTTCCCGCCGCCGCGACGGCTGCGACCCGGCCCGCGCAAGAAGCCCCACCACCTCCCGCGTCCCCCGCCGCGCAAGTAGCGCAAGCCATCGCCGAGCCGGTCAAAGTGGTGCTGACCAGCCCGGCCCAAGCAGGATCTGTCGCGCCTCATGTGACCACGATCCAGATCACTCCGGTCGAATTGGGCCGGGTCGACGTCAGGATCGAACGCACCAACGACGGTCCGGCCAAAATCCAACTAATCGCCGAACGACCGGAAACTTTGTCGCGCCTTGTCCACGATCAATCGCAGTTGCAACAAGCTCTAGACCACGCGGGCATCCCGCAAAATAGCCGTACGATCGAGTTCAGTCTTGCTCCAACCATCCCGACCGCAGAAACGTTCGGTGCGGGTTTGTCCGGCAATAACACCGCGAACGGCGACCAATCCGGCAACGGGTTCCAGCGCCAGCCTAACCCCTACTATCAACAGAACCTGGGTGATTCCAACGACATCGACGTTGCATCGGCAGCACAATCGAGAGTCGTTCGCACCGGCGTCGACATCACAGCCTGAGGAGTAATTGAGATGACAGTGTCAGCTACCACCACCAAGACTGATTCGACCGCCTCCACGGCAAGTTCGACATCGAACACGGCCCTCAACTCATTGAGTGGCAATCTGAACGATTTCCTGAGCCTATTGATGACTCAGTTGCAGAACCAAGACCCGACGGCCCCGATGGACACCAACACGTTCACCAGCCAGCTCGTGCAATACTCCAGCGTCGAGCAACAAATCAACACGAACACAAACTTGACCAATCTCATTACCGCGACCCAGAGCAATACGATACTGCAGTCGTCGTCGCTGGTCGGAAAGCAGGCTACCGTCACGAACGATCATCTGACATTGCAGGGCAGCAACGCCCAAATTCACTTCACGGCGCCGACGGCCGAACCCGTTACGATCACGGTCACCTCGGCATCGGGTGAAAAGGTCCTGCAAACCAACCTGGCGGCTACCGCGGGCAACAATGACTGGAATTGGAACGGACAGGACAGTAACGGCAATACGCGGCCCGACGGCTCTTACAAGGTGTCGGTCTCCAACCAAAGCGGCACCGGTATTGCGACCACTGTCACTGGCACGGTGACCGGCATGCAGCGCAGCGGCACCGCGGTCAACGCCGTGATGGGCGACTTGCAGTCCGACATCGGCTCCATCCAATCTGTGGCCTCCGGCTCCTGATCGGAGCCCATCTGAGCCGCCGCTTGCCCCTCTATTCCTGCGGGAGAAAACCTCCCGCAGGAATAGAAGAGTGCCGGCCTCAATCGGTGCTCTCACGCAGTCCCATAGAGAGAAATCGTTAACTTTTACCTTCTAGAGTCATCTGCACGGTGCCGGCCCCTCACTGTTGCCGGACGTAAGTGGAGACAACCCGATGATCGAAGTCACTGAGGCTGAAGCCGCGTCCGCAACTCAAACACCTGTAGAAACCACCGACCGTCGCCGGCCAGGCCGTATCGAGAATGTAAGCCCGGTGCTGATCCCGATCTTGCGCAATGCCGAACCAACGACAGTGATCGAATTTGATGAGGTCGATCAGGCCGCCGCCATCCGTGGCCTCGCCTTTGGCGTTCTGCTGTCCGCCCCGATCTGGGTAGCAATTGCCTACCTCGGTATGTGGTTTTTGTCCTGAATAGGCACTTTCTGCCGGGCGGTTAATCGTTCGGTAACTTGGCCCTGGCAGAATGAAACCATGGCACGGTGGCAAAATGGGATCGGGCAATGACCTCTCTGATATCCGGTCTACGCTCGCTGGGACCTCTCCGCTTGGCGGCGATGGCCGCCGTGGCGATGATCTGCTTCGGTCTGCTCGCGTATCTTGCTATGCGCAGCAACGATGGGCCGTTTGCACTGCTCTACGGTGATCTTGATCTGCGCGAAGCCAGCCAAGTCATCGATCAGCTGGATAAGGCTCACATCGCCCATAAGAGCGAGGGCGGCGGCAGCCGAGTGTTGGTTGCAGGCGATCAGGTCGATCGCGCTCGCCTCCTGCTGGCGAAGGAAGGCCTGCCATCGGGCGGCTCCATCGGATACGAGATCTTCGACCGGACTGACGGCCTCACCGCCAACAGTTTCCAGCAGGGTATCTCGCAAACCCGTGCCATGGAAGGCGAACTCTCTCGCACGATCCGCGCGATCCAAGGCGTACGGGCCGCCCGAGTCCATCTCGTCCTGCCCCGGCGTGAACCTTTTGCCCGAGAGCGGCAGGAAGCCCAGGCAAGCATCGTTCTGACCATGACCGGGATCGCCCGCCTCGATAACGAAGGCGTTCAAGCGATCCTGAACCTCGTCTCTGCAGCCGTCCCAGGCCTGCAGGCCCAGAACATCGCCATGGTCGACAGCCGCGGCAATCTCCTGTCTCGCGCCGGCCGACCGACCGGCCCGGCCGCTGCGGCCCAAACTGGCGAAGAGCTCAAGCGAGGCGCCGAGCTGCGCTTGTCACGGGCCGTCGAAGAGATGCTCGAGCGCAGCGTGGGGGCTGGTCACGTCCGGGCGGAAGCTGCCGTTGAGTTTGACTTCGATCAAATCCGTGAGACGCAAGAGAAGTTCGATCCGGACGGGCAAGTGGTCCGAAGCCAGCAAAACAGCAGCAATAACAGCCGCAACACTGAAGCGCAGACCAATGTGTCCGTGCAGAACAACTTGCCGAACGCCGACGCCGGGGCCCAACCCGCCGGGTCGCAGGAGCAGAAGCAAGAGGAAACGACAAATTTCGAGATCGGCAAGACCGTTCGGACCTTGGTTCGCGAGCAGCCGCAGATCCACCGCATCAGCCTGGCGGTCATGGTAGACGGCGTGACCGCCCGCAACGCTGACGGGACCACCACGTGGACCGAGCGTCCTGCGGCCGACCTGGAGCGTATCGCAACCCTGGTCCGCGGTGCGATTGGCTTCAATGAGGCTCGTGGCGATCACGTCGATGTCGTGTCGATGCGCTTTGCCGGAGCCGAGGAGGGTCCAGATGCGCCACCGCTATCGTTCTGGTCGCGCTTCGACAAATCCGACATGTATCGCCTCGGTGAAAACGGGCTGGTTGCTCTGGGCGTGCTTGCCGCACTCCTCTTCGTTCTTCGCCCGATGGCGCTACGTCTCTCAGTCGCAGCAACGCCTGCTCCCATCCAAGCAGGTGGCGGCAACGCTGCCCTGCCCGGTACGCCAGGCGCCACGGCCCGCCTTGAACATGGGAGCGATGAGATGGTGAACGTCGCTAACGTGGAAGGTGAGATGAGAATGGCTTCGATCACACGTGTGACGACGCTGATCGAGGAGCGAACCGACGACAGCGTCGCCATGCTGCGCAACTGGCTCGCGGAGGCGAACTGATGCCTCCAATCGCCGTGAAGACTGCCATTCAAGGTCCGCAGAAGGTGGCCGTTCTGATGCTGGCTCTCAGCCCCCAGCATAGCTCGAAGCTGCTCGGCATGCTGCACGAGGATGAGATCCGCGAAGTCTCTAGCGCGATGGCGATGCTCGGCACGATCCGGGCAGAGGTCGTCGAACAACTCTGCAACGAGTTCGCCGACGGCATCGGGTCGCAGGGCAACGTCATGGGCTCCTTCGAGGCGACCGAGTTGCTGCTGCAACAAGCCCTCCCCAAAGATCGTGCCCATCAGATAATGGAAGAAATCCGCGGTCCCGCGGGACGGACGATGTGGGACAAGCTGGGCAACGTGAACGAGGCGGTTCTCGCGAACTACTTGAAAAATGAATACCCGCAGACCGTCGCAGTAGTGCTGTCCAAGCTCAAGCCTGATCACGCGGGCCGGGTTCTCACCCTGCTCCCGGATGGATTTTCGATCGAGGTCGTCATGCGGATGCTTCGGATGGAGAGCGTGCAGCGGGATATTCTTGACGGCGTCGAACAGACATTGCGGTCCGAGTTTATGTCCAACCTCGCCCGCACCAGCCGCCGAGATAGTCACGAGATGATGGCAGAGATTTTCAACAGCCTCGATCGCCAGAACGAAGCGCGCTTCGTGTCGGCTCTCGAAGAGCGAAATCGTGAGGCCGCCGACCGCATCAAATCGCTCATGTTCACGTTCGACGATCTACGCCGCCTCTCGTCCGAACATATGCAAGTGCTGTTGCGGGCGGTGCCCAAGGACAAGCTGCCACTCGCACTGAAGGGTGCGTCCGAGCCGCTGCGCGAGCTGTTCTTCAGCAACCTATCCGAACGTGCCGGCCGCATGCTGCGAGATGATATCGAGTCGCTGGGTCCGGTGAAGTTGCGCGACGTCGATGAAGCTCAAAGCATCATCGTCAATACTGCAAAGGAATTGTCGACCCAGGGCTTGATCGACGTCAACGAAGGCGCGGCCGAGGAGATTGTATACTGATGATGGACGGCATGCAGCACGGTATGACCAAAGCGTCCGCCTCGAATTCCTCCAGCGTATTCGGCATCCTCTATGCAGAGGATTTCGACAACCCGGCAGATAACCAACAAAACTCTGGGCGTTCGATGCCGGAACCGTCGGTGCCGATCATTACTCAGGGCGATGTCGACGCGGCCTGCGCGGCCGCGGTTCAAGCCGCTCGTGCGGAATGGCAGCATGGCGACGAACAAAAGCGCCTCAACGCCATCGCCGCACTCGGCCCCGTATTGGCCGGGATCCGTGACGTCACCGAGCAAGCTGCCCTGCTCACAGCAGAGGCGACCGTCACCACGATCCTGTCGATCGTCACAGGCCTCCTTCCGCATTTCTCGCAAGAGCATGGTGCGGAGGAAGTCCGTGCGCTGCTTGGTCGCCTCCTGCCTACGATCCGCTCCCAAACTAGGATCCACGTCCGGGTTCACTCGGACCTGGTTGCCACCATGCAGGGCGATGTCGCAGAGCTCGAACCGGACTTGGCCGCATTGATCGACATTACGGCCGCGCCGCTGGAGCGCGGCGACGTGAAGGTCACCTGGGAGAACGGCTCCATGGTGCGAGACACCCGGAAGATCATGCAGGCCATCCAGGACGCGCTTGGTCAACTCGGCCTGCAACAACCAGTCGAAGCCACGTCGAAAAAGAGGATGGCATATGCCGAATAAAATGGAATTGGCCGATCTTGCTGAGGCGGCGCCGGGCGAAATCGGTCGTGGACCTCGTGATCTCGAAGCGGTTTACGACATCCCGGTCACCGTCAGCGCTGTGTTGGGCAAGAGCACGATGCAAGTCAGCCAACTGCTCAAATTAGGCCGCGGAGCCGTCGTGGAGCTCGATCGCAAGCTCGGCGAAGCGATCGATATCTACGTCAACAATCGACTGGTTGCACGTGGCGAGGTCGTTCTCGTCGACGAGACCCGGCTCGGCGTAACCATGACCGAGATCGTTAAAAGCGATCGACTTTAGGACACGGCGATGCACGTCCTTATTCTTGGTTCGCTCGGTGGAGAACTCGGCAAAGCTGCGCGGATCGCCGCCGGGCGCGGGGCTAAGCTGCAACAAGTCGACGACGAACGCGCCGCGCTGGCGCGCTTACGTGCGGATGCCAAAGTCGACCTGGTCCTCGTCGAATTGCCCCATGATGTCGGCTCGCTCGTGCGGGCAATGTCGGCCGAGCGGATCCCCACGCCAGTCGTCGCATGCGGTACCGATGCGGACGCGCCGTCGGCACTGCAGGCGATGCGGGACGGTGCGCGCGAATTCTTACCGCTCCCGCCCGATCCCGATCTGATCGCCGCCATCCTCGAAGCGGCATCGGGCGAGACGCATGCCCTGATCGCGCGCGATCCGGTCATGCTCGAGACGGTTCGTCGGGCAGACCAGGTCGCACCTTCGGAAGCCAGCATTCTCATCACCGGTGAATCCGGCACCGGCAAGGAAGTGATCGCCCGCCACATCCATCGTCGCTCGCGTCGCACCAACGGCCCGTTCATTGCGCTGAACTGCGCCGCCATTCCGGAGAACTTGCTGGAATCGGAGCTGTTTGGCCACGAGAAAGGAGCATTCAGCGGCGCGATCGGCCGCCGGGCCGGGAAGTTCGAGGCCGCTGACGGGGGCACTCTGCTGCTCGACGAGATCACGGAGATGGACGTGCGCTTGCAGGCGAAGTTGCTGCGCGCGATCCAGGAGCGCGAAATCGATCGGCTCGGGGGCAGCGCACCGGTAAAGATAAACGTCCGCATTCTCGCGACGAGCAACCGCGATCTTCCCAGCGAAGTTGCCGCAGGCCGGTTTCGGGAGGACCTGTTCTTCCGTCTAAACGTGGTCAGTCTTCGCCTGCCGCCGCTTCGCGAGCGGCCCGGCGACATCGAGGCTTTGGCGGATCATTACTGCCGCCGCTATGCCGACGTGAACGGCCTAGCCTACCGCCCGCTGTCGCGCGCGGCGCACCAGAAACTCAACGCGCACAAGTGGCGCGGCAACGTTCGCGAACTCGAGAACGTGGTCCATCGTGCCGTCTTGCTCGCCTCGGGCGACCTGGTCGGGCCGGAGGCAATCGAGCTCTCGGGTGGCGCGCCGGATGCTGTCGTACGTGCCGGAACCGGCGTTACCGGGCTGGTCGGGCAGACGATGGAACAGGTCGAACGCGATCTCATTCTAGAGACCCTCGGTCACACCCTGGGCAATCGAACCCATGCGGCCGTCATCCTAGGCATCTCGATCCGCGCACTGCGCAACAAACTACGCGACTACACGCGCGCCGGCATGGCCGTCCCGCCACCAGCCTACCCGGCCTAGAACGATGCAGGAGACCCTGCTTCGCTTGGGGAACCGGGCCAAACCGTATATGCCCGGAACCGATATCGGGCTCGCGGTCGGCATCATCGCGCTTCTTGCGGTGCTGGTCGTCCCCCTCCCGTCGGCGCTGCTGGACGTCGGTCTCGCACTGTCGGTGACGGCCTCCGTCCTCGTTCTCATGGTCGCGGTATTCCTCGGCCGTCCATTGGATTTCACCAGCTTCCCAACCTTGCTGCTGCTGACGACGCTCCTGCGCCTATCGCTCAACGTCGCGACCACCCGTCTGATCCTCAGCCGAGGCAATGAAGGTCCATCCGCCGCGGGCCATGTCGTCGAAGCGTTCGGCGGCTTCCTGATGGGCGGGGACGTCGTGATCGGCGTGATCTTGTTCTCGATCCTCCTCGTGGTGAACTTCATGGTCATCACCAAGGGCTCTGGGCGGATCGCCGAAGTCGCGGCTCGCTTCAGCCTCGATGCCATGCCCGGCAAACAGATGGCCATCGATGCCGATCTATCCGCCGGACTGATCAACGAGGGCACCGCCCGCCTGCGGCGGCGTGAGCTCGAGGAGGAGAGCGGATTTTACGGCGCCATGGACGGCGCGGCGAAATTCGTCCGCGGCGATGCGATCGCCGGGTTGCTGATCACCACGATCAACATCTTCGGGGGCCTCGCGATTGGATTAGTCCGACACGGGATGCCTTTCAGCGAGGCGGCGGCAACATACACCACGTTGACGGTCGGCGACGGTCTGGTATCGCAGATCCCCGCGCTGCTCGTCTCGACCGCGGCCGGTATCGTCGTCACCAAAGGCGGCGTCGAGGGCCCGGCGGACGCCGCCCTGATGCGCCAGCTCGCCGGCAGTTCGAAACCTCTCGCCCTTGCTGCGGCAGCTGCGGCCGCCCTCGCCTTGATGCCTGGGCTGCCGGCGTTGCCATTCTTGGGCCTGGCTTTCCTGGCCGGCGGCGGCGCGTGGCTGCGGCAAAAGACGGCGACCGAAGCACGCGCCGCGGAAAAGCCGAAGGCGGGCCCACCACCCGAGCCGCCGATCGCCGACGCGCTGCGCATCGACGCACTTCGGCTCGAACTCGGCTACGGCCTACTCGCCATGGCCGGCGGTGACGCACCGCGGCTGACGGAACAGATCAAAGGTCTCCGTCGTGCCATCGCGTCCGAGATGGGTTTCGTTCTACCCCCGGTCCGGATCCAGGACAATCTGCAGCTCCCTGCGGACTCCTACGCGATCCGGGTCAAAGAGATCGAAGCGGCTCGGGGCGATCTCCGGCCGACCAAGTTGCTGGCGATGGATCCGTCGGGCAGCATTCCCGACCTCCCTGGCGAGCGGACCGTCGAGCCCGCTTTCGGCCTGCCCGCGCTCTGGATCACGGAGGATCAGCGGGAGAGCGCATTGCTGCGCAATCTCACGGTCGTCGACCCGGCGAGCGTGCTGACCACGCACCTGACCGAAGTCGTCCGAGACTCGATGGCCGAGCTGCTCTCCTACGCGGAGACAATGAAGCTGCTCGAGGACTTGCCGCGCGAGCAACAGAAGCTCGTATCCGATCTGATCCCGAGCCAGATTTCCGCGGGTGCCGTCCAGCGCGTGCTCCAGGCGCTGCTCACCGAACGTATTTCGCTGCGAGACTTGCCGACCATCCTCGAAGGAATTCAAGAGGCGTGCGGTGGCGGGATGCGGGCCATCCAGACGATCGCCGGCCATGTCCGGACGCGACTCGCACGACAGATCAGCGACAGTCATGTCGGTCCCGCCGGCTACATCCCGCTCGTCACCTTGTCGCCGGAGTGGGAGACCGCGTTCAGCGAAAGTCTCGTCGGGCCGCCCGAAGATCGCCAACTCGCGATAGCTCCCACCAAGCTCAACGAATTCATGCAGCGTTTCCGTACGGTCTTCGAGACCGTGACCGCGGGCGGCGAAGCACCCGTGCTGCTCTGTTCCGGCACGATCCGCTCCCACGTCCGCGCGATCGTCGAACGACTGCGGCCGTCGACACCCGTGCTCGCTCAAACTGAAATCTACGCCCGCGCGCGCATCCGCACCCTTGGCACGGTCTGACCTTAAGTGTTTCTCAATCTTCCGCAGCTAAAATCCAGTCGTAATGCGGCTTAAAGTCTATCAGGCGCCCAATATCGGCGCAGCGATGGCGATGGTCCGGGACGAGTTAGGCCCTGACGCGCTGATCCTTGCCAATCGAGCCGTCGACGGCGGCGTCGAATTGACGGCAGCGCAGGAACACCCGCCATCGGAGCCGTCCCTCCCGCAAACGGGCGCTCCGATGCAATGGACGCTCCAACCGCCGCGGCCATCAGCGGTCCCGGTGCTTCCGAGCGAGATGGCGCGCTCCGGCACGTTACGTTGGCACGGCGTGCCGCCCGCGTTGGCAGCGCGGCTCGGGCGCGGCGATCTGGCCACCTCGCTCGGCGCCGAGATGCGGTTCGGCAGCCTTCCCTGTCGACCCGGCGAACCGCCACTCCTCCTCGTCGGCCCTCCCGGAGCCGGCAAGACACTCACGGTCGCGCGCCTGGCAACCCGGCTCAAGCTTTCCGGTCAGACGGCGATGGTGATCACGTGCGATGGCCGGCGTGCGGGTGCGGCCGAGCAGCTGGCAGCGTTCACGCGGCTGCTCGGTCTCACGCTCATCGTGGCCGATACCCCACGACAGCTGGCTCGCGCCGTTGCGCGGCGGACAGCGGACGAGCCTGTGCTCATCGACATGCCGGGACTCTGCCCGTTCGATACGCAGGATCAGGACTACGTCCGCGAATGCCAGGCTGCCGTCGAGGCCACGATCGCCTTAGTTCTTCCTGCGGGACTCGACCCGGCAGATGCCGAAGACCTCGCAGGCAGCTTCAAGGATCTTGGCGCCGCGCTGCTGGTCGCCACGCGATTGGATCAATCGCGCCGCTTGGGTGGGCTGCTCGCGGCGGCGGATACAGGATTGGCCTTCACCGATGCCGGCATCAGCCCAGCGGTTGCGGACGGCCTGACCAAGGTGACGCCCGCGTTCATCGCTGACCGTCTGTCCTATGCGCGGCCTGCTGGGACGCAGGGGCACGCCGATCCCGCATCCTCCCTTTCCCCCCTTGCCCTCCTTGCACGGACACGCAGCGAGCAGCCGAGATCTGAACCATGAATAGTTCGATTCCACGCACGATCGCGATTGCCTCCGGCAAAGGAGGCGTTGGCAAAACATGGTTTTCCATCACCCTGGCGCACGCCTTGGCTCGCCAGGGCCGCCGGGTTCTGCTGATCGACGGCGATTTGGGGTTGGCCAATGTCGATGTTCAACTCGGCTTGCTGCCGCGGGTCGACCTTGGCTCCGTTCTGGCCGGCCCGACGCCGCTATCCGATGCGATCACCGCGTACGAGCCGGGTGGCTTCGAAATCGTCGCCGGCCGGTCCGGCTGCGGCGACCTCACGAACCTGAGCGATGATCGCCTGCAACTCCTGCTGGGCGAACTCGAGCTGATGTTGCCGGGCCGGGACCACATCCTACTGGATCTCGGAGCGGGCATTCACCAATCCGTCCGCCACATGGCCGCCTGGGCCGATGCATTGATCGTGATCGCGACGGAGGAGCCCACGAGCCTTACCGACGCATACGCAACATTGAAGCTACATTCGGTCGATCGCCCGTCGGGCGACGCTCGCCTGGTCGTCAACCAAGCCGATAGCTACCGGGGCGGCGACCAGACGGCGGAGACGCTGACCCGGGCCTGCGTCAGCTTTCTCGGCCGGGCTCCCAGCGTCGCTGGAACCATTCGGCGGGACCCGAATGTGCCTGAGTCGATCCGTCGGCAGGCGCTGCTTCTTCATCGTCATCCGCACAGCCCGGCTGCGATCGATCTGGAACGTATCGCCGCCAGCCTGTAAGTTCAGCAAATCTCGCCAATATGCGAGGTCGATGACCGCGGTAGAGGGCGGATGAACCTGATTTCGGCCAACCGCGATCTGCGAGTAGACTTCTTCCGCGGCGTTGCGCTGTGGCTGATCTTCATCGACCATATTCCGGGCAACTGGATCGCGCAGTTCAGCCTGCGCAACTTCGCGCTGTGTGACTCAACGGAGATCTTCGTCCTGCTCGCGGGATACGCGGCGGGCGTCGCCTACGGCCGCAGCATGGACAAGAACGGCTGGGTGTTCGCGGGGGCCGACGTGTTGCGGCGCGCCTGGGTGCTGTATATCGCGCACATCTTCCTGTTCGTCGTGTTCAGCGCTCAGGTGTCCTACTCCGCCACAGCCCTCGACCGCTCCGACTATTTGGAAGAGATCCATATCGACGCGCTCGCCGACGCGCCATACCGCGCGATGCTGGAGGCGCTGCTGCTGCATTTCCAGCCAGCGTATCTCGACATCTTGCCAATGTACATCGCGCTTCTGGTGGTGTTCGCGGTGGTCTTGCCGCTGTTGCGAATGCGTTGGCTGCTGCTGGGTTTGTCGGCTGCCGCGTATGTCGCCGTGCGTATTACCGGCTATAACCTGTCCTCCTGGACCGGTGGGGGCTGGTATTTCAATCCGATCGCCTGGCAGTTCCTGTTCATGATTGGGGCGACGCTGTCCTACCGGCCGTTTCGCCTGCCCGGTCCGAAACGACTGTACGACATCCTATCGGTGAACATCTTGCTCTGCGGCCTCGTTCTGCTCTGGCTGGTTTGGCCAGCCGCAGACATCGACACGCGGATGCCGCTCTGGGCGGCACGGATCCTGATCTCAGTCGACAAACAAAGCTTGCATCCCATGCGACTGCTCTCGATCTTCGCTCTGGTATGGTTTGTCGTGCGACTGGTCCCGAAAGGGGCGAAATGGGTGCAGAGCCGAGCTGCGTTGCCGTTCGTCTTATGCGGCCAACACTCGCTCGCCGTGTTTTGCGCCGGCATATTTCTCTCTTTCCTGGGACGCCTTGCGATGGAAGAACGACCCGATTGGATGGTTCAAGCAGCGGTGAACATCGTCGGAGCCGGCGCCCTTTGTGCCGTTGGGGCTTTAGCCGCCTGGTATCGACGCAAGGGCGCGGCGGCCCGCAGCGACCTGGCCGCCGAACCGGTTCGCAACGCGGGAGCGATTTGATGCGCTGGGCGCCTCTGTTCTTCGGTCTGTCGGTGATCCTGTTCGCAACGTCGCCGACGCTGGCGGAGCCTCCGGCGTTGAAATGCTCCACGCCCGACGATGCGGCCGGCACCGCAGCGCCGCTGCCCCATGTTGCCGAGGCGCTTAGGCCCGGCGCCACCCTCAAGGTTCTCGCGGTTGGCTCCGCCAACCTGTTCCGCCCTGAGGCAAGCATCGCGCCTGGCAGCCTGCTCGGCCAGTCTCTCCAAGGCGCGACAAAGACGACCCTGCCCTCGGCCCAGGTCATGACGGATTCGCCGAGCGGCACGGCGTTCCCGCAACAAATGGCGACCGCTCTCGAGAAGGCGGTTCCGGGTCTCGCGGTGAAGGTTACCGTCCGCGGCGGCCGTGGCCTGTCGGCAACCGACCAGCTGCAGCTGCTGTCCGATATGTTGGATCATGAGAAGTTCGACCTCGTCCTGTGGCAGACTGGGACCGTGGAGGCGGTGCGAAACCTACCGCCGAGCGAGTTTGCCCAGACCCTGGCCGATGGAGTGGAGAAAACGCTCCACGCCGGCGCCGATCTCGTTCTGGTGGATCCGCAGTTCAGCCGCTTTCTGCAGACCAACAGCAATATCGATCCCTATGAACAGGCCTTCCAGTTCGTCGGCTCCATGCCGAACGTGCTGCTGTTCCGCCGTTTCGATCTGATGCGAAGTTGGGTCAACGACGGCCAAATCGATTTGGAACGAACGCCGAAGGCGGACCGGCTGATCGCGGTCCAGCAACTTCATGCGTGCCTCGGGATGCAATTGGCCCGTCTCGTCCTCAGCGGCGCCCGGTCGTGATTTAGTTTTAAGACGAACCACATCCGCCCCAATTGTGACTTGACACACACGGTGACATACAGGTTGACGAAAGGACGCAACTTAAGCGCGGCTCAAGCATTTCCGATGTATGGAACACGCATCGCATCAACCAGCAGTTGTGCACATCCCCGAGACGACGGCCTTCGCCATCTGGCTCGGTCGAGCGTTGAAATCGTGCCATGACGACGCCGTCAACGAGCCGCTCCCCCCCGAGCTGCTCGACCTGCTGCCGCCGCCCTCTCAGCCGCAGCGTTAGCGCGCGCCGGGTTCGGCTCTTATAAGGTGCTCCAGCATCGTATTGGGGCATAGATGAAGGTCGATGGCACGGCGTATCGGACGATTTGGGTCGATGATAGCGATCGCTGGTCGATCCGGGTGTTCGATCAGACCAAGCTGCCATGGTCGCTAGAATACGTCCGGTTGACGAATTTGCGCGACGCCGCGCACGCGATCAGGAGCATGCAGGTCCGCGGCGCGCCACTAATCGGCGCGACCGCCGCCTACGGGATGGCTTTGGCGATGCGAGAGGACCCCCGCACCGAAGCGATGGAGCGCGCCGCCGAAATCCTGACGGCGACACGGCCGACCGCGGTCAATCTCCGCTGGGCCATCGACCGGATGCTGACCCGGCTGCGAAACACGCTCGCGGCGAGCCGCGTCGAAGCCGCCTATGCCGAGGCGGCCCTGATCGCCGATGAGGACGTGGAGCAGAATGCCGCCATCGGGGAACACGGCAAGGGTCTCCTAGAGGAAATCGCCGGCCGTCAGCCGGACCATCCGGTCAATGTGCTGACTCATTGCAACGCGGGCTGGCTCGCCACCGTCGACTGGGGCACGGCGCTGGCGCCGATCTACAAGGCCCATAACGCCGGAATCCCGATCCATGTCTGGGTCGACGAGACGCGGCCGCGCAATCAGGGGGCGTTCCTGACCGCCTGGGAACTCGGCAAGCACGGTGTCCCGCACACGGTCATCTCCGACAACGCCGGCGGCCATCTCATGCAGCACGGCAAGGTGGACATCGCGATCGTCGGCGCCGACCGGGTCAGCCGCAACGGCGATGCCGCCAACAAGATCGGCACCTACCTGAAGGCGCTCGCCGCTCACGACAACCGAGTGCCGTTCTGGGTCGCCGCACCCTCGAGCACGATCGATTGGACCGTCGCCGACGGCTCGACCATCCCGATCGAGGAGCGCGACGCGGCCGAACTGACCACGATCAGCGGCCGCGGGCTCGACGGCACCGTCACGACGGTGCGCGTCGTGCCCACCAGCAGCCCGGCCGCCAACGTCACCCCATCACGCCTGCTGACCGGCTTCATCACCGAGCGCGGCCGGTGCGACGCCAGCGCCGAGGGGCTGGCGAGCCTGTTCCCGGACTTCGCGCCGGCTCACTCGGCGTAGATCTCCTTGGGCCAACGCCGGTGGAGCCAGAGCCAGCTCTCCGGCTTGGCCCGGATCCACGCCTCGAGCCGATCGTTGACGGTCTGGGTCAGCGCGGCGACATCGGCGGCCCGGTCGCCGGTGTTCGGCAGCGGCAGCGGCGCCTCGTAGGTCAGCCGGAAACGACAAGGCGCGATCCGCTCCGCGTAGGCCGGGAACACGGGACATCCGATCTTAAGCGCGAGCGCGGCCGGCGCGGCCGCCGTCATGGCGAGATGGCCGAAGAACTCGGCGGGGATACCATCATTCATCTTCTGGTCCGGCAAGAGACCCACGAACCCTTTCTGCCGAAGGTGAACCAGCGTCTGGCGCGCACCTTTGGCGCCCTTCGGGAACAGTTTTTCGTTGGCCCCGACAGAGGTGCGCCGCAGCTCGAGGATCAGCGCGTCGATCTCCGGGTTGTCGGAGGCGCGATAGACGGTGGCGAACGGCACGCCCTTGCGCGCCGTCGCCAGCGGCAGGACCTCCCAATTGCCGATATGGCCGGTGAACAGCACCGCCGGGCCGCCGCGGGCGGCGAGCGCCTCGATGTGCTCCGCGCCGACGATCTCCCAGCCGGGCCCGCTGGCGCACTCCGACAGGCCGCCGACATGAGGAAGCTCGCCCGCGGTCCGGCCCAGGCTGTCCCAGACGCCGCGCACGATCCGCTGGCGCGCCGCGGCATCCAACTCCGGGAGCGCCAGGCGCAGGTTGCGGTCGGCGACTTTGGATACCGGCAGCAGCGGCCCGATGAAGCGGGCGATGGCGCCGCAGAGATTGCTCGCTCGTACCGGGCCGATCGCCCGCAACAGGCGAACCGCGGCCCGGGCTGCGCCTCCCTCCACGCGGTGCAGCAGCGTCATGCCGCCACCTCGTCCAGCAGCCGCTCCAGCGCGGCTTCGTCCCGCCACATCAATTGTACCCCCAAAACCTCGATTTGCGCCCGCATGTCCGGCGTCAGACGGACGGCGTCCTTGGCCGTGGTGATCGGCCGTGCATGGTGCCGAGACGCCGCCGCCAGCACCTGTTCCATCTCCTGCGGCGAGAAGAAATGATGGTCGGGAAAGCTCGCCGACCCGGCCAGCTCCGCCCCGGCCGCCGCGACCGTCTCGAGGAACTTGCCGGGCCGAGCGATCCCGCAAAACGCGAAGACACGCTCGCCCTGCAGCGCCCGATCCGGTGCCAACCAGGCATCGAGCATCGGGAGACCCCCCACCGCCGCCCGCGCGCCGGCGGCATCGGCGCGATCGCGATGCCGGGATTCGGCGCGTTTCTCGCCGCGGGCCCC
>CAZZVQ010000040.1:22974-38368 GCA_964657565.1 uncultured Acetobacteraceae bacterium
CGATAAGCACGCCGGCCCGGCAGCGGGACGCCGCGTCACGCGCCGCCTCGCGCAGCGGCCCCGCCGGCATGACCCGGCCGTTGCCGAAGCCGACGGCGCCGTCCACGATCAGCAGCGAGGCCGTCTTGGCCAACCCCGGGTTCTGCAAGCCATCATCCATCAACAGAAACTCCGCCCCCGCCGCCACGGCCTCCCGAGCGGACGCCGCCCGGTCCGCCCCGACCCAGGTCGGCGCCGCGGCGGCCAGCAGAAGCGGCTCGTCGCCGACCAGCGCCGCCGGGTGACGCGCCGGGTCGACGCGCACCAGCGCGATGGCGGTGTTGAGCGTGTTGAACAGGCCGCCATAGCCGCGCGTGAGGCAATGGACCGCAACGCCGCGGCGCTGCAAGCGCCGGGTCAGGTCGAGCACGACGGTCGTCTTGCCGGCGCCGCCGACGCTGGCGTTGCCGCAACACAGCACGGGCACCGGCGCGCGCCAGCCCGGGCGATTCAGCCGACGCCTTGCCGCCGCCGCGACGAGGGCGGCGGCCGGCGCCAGGAGCGTGGGGACAAGGCCGTTGCGCTGCCAAAAGGCGGGTGGCGTCATCGGCGCAGCAGTTCGAGCAAGGTGCCCGCGATACGGTCCGGCAGGGCGCTCTCCCCGCTCGCGACGCTCCGGGCCGCCTGCCCCATCGCGTTCCGCGCCGCCGGGTCGCGCAGCATATGGTCGATCCAGGCCGCCAGTTCGGCTTCGTCGGCCACCCGCGCCAACCCGCCGGCCGAGTGCAGCATGTCGGTGATCTCGGCGAAGTTGCCCATGTGCGGCCCGGCGGCGATGGCGGCGCCGAACCGCGCGGCCTCGAGCGGATTCTGCCCGCCGCGCCCGACCAGGCTGCGGCCGATGAACACGATCGGGGCCAGCGTATAGAGCAGGCCGAGCTCGCCGAGCGTATCGACGATCCAGAGTCCGCCGTCGGGCGGATCCTGCCCGAGGGAGCGGCGCTGGGCCGCGCCGAGTTCGGCGGCAATGGCGGCGCCGCGCTCGGGATGGCGGGGCGCGACGATCGTCAGCAAGCCCGGGTGCGCTGCCTCCAGCCGGCGATGCACGCCGGCCATGACCGTCTCCTCGCCCGGATGCGTGATCGCCGCCAGCCAGAGCGGGCGCGACCCGATCAGGGCCGCGAGCCGGGACGCCTCGGCGGCGTCGACCGGCAGGCATGGCGAGGCCAGCTTCAGGTTGCCCGGGGGCAGCAGACCGCGCGCCCCAAGCTGCTCCAAGCGGCTGGCGTAGTCGGCCGATTGCGCGTGGACCCGGTCGAATGCGCCGACCACCCGGCGCGCGAACCCGCCCGCCCAGCGCCAGCGCCGCAAGCTGCCCGCCGACATGCGGGCGTTGACCAGCATCATCGGGATGCCCCGCGCCTGGCAGGCGGCGAGCAGGTTCGGCCACAACTCGCTCTCGACGAAGGCCGCCGCATCCGGGCGCCAATGGTCGAGGAAGCGGGCCGCCCAGGCGGGCACGTCGAGCGGGACGAACCGGTGCAGCACGCGCTGCAGGCCAAGCTCGGGCAGCCGCCGTTCGAGCAGCCGCGCCGAGGTCAGCGTGCCGGTGGTGAACAGCACCGAGACCGACGCGTCGCGCCGCTCGAGGCTGACCAGCACCGGCAGCACGGAGAGCGCTTCGCCGACGCTGGCGGCATGAAGCCAGAGCAGCCGACCCGGCGGACGCGGTGCCCGGTCCTCGCCGCGTCGCTCGCCGAGGCGGCCGGCGTCTTCCTTGCCCCGCACGACCCGGCGCTCCAGCATACGTTGCAGCAGCGGCGCGCCGGCCGTGGCGCCCCAGTGCCAGCCGGCGGAGATCATGCCCCGCATAGCGCGTCGGCCGTCTCGGCGGCGCCGGTCATCGCGGCTTCGATCGCCGGCATGCTCAGCGTCCAATCGTCGCGCGGCACCGTGATCGGCGGGGCGCAGACGAGCACGCCGCGGCCGAACGGCAGCGGCAGCACCATCCGGTCCCAGGTGCCGAGCACGCGTCGCCGGCTGATCTGGGCGGCGCAGGGGATGATCGGCGCCTGCGTCAGTGCCGCGAGTTGGGCCACGCCGGCAGCGGCCTGGCGGGGCGGTCCGCGCGGACCATCCGGCGTGATGACGATCTGATCGCCCTGCCGGAGCACGCCGATCAGCGCCCGCAGGCTGGCGACGCCGCCCTTGTCCTTCTGGCGCCGGGCCGACGAGCCATAGACGATGTCGACGCCGAAAGCCTGCATGATCGCGCCGATGAGGCGTCCGTCCTGGTGGCGGCTGACCAGCACGTGCATGCGGCCCCGCTCGGCCCCGCGCCGCTCGTGCAGCGCCATCGTCCATAAAGCGGGCATCAGGGGCAGCCGCTCGTGCCAAAACGCGAAGATCGCGGCGCCGCCAAGCAGGTACGGCCCCAGCGCGTCGCGCCCGTGCAGCGTCCAGCGTGTGGTTCGGAGCGCGAATCGGAGATAGGCCCCGAGCGCCTGAGCTCCCAGGGCCAAAGTCCGGGGATGGCGGAGCAGCCGCTTCATGGCCGGGCGGCGAGTAGCATGGCCGCCGACCGGCGGCAAACTATCGCCTCAGGCGGAGGCCAGATTGCTGCAGAACAGCTCGGCGCAGGAGCGCCACGAGAAGCGCTCGGCATAGAGGCGGCAGGCGGCCCGGTTGCCGTCCAGCGCCTTCAACGCCGCCGCGCGCAAATCGGTGTCGAGGGCGCCGACCCCCGGGCCGGCATTGGCGAGGATGTCGGCCGGGCCGGTGACGGGCAACGCGGCGATCGGCGTGCCGCAGGCCAGGCTCTCGAGCAAGACCAAGCCGAACGTGTCGGTGGTGGAGGGGAACACGAACACGTCGGCGCCCGCATAGGCGCGGCTCAGGGCGGCACCGTGGCGCTCGCCGACGAACTTGGCGGCCGGATAGGCCTGCTCGAGCGCGGCACGCTGCGGCCCGTCGCCGACGACGACCTTGGAGCCCGGCAGATCGAGCGCGAGGAAGCGGGCAACATTCTTCTCGATGGCGAGCCGGCCGACATAGAGGAAGATCGGCCGCGGCCACGGCCAGGCCTCCCGATCACCCGGGCGGAACCGATGCGCGTCGACGCCGCGCGACCACGGCAGCAGGTTGCGAAAGCCGCGCGCGGCGAGTTCCGTCCGCAGGCTGCCGGTGGCGACCATCGTGCCCTGCGCCCGCCCGTGGAAGCCGCGCAGGAAGGCGTAGCTGAGCGCCAGCGGGAGCTTGCCGCGGGCATGGAGGTATTCCGGGAACCGCGTGTGGAACGACGTCGTGAACTTGGTGCCGGTGCGCAGTGCCCAGCGGCGGCCGGCCCAGCCGAGCGGGCCCTCGGTGGCCAGATGCAGCGCTTCCGGCGCGAACGCCTCGATCATCGGCACCAGCCGCCGCGACGGGGCCACCGCAAGCTGGATGCTCCGGTAGCCCGGCATGGCGACCGTGGGGAACCGGTCCGGCCCGATCACCTCGACCACGTGGCCCAGCCCCCGCAGCTCCTGCGCCAACATCCCGAGCGTCACCACCACCCCGTTCACCTGCGGATGCCATGCGTCCGAGATGATGAGGATGCGCATCGGTGTCAGACCGGCGCGGGGACGGGAACCGAGGCCGACGCGGCCTTGCTGCGGAACAGCGAGAGATTGTTGATCGCCACCCAGTCGAGCAGCTCGAGCCGGCCATCCATGTGCTCGACCAGCGCGGTGCAGCTTTCGACCCAGTCGCCGGTGTTGCAATACAGCACGCCGTCGACCATCCGGATGTCGGCGTGATGGATGTGGCCGCAGACGATGCCGTCGAAGCCCCGCTTGGCCGCGTCGGCCGCGAGCGTCGTCTCGAACCGGTCGATCGCCTTGACCGCGCCCTTGACCTGGCGCTTCAGCCATTGGCTCAGCGACCAGTAGTCGTAGCCCATGACCCGGCGCATGGCGTTGAACCAGCGGTTCACCGTGAGCGCGGCGGTGTAGGCGCTGTCGCCCAACCGGGCCAGGAACTTGGCGTAGCGCATGACGCCGTCGAACTCGTCGCCGTGCAGGATGAGCAAGCGCAGGCCGAGCGCGGTCTCGTGGGTGGTTTCCCGCCGCACCTCGATGCCGGCCACCTCCAGCTGCTGGGCATCCTGCGCCGACGGCAGCCAGGCGCGGAACATCTCGTCGTGGTTGCCCGGAATGTAGACGATCTCGGTGCCGCGCTTGGCGTGGCGCAGGATAGCGCGGACCACGCGGTCGTGGTTGGCGTCCCAATACCAGTTCTTGCGCAAGCGCCAGCCGTCGATCATGTCGCCGACGAGGAATAGCTTGTCGCAATCGATCTGCTCGAGGAAATCGGCGAGGAAATCGCTTCGGCATGACTTGGTGCCGAGATGGGCATCGGAAATAAATACCGCCCGATATCGTACCAACCGAGGCGGAGACATTGCATTCATCAGGCCAGCACCTTCGCAGCTCTGCGATGAGCGGGTCATACGATCGCACACTCATCTTGCACGTGAAGATTCCGTGATGCAGCATTTCGCATCACGGATGACGCGCGAAAGGCCGCCTCCGATCGAAGACGGCCTTGTTTTCACTGGGTGAGATTTAGCGGCCCTGCTGGATCGCCGATAGGAGCCAACGGCCGCCGGGGGCACGCATGAAGGTCCACAGCTCGGTGGCGGCGGTCCGCTGCGCCGGGTCGCCATCGACGACTCGGCCGCTGGAGTCACGCGTCACGTCGAGCATGGAGAAGCGCATCGCCACGGTCGCGTATTCGCGCCCGCCCTCGGACCAGGCTTCCGACAGGTCGCCCTTGTCCAAGCGGACGTCGGTCACCGTATTGCGCACGCCGCGGCTGGACTGATCGGCGAGTTGCTCGCCGAAATAGCTGACCATCTCGGGCGAGGCGATCGTTTGCAGGTGCCGCAGATCCTGCGCCGACCAGGCGGCCTGCACCTCCTGCAGCGTGCGCTCGAACTCCTGGTAGTCGCCTGGCCCGATTGCGACCGGTGCCGACTGGGGTGCCGATGGCGGCATCGCGCCGCCCCCGCCAGCCATCATGCCGGGCGCGGGTTGGCCCATGCGGGCGAAGCTGCCGCCCATGCCTGCCAGCGCGGGGCGGCGGAAGAACGTGCGGAACAGCCAGCGGGCGATGAAGTAGAAGATCGCGAGCTGCAGCAGGAAGCCGATGAAACCGAAGCCCCCGGCACCGCCGCCGAAGAAGCCGTGGCCGAACAGCATGCCGCCGATACCGGCGCCGAGCAGGCCCCCGAGCAAGCCCGACGCGAACCCGCTGCGGGCAGGCGCTGGGGCCCCGTACGGCGCGCCACCGTACGAGGGGGACGGGGCGGTGCGCGGCGTGATGGACCGTTCCATCGGGGCCATCGATGGCGCCGTGCTGGTCGATGGCGGCGCGCTATAGGTCCGCGAGCCACGGCTCCCAAACGACGAGCCACCGCCGGCGCGCGCGTCGGCCAGGGATGGCGCGAGCGTCAGAGCGGCAACAGCGAGCGCCGCAACCAACGAGGTCGAGCGGGACATAGAGAAAACCTCCAGCAAACTGGACATGAATATAGTCCGATCCAGCTCTGGTTATAGGGCTTGCGTTACGATCCCGCGAGGGTCAGGCCTTCGATCCGGATCGTCGGGGCATCGGTGCCACGGCGGAATCGCAGATCGTTGGCCGGCGTCAGGTGCAAGAACATCTCCGGCAACGAGCCCGCCACGGTGATCTCGGCCACCGGCTCGGCCAATGCGCCGTCGCGGATCATGAAGCCAGCGGCGCCACGGCTGTAATCGCCGGTCAAGCCGTTGATGCTGGATCCCATCATTTCCGTGATGTAGAGCCCCTCCTTGATGTCGGCCATCAACTCCTGCGGCGAGACGGTGCCGGGGGCGAGATAGAGGTTGGTCGGCGACGGGGAGGGTGGGCCGTTGATGCCGCGCGAGGCGTGGCCGGTCGTCGTGAGCCCGAGTTGCCGCGCGCTGCGGCTGTCGAGGAACCAGGTGGTCAGCACGCCGTCGTCGATGACGGTGTGCGTCCGGGTCGGCACGCCCTCGCCGTCGAACTCGCGCGAGCGCAGGCCGCGGACCCGGCGCGGATCGTCGATCACCGAGACCCCGCGGGCGAAGATCTGCTGGCCCATGCGCTCCTTGAGGAAGCTGGTGCCGCGGGCGATCGCGCTGCCGTTGATGGCGCCCGAGAGGTGGCCGAGGATGCTGCTGGCGACGCGCGGGTCGTAGACGACGGGGACGCGCATGGTCTTGGGCCGGGTCGGGTTGAGCCGGGCGATCGCCTTCTCGCCGGCGACGCGGCCGATGGCGCGGGGGTCCTCGAGGTCGGACAGGTGCACGGCGCTCGAGTAGTCGTAGTCGCGCTCCATCCCGGTCCCCTCCCCGGCCAGCGCGGTCGCCGACACGGAATGGGAGCTGCGGGCGGTCTGTCCGGCGAAACCGGCCGAGGTCACGAGCGCGATACGGGCGCGCGAGTATCCGGCTTCGGCGCCTTCCGAGTTGGTCACGCCGGCCACGGAGAGCGCGGCCTCCTCGGCCTGCGCGGCCCGGGCGGCCAGGGCCTCGACATCGGGCTCGTGTCCGTCGTCGAGCTCGAGATCCAAGCCTCGCGGCGCGGCGGCCTCGGCGGCCAAGCCGCCATAAGGGTCCTCCGGCACGATCCGCGCCATGGCGACGGCGCGGGCGACCAGGGCGTCGAACCCGGCCGGGTCGACGGCCGAGGACGACACCGAGGCCGAGCGATTGCCCACGAACACGCGCAGGCCAAGGTCATGCCCTTCGGCGCGGACGACCTGCTCGGTCTTACGCAGGCGGCGCTGCACCGACACGGAGGTCGCCGACACCACGATCGCGTCGGCCGCATCGGCGCCGGCGGCGCGGGCGCGGCGGATCAGGTCCGAGAGCGTGTCGAGTTCGTTCATGCCGCCAGCCGATCGGCGATCATCGGCAGCGAGGGCACGTGGTCGGCCGGGCCGACCGTGGCCAGCGTCGGCGTGCCGCCGAAGATGCGGATGGCGCAGCGGCTGATATCCTCGAGCGTGACCGCGTTGAGCTTGGCGACGGTCTCGCTGGTGGAAACGATGCGACCGAAGATCTGGATCTGGCGGGCGATCTGCTCGCAGCGGCTGCCGGTGCTTTCGAGCGACATCAGCAGCCCGGCCTTCACCTGCGCCCGCGCGCGGTCGAGCTCGGCCTGCGTCACGTCGCGCTTCACCTTGCGCAACTCGGCGAGCGTGACCGGCATCAGCTCCTTGGCCTCGTCCTCGCCGGTGCCGGCGTAGATGCCGAACAGGCCGCCATCGATGAACGGCGCGGCGAAGGAGTATATAGAGTACACCAGCCCGCGCTTCTCGCGGATCTCCTGGAACAGCCGCGACGACATGCCGCCGCCCAGCAGCGTGCTCAGCAGCAGCGACGGGTAGTAGTCGCGGTCGCCGTAACCCACGGCGGGGAAGCCGAGCACGATGTGGACCTGATCCAACTCGCGCTCCTCGCGGAACTCGCCGCCGGCATAGACGCCCGGCAGGAATTGGCCCGGCAGCTCGGACGGCAGGTCGGCGAAGTGGCGCTTGGCGAGCTCGACGACGGTCTCATGCTGCAACGCCCCAGCGGCGGCGATGACGACGTTGCCGGCCGCGTAGTGCCGCTGCATGTAGCCGGTGAGCTGCTCGCGCTTCATGCCGCGGATGCCCATTTCGGTGCCGAGCACCGGGCGGCCCATCGGCTGGCTGGGAAACGCGGTCTCCTGGAAGTGGTCGAAGATGATGTCGTCCGGCGTGTCGTTGGCCTGGCCGATCTCCTGCAGGATCACGCCGCGCTCACGCTCGAGTTCTTCCGGCGCGAAGGTGCTGTGGGTCAGGATGTCGCCGATGATGTCGGCGCCGAGGGCGAGATCCTCCTTCAGCAGCTTGACGTAGTAGGCCGTCTGCTCGCGCGCGGTGTAGGCGTTGATGTGGCCGCCGACGTTCTCGATCGCCTCGGCGATGTCCGACGCGCTGCGGGTGGCGGTGCCCTTGAACGCCATGTGTTCGAGGAAGTGCGACGCGCCGTTCTCGGCTTCCGTCTCGTTGCGCGTTCCCGTCGCGACATAGGCGCCGAAGGAGACGGTTTCGACACGGTCCATCGTTTCCGAGACGATCGTCAGGCCGGACGGCAGGCGGGTGACGCGGACGGCGTCGCTCATGCGTGGTTCCTTAGGGCGAAAGCGCGGACCTTGGCCTCGATCGACTCGAGGTCGGCCGGTGCGCACGTGAAGTGTTCGGCTCTTTCATATAGGTCTAAAAGCCGCGATGGCAGGGGGGGGCGCATGCCGGTTGCGGCCTCCATCGCCTCGGGGAACTTGGCCGGATGCGCGGTGGCGGCCGCAATGGTCGGGATGTGGGCGCAGGGGAACTGCCGGGCGGCGGCGATGCCGATGGCGGTATGCGGGTCCGCCAGATAGCCCTGCCCCCACAAGCGACGGATTTCCGCGCCGGTGCCTTCGTCGTCCAGCCGGAAGCCCTGGAACAAGGTGCGGGCGCGGTGCCACGCCGCCTCGGGCACGCCCATGTGGCCGGCGGTGCGGAAGCCCCGCATGGTGGCGGCGGTCGCGGCCGGGTCGCGGTCGAGCAGCTCGAACAGCAGGCGCTCGAAATTGCTGCTGACCTGGATGTCCATGCTCGGGGACAGGCTCGGCTCGACGGTGCGGATGCTCATGTCGTTGGCGTCGAGGAAGCGGGTCAGGATGTCGTTGCGGTTGCTGGCGACGATCAGCCGGGCGATCGGCACGCCCATGCGGCGCGCGGCCCAGGCGGCGAGCACGTTGCCGAAATTGCCGGTGGGCACGCTGAAGGCGACCTCGCGGTCCGGGCTGCCGAGGGCGACGGCCGCGGCGACGTAATACGGGATCTGCGCGGCGACGCGGGCCCAGTTGATGCTGTTGACCGCCGAGAGCCGCATCTCGGCGCGGAACGGCGCGTCGGCGAACATGGCTTTGACCAGGTCCTGGCAGTCGTCGAACGTGCCGTCGACGGCGATGTTGGCGATGTTGGCAGCGTCGACCGTGGTCATCTGCCGGCGCTGCACCTCGCTGGTGCGGCCCTGCGGGTGCATGACGACCACGTCGAGCGCGCTGAGCCCCTGGAAGGCCTCGATCGCCGCCGAGCCGGTGTCGCCCGAAGTCGCGGCCACGATGGTGACGCGTTCGCCGCGCTGCCGCAGCACCAGCTCGAACAGGCGGCCGAGGACCTGCATCGCCATGTCCTTGAAGGCGAGCGTCGGACCGTGGAACAGCTCGAGCGACCAGAGGCCGGTCTCGAGCTGGACCAGTGGCGCGACGGCCGGGCTGCCGAACCCGGCGTAGGCGTCGCGGCACAGGGCCTGCAGCACGTCGAATGCGATGCAGTCGCCGACGAACAGGTGCAACACCCGCGCGGCGATCTCCGGATATGGCAGCCCGCGCATCGAGCGGAGGTCGGCCGGCGACAGGTTCGGCCACGTCTCCGGGACGAACAGCCCGCCATCCTCGGCCAGCCCGGCCAGCAGAACCCCGGCGAAATCGCGCGCCGGGGCCTGGCCTCTGGTCGAAACGTAGCGCATGGGGGCGGCTACTTGTCCTTCTCGTCGTCCTCGTCGACGTCGTCTTCTTCCTCGTCCTCATCGTCTTCCTGGCTCTCGTACCATTCCATGACGTCGTCGTGGAAATCGGGATCGTTGAGCAGGCGCATCGCGAGCGCCACGGCGATGCCATAGGGCTCCGGCACGTCCGTCGCGCCCTCGGGCAGTTCGCGGGCGGGGACCACGCGAACCGTCATCGAGCCATCTTCTTCACCGATGACGAGCGCCACCTCGGACGGCTCTAGATCGATCGGCGTCATCTTCGGGTCAGCCATACACGCACTCCTTTGAACTGTGGGCGGAAGTCGGCCCGGCAAAATCGCCCTGGGCGCGAAACGTGGCGGGGCTCTACCATCAAGCCGCGCCTCCGCCAATCAGTCAGTGCGTCGTCGGTCCATCCAGGTAGCGCGCGGTGAGATGCGCCTCGAAGTCGGCGGGATCGAGGCGCTTGCCGGTGGCGAAGGCGAGGAGATCGTTGAAGCCCAGCCGGTTACCCTGGCCGTGCACCTTGGCACGGAGCCAGTGCAGCAGCGGCTGCAGCTCGCCCCGCTCGATGGCTGCGTCGAGTCCGTCGACCTCGCGCCGGGCCGCGGCCATGAGCTGCGCGGCGCCCATCGCGCCGAGCGTGTAGCTGGGGAAATAGCCGAACAGGCCGTCATACCAATGGATGTCCTGCAGGCAGCCGCGCGAGTCGTCCGGCGGCGTGATGCCGAGCAGGCCGTTCAGCCCATCGCGCCAGGCGCCGGGCAGGTCGGCCACCTGCAAGTCGCCGGCGATCAGCGCGCGCTCCAGGCGGAAGCGCATGATGACGTGGGCCGGATAGGTCATCTCGTCGGCATCGACGCGGATGAAGCCACGCTCGACTCGGCGCCAGAGACGGCGGAGGTTGCCGGGGTCATAGGGCCCGGCGTCGCCGCCGAAGGTGCCGTGCAGTTCCGGGCCGAGCCAGCGCAGGAACGCGTCGCTGCGGCAGGCCTGCATCTCCATGATCAGCGATTGGCTCTCATGCGCCGCCATGCCGGCCGCGGAGCCGACCGGCTGGCGGGCGAATTCGACCGGCAAGCCGCGCTCGTAGAGGGCGTGGCCGGTCTCGTGCAGGACGCCCATCAGCGCTTGCGCCGGGTCACCCTCGTTGTAGCGGGTGGTGATGCGGACGTCGGTCGGGGTGCCGCCGCAGAACGGGTGGGCGGAGCGGTCCAGCCGGAAATGCTCCGTCTCCAACCCGGCCCGCGCCGCGAGGTGACGGCACAATCCCTCCTGCCGGTCGGCTGGGAACACCCCCTCCAGCGGGACCGGCGGGCCTTGCCGCGCTTGGATCGCCTCGGCGCGGGGCAGCGCATCGCGCATCCAATGCTCATAACGGTCGAACACCGGCTCGACGTCCTCGGCCGTGACGCCGCGCTGGAAGCCGTCCATGAGCGAGTCGTAGGGCGTCAGGCCGAGCGCCGGCGCGAGCGCGGCGGCGGCTTGGCGGGTCAGCGACACCACTTCGGCCAGGTAGGGCGAGACCGCGGCGAAATCGGAGCGCGCCCTCGCCTCCCGCCAGACCTGTTCGCAGGCCGAGTTGGCCCGCGCCTGGGCCTCGACCAGATCGGCCGGCAACGCGGTGGCTCGGATGTAGGCGTGCCGCATCAGCTGGAGATTGGCGGCGTCCCACTCGCGGTCGGGGGCTGCCGCCTCGGCGGCGGCGAGGTCGTCGCCGACCTTGGCCTCGGTCAGCATAGCGTGCTCCATGCCGGCGAGCACGGCGAGCTGGTCGCCGCGCGCCTTGCCGCCGCCGGCGGGCATCATGGCCGAAGCGTCCCAGTGCAGCACGGAACTGGCTTCGCCCAGGGTGGCGATGCGGGCGAAGCGGTCGGCGAGGCGATCGTAGGGGCTCATCAGCGCAGGGTCCTCCGGGCGAAGACGGCAAAGATGCCGATCAGACAGGCGGCCAGGCCGAACCAGGTGATGGCATAGCCGAGATGGTCGTTCGGGGGGCGGGGCAGCGCCTGCGCCGGCGCGGGGATGGCGTCGGCGGCGCCAAGGGCCACGAGCGTGTAGGGGGCGACTTGCGCGAGGCCGAGGGCGGCGCCGATCGGGGCCGGGTCGAGCGACCAGAAGCGGCGCTGGGCCAGGTCGGGACTCGGCGCGAACAGGCCGGCCGGTTCGGGTGGACGGACGTAGCCGGTGACGGTGACCGTCTCCGGGGCGGCGGGCGCGGCGGCGCCATCGGGAGACCAGCCGCGATCGACCAGGATCGGCACCTCACCCGGGCGGTCCAAGGGCATGATGAGTTGGGATCCGAGTTGCGGACCGTCGGCGGTGGCGCGGACCTCGGAGCCATAACGCGCGACGAGCCCCGTCCGGAGCCGGCCAGTGACCTGGACCTTTTCGAACGGAACCGGCGAGTTGGGCAGCGGGACCGCCGGCGCCGCCTCAGCCCGGTCGATCTCCGCGAGTAGATGCTCTTTCCAGTGCAAGCGCTCGATCTGCCACACGCCAAGACCCAGCGTGAGCGCCAGCATCAGAGCTGCTGACACCGCCGGCCATAACAGCCGGCGGGCCGCTCGCGGTCGGTTCAGTCTACTCGGCGACGACGTTGGAGATGCCGCCGATATAGATGCAGACGAATAGGAACAGCCAGACCACGTCGACGAAGTGCCAATACCAGGCCGCGGCCTCGAAGCCGAAATGGCGCTGCGGCGAGAATTCCCCGTTGCGGGCGCGGAACCAGCACACGATCAGGAAGGCGGTGCCGACGATGACGTGGAAGCCGTGGAACCCGGTGGCCAGGAAGAACACCGACGGATAGACCCCGCCGCCAATGAACTTGAACGGCGCGTCGGAATACTCGACGGCCTGGAAGCAGGTGAAGCTCAGGCCCAGGATGACCGTCAGGCCGAGCGCCATGACGAGATGCTTGCGATCCCCTTCGATGAGCGAATGGTGCGCCCAGGTCACGGTCGTGCCGGACAGCAGCAGGATCAGCGTGTTGAGCAGCGGCAAGCCGAAAGGATTGAACGTGTGCACGCCAGCGGGTGGCCATGACGGCTTGGCCGCGCTGAGCACGTGCTCGGGGTAGAGCGAGAAGTGGAAATAGGCCCAGAAGAAGCCGACGAAGAACATCACCTCGCTGGCGATGAACAGCATCATACCGTAGCGCAGGCCGAGGCGGACGACGGCGGTGTGCAGGCCCGGCGTCTTGCTCTCCCGCAGCACGTCGCGCCACCACATGAAGCTGACGGCCAGCGTGAGGAGCAGCCCGGCGAAAAAGATCAACTTCGTGATGTCGTGCGCCCATTCGACGATGCCGAACAGCGTCAGCCCGCCCCCCGCGGCGGCCAACAGCGGCCAGGGGCTGGGGTCGACGAGGTGATAGGGCTGCTTCATGCCCGAAAGGTCCATGGCCGAGCCCGCGTGGTGCGAATCGCGGGTTACCACGGTGATGGGCGCTGTCGTCGTTTGTGTGGTCATCGGGTCCCGTCCGTAAGCCGCCGCATCATCGCGAAATTACTGGCCGACTCAAGCCTGCACTTCCGGCAGGCGTTGCATCGGCGCGCGGGCCGACATGGGGGCCCGCATGGTCCAGCCCGCCGTTGCGCGCGGCGTCGTCGAGCGAACGAAAGAATGTGTAGGACAGCGTGATCGTATGCACGTCGCGAGTCGCCGGGTCCGTGGCGATGGCCGGGTCGACCCAGAAGCTCAGCGGGAACTGCATCTCCTGCCCGGACGCGAGGGTCTGCTCGTTGAAGCAGAAGCAGGCCGTCTTGTGGAAGTAGTGGCCGACCTTTTCGGGCGTCACGTTGTAGGTGGCCACACCGGTCACCGGCCGTCCGGCCTCGTTGAAGCCGACGTAATGGGCGAGGTTCTCCTCGCCGAGCTTGACGGTCATCACACGCTGCCCGGGCGTGAACTTCCACGGCAGGCTGGGGCTGGTGTTGGCGTCGAACCGCACATCGATGCTGGCGGCCTCGGCGCCGGGACCCGCCGCCCCGCCGATCTGTGGGGTGCCGCCATAGCCGGTGGCGGCGCAGAACACGCGATACAGCGGCACCGCCGCAAAGGAGAGGCCGACCATGCCCAGGATCGTCGCCGCGAGGCCGCCTGCGACGAGCGTGTTGCGCCGCATCAGTGCACCTTAAACTTGACGATCGCGATCGCATAGAACAGCGCCGACAGCGATAGCAGGACGATCAGCAATGCGAGATTGCGGACACGCTGGCGGCGCTTGATCTCGGCGTCGCTGAGCCTCAGAGCATCGGGCACGGCGTCACCAGACCAGGTGGTCGATTGCGAGCGCGAAGAACAGCAGGAAAAGATAGAGCAGCGAGTATTTGAAGGTCCACTTCGCGGGCTCGTCCTTCGTCAGACTACGGCCGGTCGCGTCCTGCTTGTCCATGACGGTGCGGACGGCGCCGTAGACAAACACCGCCCCCAGTATCGCGGCCGCGATCCCGTAGGGAAGGCCGGCATAGCCGAACAGGTACGGCGTGAGCGACGCCACGACCAGGACGATCGTGTAGGCGAGGACATGCCAGCGTGTGCTGCGGGCTCCGGCGACGACCGGCAGCATCGGCACGCCGGCCCGTTCGTAATCGGCGGAGGCGTAGAGCGACAGCGCCCAGAAATGCGGCGGGGTCCAGAAAAAGACGATCGCGAACATCAGCAGCGGGAACACGCCGACCGAGCCGGTGGCCGCGGCCCAGCCGATGATCGGCGGGAACGCTCCGGCGGCGCCGCCGATGACGATGTTCTGCGGCGTCCGGCGCTTCAGCCACATCGTATAGACGACGACATAGAACAGGATCGAGACGGCCAGCCAGGTCGCGGCGACGACATTGGTGGCCAGATACATCAGCAGCACCGAGGCGACCGCCAGCACGATGCCGAACCCGAGGACCGCGCTGGCCTCGATGCGTCCGCCGGGAATGGGCCGGCTGGAGGTGCGCCGCATGATCGCGTCGATGTCGCGATCGTACCACATGTTGATCGCCCCGGCCGCCCCGGCGGCGACCGCGATGCACAGCACGGCCGCGAAAGCGAGGACCGGGTGCAACGGAACCGGCGCGACGATCAGGCCGATCGCGCCGGTGAACACGACGAGGCTCACAACACGCGGCTTGAGCAGCACGAGCCAGTCGCGGAGTTCTGCCGAGCTCTCGCCCGGCAGAATGTGGGTCACATCAGACATCAGCGGATCCGCGGCAGCTCCTCGAAGGTGTGGAATGGCGGCGGCGAGCTGACCGTCCATTCGAGCGTCGTGGCACCCTCACCCCAGTAATTGTCGGCCAGGCGCACCTTCGAGGTGAAGGTCCGGTAGACGACATAGAGGAACACGAGCACCGATGCGGCCGAGATGTAGGAGCCGATCGAGGCCACGTAGTTCCAGCCATGGAAGGCGTCCGGATAGTCCGGGTAGCGGCGCGGCATGCCGGCCAGGCCGAGGAAGTGCATCGGGAAGAACGTCAGGTTCACGCCGATGAACGTCATCCAGAAATGCACCTGGCCCCAGAACTCCGGATACTGCCGGCCCGACATCTTGCCGATCCAGTAGTAGAAGCCGGCGAAGATGGAGAACACGGCGCCGAGGCTGAGCACGTAGTGGAAGTGCGCGACCACGTAGTAGGTGTTGTGGATGATCTGGTCGATGCTGGCGTTGGACAGCACGATGCCGGTGACGCCGCCGAGGGTGAACAGGAAGATGAACCCGATGGCGAACAGCATCGGCGTCTTCAGCTCGATCGACCCTCCCCACATGGTGGCGATCCAGGAGAAGATCTTGATGCCGGTCGGCACCGCGATGATCATCGTGGCGGCCATGAAGT
>CAZZVQ010000041.1:0-11783 GCA_964657565.1 uncultured Acetobacteraceae bacterium
CGTCGAACTCGGGCGGGGCTGCGGCGAGGCAGACGTAGATGGTGCCGGCGATGGTGCGGAGCGCGACGGGGCGGAGGCTGTGTTCGGCCGGGTCGAACCAGTCGGGCATGCGGCTGGCGTTCACGAGGTGGCCTTCGAGGTCGTACGACCATTGGTGGTAGGGGCAGACCAGGCGCGGCCGGCGGGCGGCGCCGGGGGCGCAGATCTGGGCGCCGCGGTGGCGGCAGGAGTTGTGGAAGGCGCGGAGGACGTGGTCGCGGCCGCGGACGACGACGACCGGGTTGCGGCCGATGCTGAAGGCGAGGGTGGAGCCGGGAAGCGGCAGCTCGACTTCGAAGCCGGCCATGATCCAGTGGCGGGCGTAGATGGCTTCGAGGTCGAACTCGAAGATGTCGCGGTCGGTGTAGAAGGCTTGCGGCAGAGCGTGGCCGGGGCGGCGCTGATCGAGCAGGGCGCGGATGCGGGACAGGTCGGCCATTGGGTTCTCCGGGCGATCGGGCCATCATGAGCCACACGCCGGCACTGCCGCAATGCAATGGAGAACGACGATGACGAAAGCCTTGATCGTGGGGGGTGGGATCGCCGGGCTGTCGGCGGCGTGGGCGCTGGCGCGGCGGGGGTATGCGGTGGAGCTGTTCGAGCAGGGGCCGCTGCCCAACCCGAAATGCTCGTCGTATGACGAGCACCGCATCATCCGGCATGCGTATGGCCAGATGGAGGGGTATGCGGCGCTGATGCCGGAGGCGTTCCGGGTGTGGGAGATGCTGTGGCAGGCGACGGGGACCTCGCATTACGACCCGTGCGGGGCGGTGTATTTCCTGCGGCATGACGATGGCTGGTACGACGGCATCTCGCGGTCGCTGGATGCGATCGGGATCGGGTATCGCGACGTTCCGTTGACCGAGGTGCCGCGACGGTTCCCGATGATCGAGCCCGGCGGCCTGCAGCGGGTGGTGGAGACGGACGGGGCGGGGATGCTGTTTCCGATCGGCATCCTGACGGACCTGGTCGTGCTGCTGGGGCGGTTGGGGGTGGTGCTGCGGACCGGCACGAAGGTGAGCGCGGTCGACCCGGATCGCGGGACGTTGGTCGCGGACGGGGTGGAGCATGCGGGGGATGTCGTGGTGATCGCGGCGGGGGCGTGGGCGGACCGGCTGCTGCCGGGCTTGCGCGGCGACGTGGTGCCGTCGCGGCAGGCGGTGCTGTTCCTGTCGCCGCCGCCGGCGCTGGCGGAGGCCTGGGCGCGGGCGCCGGTGCTGCTGGACCGGGCGCCGGAGGGCGGCGTGTATATCCTGCCGCCGCGGCGGGGGACGCGGTTGAAGGTGGGCGACCACGTGTTCTCGCGGCGCGGCGACCCGGACGAGGACCGCACGGCGACGCCGCAGGACCTGGAGCGGCTGTTGCCGGCGGCGCGGGCGGTGTTCCGCGGCTTCGACAGTTATGCGGTGCTGGAGCGCAAGGCGTGCTTCTACACGGTGCACGCGCACGAGGAGTTCCAGGTGCGGGCGGCGGGGGCGGCGGGGTATGTGATCTCGGCCTGTTCGGGGCACGGGTTCAAGCTGGGGGCGCTGATGGGCGAACTGGTGGCGCGCGCGATCGTGGGGGAGATGGCGGCGTCGGCGCTGCCGGAGCTTGCGGCCGGACGGGTGGTGCGTCCGGCGTGGGAGATGGTGGGCTGAGCCGGGCGTGCCGTTCTCCGATTTCAGGGCCGTTCGTCTGGGGTAGTACTGGCAAGACGACGGGCGCACCAGGCGAGCGGCTGAGGTTGACATTGCCTGAGATCACCCCGTAGAAGCTCGCGACTCATTGAGACATGTCTGCCGAACGGGAGAACAACATGGCCCCGCCTGGCGGCTCAAGAGTAGCAAAGAATGTTGTTGCGGGCACACTCGGGCGAATCTTTATCGTATTGCTCGGTCTCGTTGTCACATCTACACTATTGGCTAACTTGGGACCGACGCAGTTCGGACTGTTTACGATCCTGACGTCTTTTCAGGCTTACTTCGGTGTCCTTGATTTAGGTATCGGAGGCGGGCTGGTCCGGTTCATGACGATCTACTCGGAGAGGGACGAGGCTCGCGTTGTCCGAGCGATCACCTCATTCGGTTTTGCGTTCTATCTCGTCTTGGCACTGGTCTTGTTGCCGGGCGTGTTCTTTGCAGCGCCGGCGGTTGCGGCATGGCTTGGCGTCGATGCTTCGCTCACGCCGACCACCATCCATGCGGTCTATGCCGTGTATGGACTGTTCATCGTGTCGTCGATGTCGGGGGTGATTACTGCCCGGGTCTACTCGATCCATCGGATGGACATCGTCGCGATGGCGGATGCGGCGAGCGGATTGACGTATGCCGTCGCTGCGCTGGTGTTCCTTCCCCTATACCCGACGATAGGCACTGCTCTCATCTGCCTTTACTTGCAGGTGTTCATGCTCATGGGCCTCATGGTGTTCTACCTGCTCCGGCTGACGCCCGGGCTGCTATTATCCAACCCGTTCTTGACGCCGAAAGGCCTCATTCGCGAATTGTTTCATTTTGGCTTTTGGACTCAGATCAACAGTGTCTCCGCCATCGTCAATCTGGAAGCGGGCAAGCTGATCATCGGCCGCTACCTCGGCGTGGCAGAAGTGGCGCCGTACCAAGTCGGTGGGCGGCTGGCCATGGTGACCCGTGCGCTTCCGATCCAAATCTTGACGGCCATGCTTCCCAGCCTTGCCGCACATTTTGCGCGAGGCTCGACGCCGGAACAGACGAGCGACATCTATCGGTCGGCGACGCGAACGCTGATGCTGGTCACTTTGGTCACGGTCGGGTTCCCGGCCGCGGTGTCGAGCAGTCTGATCGGCGCCTGGATCGGACACGACATCCCTGCCGCCGCGTCGATTGCGGTCGCCTTGATGGTATCGTATTCCGTGAACAACCTGACCGGTGTCGGAACGCTCATGCTCAGAGCGAGAGGAATGCCGAAATACGAGACGATCTACGCCGTGTGTTCCGCTTCTTTGAGCATCGTCAGCACGATTCTACTGTTGCCACGGTTCGGCATCTACGGCGTGGTGTATGGCACTATTTGTGGCAACGTGATCGGATCCGTCGGGTTCATCTTCTTCTTTCACCGAACGCTCAAGATCGACTTCGCGAAAACGGTGCTGCCTTGGTTGGGTCCACTCATCGTGTCGGTTGCAGCCGCAGCCGCGCTCGTCTCCGGGCTCGAGGCCGTCGCGATGCCGCCCGGCGCCGGGCGGCTTTCGACATTACTGCTGCTGGGCGTTCTAGGGGTCGTATACTTGATCGTCGTGGCCGAGCTTCTCAGGTTGCTGAGATTCTGGACGCCGCAAGACTTCGCCCTGCTCAACCGGTTCGGCGTAGCCGGCCGCTGGTTGGGCCAGCGCTACACGTGAGGGCGCATCGGTGAGCGAAAGCATCAAGATATCGTTCATACTTCCGACGTACTTCTCCTCGCCGATCGGCGGCTTCAAGGTCGTGTACGAATACGCCTCATATCTCGCGGGCGTCGGGCATCAGGTCACGATCATCTTTCCGCGCAGTCTCGGACCCGCTCGCCGCTCCTCGATCACGGACAAGATCAAAGACCGCGTCTGGCCCACCGCCGTGCGGCTGCGGCAGTTCTTGCGAGGACGGCGGCTCGTGAGTTCGATCGCGCTGCATCCGGAGGTTCGGCTTCGCCTGGTCGGGCAGTTCACGGCGGGCGCCGTGCCTGACGGCGGTGTGGTGATCGCAACAGCTTGGGAGACGGCCGTCCCGGTTTCCGAGTTGCCGAATTCGAAGGGACGCAAAGCCTATCTCGTGCAAGACTACGAGGTTTGGGGGAACACGCCTGCGGCCAGTGTCAACCGGACCTTCGGGCTGGGGATGAAAGTCATCGCGATTGCGACGTGGCTGGGTGAGATCGCCGCCACGCATGGCGCGACGGACGTTCATGTCGTGCCGAACGGACTTGACCACTCCAGATTCCGGGTATTGACGGACCCGGCGGAACGGCCCCCCAGCATACTCGCGCTGTTCCATACTGACCAAAGGAAGGGAATAGAGGTCGCACTGGCGGCGCTTTCCCGTGTTCGCCAGACGTATCCGGACGTTCCCATCACGATGTTCGGCGTGCCGCCACGCGGGCCGCTGATGCCGGACTGGATACAGTATATCCGGCAGCCATCGCCGGATGATCTTGTCGCGTTGTACAACAAGAACTCGATATTCCTGAGTTCGAGTCACGTCGAGGGCTGGTGCCTTCCCGCGGCCGAAGCGATGGCCTGCGGCTGCGCGTTCGTCGGCACCGACAGTAAAGGACCGCGGGAGTTCTGCCAAGATGAAGTAAGCGCGCTGTTGAGCGAGCCGGGCGATGTTCCAGCGCTGGTCGAGAATCTGGGGCGCGTGATCTCGGACGAAGCGCTTCGGCATCAGCTGCAGCACAACGGAACGACATCGATCCGGGATTTTACGTGGCAAAGAGCGGGGCAGAGATTTCTCGGTCTGATCAACGGCGGGTAGCCTAGGTCGAGGCCGCATCGCGTCTAGTGGACCGGGCTGAGCATGTGGTCGATGGCCGCGGCGTGCGCGAATAGCGCCGCATCCGCCCCAGGCGCGCCAAGCAGCTGTAGGCCCAGCGGCAGCCCGTCCGCCTCCAGGACCGGCAACGCGACGCCCGGCATGCCGAGGTAGGACCCGGGGACGACGAAGATCGGATCGCCGGTCGTCTCCAACCCCACCGGCGCGCCGCCGGGGGCCGTGACGCTGATCAGGCCGTCGCACTCGTGCAGCAGCGCGGCCAGCGTCGCCCGCGCTGCCAGCCGGCGTTGCAACGCGGCGGCATAATCGGCCTGGGTCAGCCGGTTGGCGTGGGCGTGCCGGTCGCGGGAGGACGGGCTGACCTGCTCCGCGTCGCGGGCGATGTAGCTGCCGAGGGGCCAACGCCACTCCCAGGCATTGATGTCGAAGGTTTGTGCGAGCGCGTCCGCAGTGGCGGCTTCCACGGCTTGGAGGGCAGGGCACTCGTCCGGTGTGATGATCGTGACGCGGTGGCGGCGCAGCGTGTCCAGAGCGGCCTCGAGGGCGGCGCGCGCGGCGGGCTCCAGACGCGGCCAGCCGGCCGTGCGGAGCACTGCGAGCCGCGCCGGCTGGCGGGCTTCGGGCGGGGTGAGCGGGCCGGTGATGCCGGGGGTCCCCGGGTCGCCGCCGACGCGCTCCACGATGGCGCGGGCCATGGTCCAGGCGTCCTGCAGGGTGGCGGCGATGGTGCCGGTGACGCTCTGGCTGAGGAAGTCGAGGCTGCCGCCGCGGTTGATGCCGCCGGGCGTGGGTTTGTATCCATAGGCGGCGCAATAGCCGGCGGGGCGCAGGATCGAGCCGACGACTTGGGTGCCCAGGGCGCCGCACAGCATGCCGGTCGCCACCGCGGCGGCCGAGCCGCTGCTGCTGCCGCCCGGCGTGCGCGCCGGGTCCCATGGGTTGCGGGTGCCGCGGGGCTGGGTGGAGGCGAACTCGGTGGTGACGGTCTTGCCCAGGATGACGGCCCCGGCCTCGCGCAGGCCCTGCACGCTGGCGGCGTCGACGCGCGGCGTGTAGCCGTCATAGAGGGGCGAGCCCATGCCCGTGGGCAGGTCGCCCGTGTCGATCATGTCCTTGACGCCGACGACCATGCCGTCGATGGCCGACCGCTGCTGCCCGGTGCGCCACCGCACCGTCGATGCGTCAGCAGCCCGGCGCGCGCCGTCGACATCGAGGGCCGTGAAGGCGCCGACCGCGGCTTCCCACCGGGCGATATCCTCGAGGCAACCCTCGAGGACCGCGCGGGGCGAGTCGCCGGCGGCAAACTTGGCCGTGCGGGCAACGAAGGGGCGCCGGAGCGGTCGTTGGCTCAATTGCGTCATGCGGCTCCTGGTCCCTGTTTGGCGGAGGGGCATGGTAGAGACGGTTGCGGTGGTGTCCATCCTGGCTGGCGGCGGGGGAGCAGCTTGGCGAAATTGTCACAGGCCAGCGAGCGCGGGTGGGGCGGGCTTGCGGATTTCTGGGCTTCGGACCAGATTGTGCAGCGCAGCAAGCGCTTTGCGCTTCTGCAGGACGTTTCCTCCCTAGACTTGGCGGCGCTTCGGCGTCGCCATCTTTTCTGGCGGGTCGAGGTTGTCTTTGGTTAATGAACCGACACCAATTGTTCGATCCGGCTTGCCAGCCCATCGATGTCGAACGGCTTCGTGATGACCTGCATGCTGAGGTCGAGATGTCCGTGGTTCAGGACTGCCGTCTCCGCATATCCGGTGATGAACAGCACCTTCAGGCCGGGCCGGACGAGGCGCGCGCGCTCGGCGATCTGACGACCGTTCATTCCGCCTGGAAGTCCGATGTCGGTGATGAGCAGATCGATGCGGGCATCTGAATCGACGACCGCGAGCCCTTCGGCTCCATCGCATGCCTCGATCATTCGACAGCCCATATCGAACAACACCTCGCCGACGAGCGTGCGGACGGAAGGCTCGTCGTCGATGACCAGCACCGACTGGCCTTGCTCGGCGATCGGCCTGTGGCTCGGATCCAAGGCTTGCAGCGTCGCACCGTAGGCCCGGCCGAGATGTCGCGGCAGGTAGATGCATACGGTCGAACCCTGCCCGGGCGCGGAATCGATGCTCACGGTCCCGCCAGATTGCCTGGCGAAGCCGTGGATCATCGATAGGCCAAGCCCTGAGCCCATCCCGATCGGCTTGGTGGTGAAGAACGGCTCGAACGCCTTGGCCACCACTTCGGGCGACATGCCGGTACCCGTGTCCGAAACACAGAGCGATACGTATTGGCCAGCCTCGAGCCCTCGCTCGGCGGCGGCATGTCCACCCATCCACCGGTTGTCGGTCTCGATCGTGATCTTGCCGCCCTGGGGCATGGCATCGCGCGCATTGATGCACAGGTTCAGGACCGCGCTTTCCAGCTGGTTCGGATCGATCAAGCTGGTCCACAACCCGGCGGCATTCACCGTTCCGATCTGGATGGCCGGGCCGACGGAGCGCCGGATCATGTCTTCCATGCCGTTCACGAGCGCTCCCACGTCGGTGGGCTTTGGCTCGAGCGTCTGCCGCCGCGAGAAGGCGAGCAATCGTTGGATGAGGGTCGCCGCGCGCCGCGCCGCGCCCTGAGCGCTGTCGACGAAACGGTCGAGTTCGGTGGTTCGGCCCTGCGCGGCCCGGATGCCGACCATCTCCAGGCTACCCATGATGATGGTGAGGAGGTTGTTGAAATCGTGCGCGATGCCGCCGGTGAGCTGACCTACCGCCTCCATCTTTTGCGCCTGGCGCAGCTGCTCCTCGGTGCGAGCGAGTTCCTGCGCCTGATGTTCTTCGGCGGTGACGTCGCGGCCGACGAGATGGAACCCGCCGTCGCCGTGCCTGATCATCCAGGCGATGGAGCGGCAGGCGCCATCTTTGGTCAGCAGGCGGTTCCGCATTTCTCCGACGATGCTGCCGGCGTGAAGCTGCGACACCCAGTCGCATGATCGCTGCGCGTCGTCCGGGTGGATGAGATCGACATAGGGCCGCCCGACGAGTTCATCTTGGGCCCAACCGATCATCGCCGGCCAACCAGGGTTCGCCACCAGGATGGTGCCGTCGAAGGCGGTGATCGCCAGGAGCAAGTTCGGCATGCGCCAGAGCTGGTCGCGTTCTTCGGTGCGGCGCGCGATTTCGATTTCCAGATCATCGTTCAACGCCTGCAGCTTCGCCTCGGCGCGCTTTTCGCGATCGATGTCGAGCGAGGCCACCACGCCGCCGGTGACCCTGCCCGTGTCGTCGCGGATGGGCGCAGCGATCAGGCGGATCCACGCCTCGGTGGCATCGCCGCGCTGATACAGCACTTCGAGCTCGGGGCGTTCCTCCAGGCCTGAAAGAACCCGGGCGAGCGGATATTCCGCCGCTTGAACCTGGCGCCCGTCGCCATGCCGGCTCACCCACCCCCGGTAGCCTTCGACGTCGCGCGAGTGGATGACGGGATGGCCGAAGATCAGGGCCGCTTGCGGGTTGCCCTCGGTGATGCGGCCCGATGGTGCTTCAGCCCGCACGATGCCGACCGGCACCGCTTCCAACACGGCTTTGAGTTTGGCCTCGCTCTCGCGAAGGCTCACTTCGCGTTCTTTCAGTTCGAGCAGTGCGGCGTCGCGTTCCAGCATCGCGCGGCGCGCGGTCAAACGCGTCATCACTTGCCGTGCCAGCGCCAGCAGCATATCGCGCTGCGTCGGTGTGAGGCCGGTCCGGGTTTCGGTGTCGATGACACACAGCATGCCGAGCGCGATGCCGTCGGTCGTCAAGAGCGGCGCTCCGGCATAGAAGCGGATGTAGGGCTCTCCGACGACCAGCGGGTTGTCCTGGGTGCGCGGATCGGCGGTCAGGTCAGGCACGATCAACAGGCCGGGGTCATCGAGCCCATGCTGGCAAACCGATTGCGACAGCGGGGTGCCGTCGAGCGCGAAACCGACCCTGGCCTCGAACCACTGCGACTGGTCGCCCACAAAGGAGACGAGCGAGGTGGGAGCGTGGCAGATCTGGGAGGCGAGCATGACGATGTCGTCGAAATCCGGCTCGGTCCTGCTGCTGACGACGCCATACCGCTCCAATGCGGCGAGCCGTGCCCGAGTGGTGGCACTATTGGCCGGCTCGGCTCCGGATCGCGTTTCGGCGCCGTCGGACAGGCGCCCGCTAGGACCTGCATCCATCATGACGGTACCGACTGCGGCGGCAGTCATCACGGTATCGACTGCGGCGTCGGACATGGCCCGGAGGCGGGGAGCTGTGTTGCGGCGGCACTCATGGTGGTCTCACGACGAACGAGTTTTTCATCATGACGCGACGAGCTTAATACGCGGTTAAGAGACCTGCAGACGTGGCGCGGTCGTTTGCCGCTACGTGGTTGAGATCGACGGAGCGTAGAAGGCGACGCCTTCTTGGGTCATGTCCGGCCGGGTCGCGACGAGGGAGGCGTGTTCGGCGGCGCTGGCGGTATAGACATGCGTGCCGGTGCTGGTGTCGAAGAAGCGATAGACCGGGACGTCGCCCTGGGCTTGCGTGAGGTGTTCGGAGAAGGCGGTCTGTTCCTGGACGAGGTCGGGACGCGTGGCGGCGAGCTGGGCGGCTTCCGTGGTGCTGGCGGTCAGGAAGTGGTCGCCGGTGGCGGCGTTGAAGAAGCGGAACACCGGGGCGGCCGCGGGATCGCCGGCGTCCGGAGAGACCGCGCCCATGGCGACGCCGGTATAGGTCAGGCTGGGCGACGTGATCAGCGCGGTGTTGCCCTCCGACCGATCGGCGGTGAGGAGCTGGCGGCCGTCGGCGCTGTCGAAGCGGTAGACCAGCACGGTGTCGTCGCTGATGGAGACCATGGCGGGATTGGTCTGGGCGGTGGCGGCTTGCGCCATCGCGTCGTTCGACGAGCCGGACGGGGCGTAGAATGCGACGCCCTCGAGGGTCATGTCGGCCCGGGTCGCCACCAGCTGCGCCTTTTCGGCGCTGCTGTCGGTGAAGAAATGCGTCCCGGTCGCGGTATCGAAGAAGCGGTAGACGGGGATGTCGCCGGCGGCTTGAGTCGCGTGTTCGTAGAAGCTGGGTTGCTCGGCGACCAGGTCCGGCCGGGTGGCCAGGATCTGGGCGTTCTCGCTGGCGCTGGTGGTGAAGAAGTGCGAGCCGTTGCTGGTGTCGAAGAAGCGATAGACCGGCACCGCGTTGGCGTCGCCGCCGGCGGACGATAGCGCGCCCATGCCGAGACCTTCGTAGGTGAGGTCCGACCGGGTCGCGATGACGGTGTTCCGCTCGGCGAGGTTGGCGGTGAGGAACTGAGTTCCGTTCGTTGCATCGAAGAAGCGGTAGACCGCGATGCTGTTGCCAGCCATGGAGATGGCGGCGGGCACCTGCACCGGAGCGGGGGCGGCCGCGGAGGCCCCGGCGGCGGCTTGTGACGCGCCGTAGATCGTCTGGATACCTTGGATGTCGGAGGCGCCGAGGCCGTTGTCGCTCTTGCCGAGCGAGGGGTACATCACCGCGGTCTGATCGGTGCTGTGCGCGAGGCCGAGGGCGTGTCCGAACTCGTGCAGGGCGGTTTGGTACAGGGTGGTGGAGGTGCCCTGGTAGAGGTCGCCGATGCCGGTCCCGATGGCGAGGGCGGAGGGATCCTCGAGCCGCACCGTCACGCCGGGGGCGAACACCTGGGTGCCGCCGGTGGGCTGATAGGAGTAGTCGGTCTCGCCGACCTGCGAGCCGGAGAACTGGCCCCAACCGATGCGGATGTCGGTCGCGGCGCTGTCGGCGACTTCCTTGAAGGTGAGATTGACGACCTGAGACCAGCGCGCGATCGCGGCGCGGACGGTGCTCTGGTAGGCGCCGCTGATGGCGCCGGTGATGTCGCCGCCGGCGGAGGCGAAGCTCCAGGTGATGACGGAGCTCGACCATTTAGGCCCTTCGAACGCGTAGTCGGGCATCTCGGGCAGTCCCTCGGCGAGCGCCGAGGCGCTGGAGCCGGTTCACGAGGTGAATGGGATGCGCCCGTCCTGGCCGCTGAACCGCGTGTCGCTTGTCCGTGGAACCGTCGTGGTTCGTCCTTGGCCGCTCCGCGGTCCGGAGCGGCAGAAGCCTGCCTTGTGCATGTCGTGGGACTGCCCGGATCAGCCCGGGCTCGAGAGAAGGTCCGGCGTTGGTGCCTCGAGCAGCGCGCCCCCGTTTCCGGACGGGCGGGCCACTCCCTGTCTCTGAAAATCACAATGCCGTGACCGAATTACCAAAAGGTTAAAGCAGGCACGGAAAAGTGATCACTGGTCACTTTTTTGGGATTTGCCATTTGGTGCTTTCGGGCGGCGCCCCGGGCGCCCTCTTGCCATGCGAGGGCATGGGCCCGGTCGGGCGGCGCGGGTTTGCCGCGGGGGCGGTCTAGAAAGTATATGACCGCGACGTGACGGGAGGGACTTCAAACGTGCAGATTGAGGGGATCGCGGCGATCGTGACCGGCGGGGCGTCGGGGCTGGGTGCCGCGACGGCCGCCATGCTGGCACAGGGCGGCGCCAAGGTCGCGCTGTTCGACCTGGACGCGGAGCGCGGCGAGGCGCGGGCGCGGGAATTGGGCGGCACCTTCACGCGCGTGGACGTGACGAACGACGCCAGCGTGGAGGCGGCGGTCGCCGCGGCCGAGGCGGCGCACGGCGTGGCGCGCGTGCTGGTGAACTGCGCCGGCATCGCGCCGCCGTCGCGCACCGTCAACCGCGAGGGCAAGCCGCACGCGCTCTCGCTGTTCCGCACGGTGATCGAGGTGAACCTGATCGGCACGTTCAACGTGCTGTCGAAATTCGCCGCCCGGCTGGTGACGGCCGAGCCGATGGGCGAGGAGCGGGGGGTGATCATCAACACCGCGTCGGTCGCCGCGTTCGACGGGCAGATCGGCCAGGCGGCGTATGGTGCGTCCAAGGCCGGGGTCGCCGGGATGACGCTGCCGGTGGCGCGCGACTTGGCGCAATCGGCGATCCGGGTGGTCACGATCGCGCCGGGCATCTTCATCACGCCGATGCTGGAAGGCTTGCCGCAGAACGTGCAGGACTCGCTGGGCCAGCAGGTCCCGTTTCCCAGCCGGCTGGGACGGCCGGAGGAATATGCGCAGCTGGTGGCGTCGATCATCGCCAACCCGATGCTGAACGGCGAGACCATCCGGCTCGACGGCGCCATCCGCATGGCGCCGCGCTAGGACTTTCCAGCGCAATACGAGGAATGCATGCGATGCCCTCTCCCACAAGGGGGAGGGCACAACAACTAAAATAAAGAT
>CAZZVQ010000041.1:11793-36958 GCA_964657565.1 uncultured Acetobacteraceae bacterium
CATCCGGATGGCGCCGAAGTGAGCGCCGCGGCCAAGCTGCTGGTCGAGCGGAGGGGCGGGGTCGTCCGGCTGGTGCTGAACCGGCCGGACGCGGCCAACGCGATCGATGCCGACCTGGCCAAGGCGCTGCTCGACGCGGCGGTGCTGTGCGACGAGGATGCGTCGGTCCGCTGCGTGGTGCTGGCGGCGCGGGGCAAGCTGTTCTGTGCCGGGGGCGACATCAGGGTGTTCGCGTCGGCCGGATCGGCGCTGGGCCCCATGCTGGAGGGGTTGGCGGGCGACCTGCACCTGGCGATGCAGCGTCTGGCGCGGATGGGCAAGCCGTTGATCACGGCGATCCAGGGCCCGGCCGGGGGCGCCGGCTTGAGCCTGGCGATGCTGGGCGACATCGCGCTGGCGGCCCGCTCGGCGCATTTCACGATGGCCTACACCGCCCTGGGCCTGTCGCCGGACGGCGGATCGACGTGGCTGCTGCCGCGGCTGATCGGTCTGCGGCGGGCCCAGGAACTGGCGCTGACGAATCGGCGCGTCGGTGCGGAGGAGGCCGCGGCGCTGGGGATCGTCACGCGCGCGGTCGACGACGATGCGCTGGCCGGCGAGGTCGATGCAGTGGCCGCCACGCTGGCCAAATCCGCGACGGCGGCGCTGGGGCGGACGCGCCACCTGCTGCTGTCGAGTTACGGCGCCAGCCTCGAGGATCAGATGGCGGCGGAGGCGCGCGCCATCGCTGCCGGGGGGGCCAGCCCCGAGGGACAGGAAGGCGTGCAAGCCTTCCTTGCAAAACGCAAGCCGACCTGGGCCGAGGAAGCGAGAGAATGATGCCGCACCAATCGCCGGACGAGAGCCTCGTCGCGGGCCGGGCCATCGCCGAACGGGTGGAACGCTTCGTCCGCGACATCATCATCCCGTACGAGCGGGACGGCCGGCGTGACTCGCATGGGCCGACCTTGGCGTTGGCGATGGAGATGCGGGACAAGGCGCGCGAGCACGGCGTGCTGACGCCGCACATCCTGGCCGATGGCAGCCACATCTCGCATCGGGAGACGGCGCTGGTGCTGCGCGCGGCCGGGCTGTCGCCGCTGGGGCCGCTGGCGGTCAACGTCGCAGCACCCGACGAGGGCAACATGTTCCTGCTGGGCCGCATGGCCGATCCGGAGCAGAAGCGCCGGTTCCTGGATCCGCTGGTGTCCGGCCGGGCGTTGTCCGCCTTCCTGATGACCGAGCCGGCCGTCGAGGGCGGCGCCGGGTCGGACCCGTCGATGATGCTGACCACGGCGCGGCCGGACGGCAACCACTGGGTGGTGAACGGGCGCAAGACGTTCATCACCGGCATGGCCTGCGCGTCGGTCGGCATCGTGATGGCGAAGTCGGAGGAGGGGGCGACCATGTTCCTGGTCGACCTGCCGGCGGAAGGGATCCGGATCGAGCGGGTGTTGGACACCATCGACAGCTCGATGCCGGGGGGCCACGCGGTGGTGGTGCTCGACAATGTGCGCATCCCGGCCGACCAGATGCTGGGCCAGAGCGGGGAGGGCTTCAAATACGCCCAGGTGCGGCTGGCTCCGGCGCGCCTGACGCACTGCATGCGCTGGCACGGTGCGGCCACGCGCGCGCAGGAGATCGCCACCGCCTACGCGGTCCGGCGCCAGGCGTTCGGCAAGCCGCTGGTGGATCATGAAGGCGTGGGCTTCATGCTGGCCGACAACCTGATCGACCTCAAGCAGAGCGAGCTGATGATCGATTGGTGCGCCGGGGTGTTGGACAGCGGCGCGCAGGGGACGGTGGAGTCGTCGATGGCCAAGGTGGCGGTGTCGGAGGCGCTGTTCCGCGTGGCTGACCGCTGCGTGCAGGTGATGGGCGGCACCGGCGTCAGCGCGGACACCATCGTCGAGCAGGTGTTCCGCGAGATCCGCGCCTTCCGCATCTATGACGGGCCGACCGAGGTGCACAAATGGTCGCTGGCCAAGAAGATCAAGCGCGACACGCTGGCCCACGCGGCGCGATGAGCGACGTCGAGTTCGACCCGGCGCGGCTCGACGCGTTCCTGAAGGACCGCCTCCCCGGGCTGTCCGGCGCGATGCGGCTGGAGCGGATCTCCGGCGGGCAGTCCAACCCGACATTCTTCGTCAGCTACAAGGAGCGCCGGCTGGTGCTGCGCAAGAAGCCGCCGGGCCGGACGCTGCCCTCGGCCCACGCGGTGGACCGGGAGGCGCGGGTGATGACGGCGCTGGCGGGCAGCACCGTCCCGGTGCCGCTTGTGGTGCTGTTCCATGCCGGGGACGAGGTGGTCGGGACGCCGTTCTACGTCATGGAGCGGCTGGAGGGGCGCGTGTTCGCCAGCAGCGACCTGGCGGGCGCGCCGGTCGGCGAGCGCCGGGCGATGGTGCTGTCCTATGCGGACACCCTGGCGCGGCTGCACGACATCGATTGGCAGGCAGCAGGCCTGGAAGGGTTCGGCCGTCCCGGCGGCTATTTCGCCCGCCAGGTCGCCCGGTGGAGCAAGCAGTGGGAGGCGGAACGGTTCCGCGACATCCCCGCGCTGAGCCGGCTGCAGGAGCATCTGCTGGCCACCATGCCGGAAGACGATGGGGCGACGTCGCTCGTGCACGGCGATTTCCGCCTGGGCAACATGATGTTCCACCCGAGCGAGCCCGGTGTGGTGGCGGTGCTGGATTGGGAGTTGTCCACCATCGGCCACCCGATGGCGGACCTCGCCTTCAGCGTGGTCTGCTGGCGCAGCCTGCCCTCGGAATATGGCGGGCTGCTCGGTCTCGACCTCGGCGCGCTCGGCATTCCGTCGGAGGCGGAGTTCCTGGCGCGCTACTACGCCAGCCGGACGACGCCGACGCCGAGGATGGAGCCGTTTCATGTCGCGTTCTCGATGTTCCGCTTCGCTGTGATCTTCGAGGGGATCGCGGCGCGGGCGCGGGCGGGAACGGCGGCCGGGTCGGACGCGGGCACGGTCGGCGACCTGTCGTTGGCATTCGCGCACCGCGGCCTGCAAGCCGCTGGCTTGGCCCCGGCCGACACTCACTGACGTTGTTCGGTTAAGGTTGAAAGATCCGCTTCAGGGCGTCACCCCCGGGCTTGACCCGGGGGCCCAGGCCAAGCAGGGCGGTGACGAGTTTGGGCCTGTATCACCAAGGCTGGCGACCAGGTGTTTCCACCTGGCCGCCCTGGTGCGTTAGAGCTTGCGGCCTGGGTTCTCGCCGCTGAGGTTGGTGTCGAGCGTGCGGTCGACGGCGCGGGTGGCGGGATTGTCCCGCATCGCGTTGGTGCCGACGGTGTTCCCTGGCACGGTGGTGGTCGACCCCGGCACCTGCTCGACGTCGGCCTTGGTCTCGCGCACCGTGTCGCGCACGGTTTCGACGCGCTCGTTGGCTTCCTTGCGCAGGCCGATCTCTTCGACGACCCGGGCCTCCTTGCCGACGACCGCCTCTTCCTTCATCGAGGACGCGGTCAAGGTCCGCTCGCGGAAGGCATCCGCGCCCAGGCCGGTCAGCGGCCGATTGATCGGGCGGCGTTCGACGCGGACGTTCTCCTCGCGCAGCCGGACCTCCTGCTCGACAGGCGTCTCCACCACGTGGGTGGAGACGCGCACGCCACCGGCCTCGACGGCGCGCTTGCCGACGACCAGGTCTTCCTTGACGAGTTGGACGGTGCCGTCCTCGGCCGTCGTCGTGCCGGGGACAGCGCCAGGAACGGCGCCAGGGACGGCGGAGGTAGCGGTGCGGGCCTCGCCATGCTCGAGGATGTACTCGATGTCCGGCGCCATGGCGTCTTCGGCGCGCACGGTCACGAGCGTGCCACCGCGGCCGACGTGTTCCGTATAGGCCTTCGCGTCGGCCTCATCGATGCCCGCGCCGGTCAACGAGCCGAGCAGCCCGCCGGCCGCCGCGCCGACACCCGCGCCGGCCAAGGTCGCGACGAGCCAGCCGGCTGCGACCACCGGGCCGACGCCTGGAATGGCCAGCATGCCGAGACCGGCGAGCAGGCCCGCGCCGCCGCCGAGCACGGTGCCGATGCTCGCGCCGGTGCCGGCACCGGTGTTCTCGGCGGTGTCGCCGGCGACCGTGGTGCCGATCTCGCGGCTCTTGTCGCCGGAGACCAGGCTGATGTCATCGTGCGCCACCCCGGCGCTCTCGAGCGCTTTGACGGCGTGAACGGCATGGTCGTAGCTGTCATAGCTGTGTGCGATCATACGCATGATTCAAATTCCTCTATTTAAATGTTGCGGCGGCGCTTATTGCGCGCCGACGTTGCCCTTGTAGTCGAGCCAGACGCCGACATTGGCGCCGTCCTTGGTGGCGTTGCCGCGCCAGATCCCGTCCCGGTCCTTCTTCAGGTCGGCGACCTTGCTGAAGCCGTGGCTCTCGATCCGGCGACGCGCCTCGCCGGTGGAGAACGAGTTGGCGCCCTTGGCCGGCTGGGGCGCGTTCGCGGTCGTGGTCGTGACCGCCTGGTTGCGATCACCGGCCGCCGCGGCGGCCCCCGTGTTGCGATCGATCACGCCGGCGCCTGGCACGGTGCCGGTGGACGGGTTGGCGCTTGGGGTCGCGGGTACGGGCTGGCCTGGGGTCGTCGTGACGGCGGGGGCGGCGGTCGAGGGCCGCTGCTGCGCATAGGCCGTGGTGGCGCACATGCTCCCGGCGAGCATCAGGATCGTGAGTTTTTTCATTGGTGGTCCTTCGGTAGTGGCGTGAGGGTTGACGGGCCTAGGGGCCGCTCTGCGTGAGAGCCGGCGGTCCAGCACCGGTCACCCCCGCCTAACGGGCCGGGTCGCCAATGTATCCATCTTTAACATAAACATTCCCGTGTGCCCCCGGGGCGGCAGGCATCTCACGTGAGCGCCATGCAACTGCGACACACAGCGAACGTCACATTGCGGGAGCCGGCTCGAAGGAGCGGCCGACGTCGCAAAAATGTGGGAGGCTCGATGCGTTACGCCCTGATTGCTGCAGTACTCATGCTGGTTCCGGTCGCGGCGCGCGCCGATGGCGACCCGGCGGCCGGCAAGACGGCGTTCAACAAATGCGCGATCTGCCATTCGATCAAGGAGGGCGAGAACAAGATCGGCCCGAGCCTGTATGGCGTCGTCGGGCGGCCCTCGCATAGCGAGCCTGGGTACGCCTATTCGGAGGCGATGAAAAAATACGACGTGACCTGGGATGCCGACGCGCTGAACACCTACCTCGTCGATCCGAGGAAGGTGGTCCAGGGGACCAAGATGATCTTTCTCGGCCTCAAGGATGAGACCGAACGCAACAACGTGATCGCCTACCTGGCGACACTGAAGTAAGTGGCTCTAATCGCGGAACATGCGCTCGTTCAGGAGATAGCGCAGCCCGCGGGTCCAGGATTCGTCGGTGTTGCCGCGGATGTCGACGCTCTGGGCCCGTAGGTCTTGGCCGGTGGCGACGTCCTCGACCACCAGGTTGATGTTGAGGATGAGGTTGCTGACCTTCTGCACCCAGCCATAGGCGAGTTGCTGGGTGCCGAGCCCGCGCGCGATGTCGAGCTGGCATCCGTTGCAGCCCTTGATCGACTGCACCCCCTGTAGGTTCGCCTGCAGTGGCGCAGCATCGACGACGGTGAAGCGCTCGGCGAGGGCGCTGCGCAGCTGGTCGCTCAGGCGGTGCAGGCGGGCCAACTCGTCGGGCGTCGGAGGCGCCGGCGAGGTGTCGATCAGGGTGAAATCGAACACCGCGATCTTGACCGGCTCGGCGGCGGCGACCGGCCCGGCCAGCAGAACGGCGAGAAGCGCAACCGAAACTCGCATCGTGTTTCCTCCAGGGCTGACAAGCGGGCGGGCGAGGTCCACACTCTGGCACAAGACGCCGCAAAGCCCGCGTCAGGGAGGAAGTTCGGTGCGCTCGATCGTCGCGGCGGGGCCGCCAGTCATTCTCATCGTGCTGCTGCTGCCGTTTGCGGCGCGGGCGGAGCGCATCTTCGTGTCCAACGAGAAGGACAACACCATCACCGTGGTCGATGGCGCGACCCTGGCGATCGTCGACACCATCCCGGTGGGCGACCGCCCGCGCGGGATCGTGCTGTCGAAGGACGCCAAGGAGCTCTACATCTGCACCAGCGACAGCGACCACATCGAAGCGCTGAACCTGGCGACGCTGAAGGTCGACCGGGTGCTGCCGAGCGGCCCGGACCCCGAGCTGTTCGCGCTGACCCCTGACGGCAACACGCTGTACGTCTCCAATGAGAACGACAACATGGTCTCGGTGCTCGACCTCGGCGCCGGGCGGATCGTTGGCGAGATCTCGGTGGGCGTCGAGCCGGAGGGCATGGGCGTGAGCCCGGACGGGCGCTTGCTGGTCAACACGTCCGAAACGACCAGCATGGCGCATTTCATCGACACCGCGAGCAAGCAGGTGATCGGCAACGTGCTGGTCGGGGCCCGCCCGCGAGTGGCGCGGTTTACCGCCGATGGGCAGGAGGTGTGGGTCTCGTCCGAGGTCGGCGGCACCGTGTCGGTCATCGACCCGGCCGCCCGCACGGTCACCCATACGATCCAGTTCGCCATTCCGGGCGTCCCGGTCGAAGGCGTCCAGCCCGTCGGCATCGCGATCGCGCCGGATCGCTCGGTCGCCTTCGTGGCGCTGGGCCCGGCCAACCGGGTCGCCGTCGTGGACGCGAAGACCTATCAGGTGACGAAATACCTGCTGGTGGGCCAGCGCGTCTGGAACCTCGCCTTCTCGCTCGACGGCAAGCGCCTGTATACGACGAACGGGGTCAGCAACGACATGTCGGTGATCGACATCGAGCGCATGCGGGTGGTGAAATCCGTCCCCGTCGGGCAGTTGCCCTGGGGTGTGGTCGCGGCGCCGTGAGCCGGGTGTCGTTGCTCGTGCTGGGTCTGCTCGTTGGAGCGGCCGGGGAACCGCCCAAGCCGGTGAACTGGCCCTGCATGCAACGCTATGTGCCGACGCTGTCCGGGGGCTCGCTGTGGCCCGACTTCGTCGCCAGCGGCGCCGCGCGACCGGACCCGGAAGCCTCCGCGCTCACGGCCGCGATCAGCGACCGGATGGTGCCGGTGGACGCGGCGATGGAGAAGCTGCGCGGCTGGGCGGCGTCGCATCCGGATCCCGAGGCACGGGCGCAGTTCTTCGCCGGCTTGGTCGCCGCCATCAACGACGCGCGCGGGGCTGCCATCGAGCGACTTCGTGCGATCGATCGTGGCCTCCAGGCCTTGGTCGATGCGAACAGCCGTGCCGTTGCCGAGCTGGCGGCGCTTCCGGCCGATGCACCGGCGGCCGAACGCAAGGCCATCGCCGAGCGGCGCTTGCTCATCATCCGTGAGTTCGATTCGGTCAACCGGACCGTTCGCTACGCGTGCGAGATTCCCCCGGATTACGAAGCGCGGCTGGGCCAGTCCGCCCGGATCCTGCAATCGGTCGCGCCGTGATCTTCACTCGAACGAGGCGGGTGTGACGATCTCGGTCGGCAAGCCCGCGGCTACCCATACATCCACGCCGTCGGGAAACCAGGCGACGCGGTAGTGCCAGCCGACCGCGCGCTTGGCCGCGTTCCAGCTCATCCAGCACTCGGATAGGCAGAAGAACACGAGCAATCGCTGCCGATCCGGTCCGGCCGCTTCGGCCAGACGGGCGTGGAACTGGTTCTCCAGCGCGGGCGAAAGGGCGCCGCGCCCGGTATCGGGCCACCAGCGAGCGCCGGGGAGGCTCGCGTGGGGTCGGGGCAGCCACGGCATGCCGGGGCGCATCGTGTCGGGCCGCCGGGGGGCCGGGAGCACGTCGATCAGGAGGGCGTCGTCTCGCTCGACGATCGCGCGCATCGCCTCGAGATGGACGGTCTCGGCGCCGGCGAGCGTGGCCGGGACCGGCGCGCGGTACTCGTCCAGGCGGAAGCCATCCGGCTCGGGCGGGGCGGCGGCCGCGAGCACCAGCGCCATCAGCAGCACCGTACGACGCGTCACGGTTTCGAGGTGGCGCCTTCGTCGATGGATTCGAGGCCGTATTGGCCGAGCACGGCCTCGATCTCGTTGCGATTTCGGCTGATCGCCTGATTGATCCGGTGTCGCCAGGTCGGCTCGTTGGCGCGCACGCCCATGGCGATCCGATAGTCGAGCCGCGGGGCGCCCGGCTCGGGCTGGATGAACGCCGCCCTGAGCGGGAGATGGTCGTGGGTGATGGCGTAGTCGGCGATCGGTCCCCAGACGAGCGCGACGTCGATCGTGCCGGCGACCAAGTCGTTGAGCATGTCACGCGCCGGGTTGTGGGAGCGGGTATCGACGGTCAGCGCGTACGATTGCGTCTGCGCCAGCAGATGGTGGCGCAGCAGCAGGTCCGTCGGCGGCGTGGCGGCGATGATGCCGAAGCGCTTGTCCGCCAGTGCGGGGTCGGCGACCGATGTCGCGTCGATCCCATCCGCCTTGCGCGTCACCAGCATGTAGCCGGTGTGATAGTAGGGCGTGGTGGTGTCCATCATGCCGTCGCCGGCGACGGCGCCCATCACGAGGTCGCAGGCGCGGGTGGCCAGCGTGTTGCGGACGAAGCCGACCACCTGCGGGAACCAGACGTAGGCGACCGGCAGGCCGAGATCCTTGCCGATGATCTCGGCGACGCGGTTCTCGAAGCCTTCCTGCTTGTCGTTGGAGAACGGCAGGTTGTTGGGGTCGGCACAGACCCGCAACTCCGTGGGGGTGATCAGTTCCGCCCGCTGCGCGCTCGCCGGCCCGGCCAGTGCCGCGAGGAGACCGATTGCCAGCGTGGCTCGGCGCATCAGCCGTCGTCTTCGCCGATGCGCTTCGGCCGTCCGCGGCCGAGCTTGTCGTCGGACCGTGCCTTCAGATACCCGTAGATGTCGTTCATGTAGAGAACCACGTCTTCGACCGTTCCGAACGCCGGCATGACGTTTTCCGACGAACTGGTGACGTTCTTGCGTCCGTTGATGACGGTCTCGGCGAATTGTTGGAAGTCCATCGTCTTCAACGACTGCATCAGCGCCGGCGCGTAGGAGCTGCCGGCGCCGTCGGGACCGTGGCAGCGCAGGCAGGATTCGGTGTAGCGGCGATAGCCGTTGTAGGTGGCCTGATCGACGAAGCCGTTGCTGACGACGTAGGCGGGGTCATTTTGGGCTGACGCCGAGGGTTGCAGGATGAACACACCTGCGACGACGGCGCCGAACAGCGCGACGGCTGGCACATAACGCATCAAGTCTCTCCGGTTACGTCTCCGGCCGCCGGTGAGGGACGGCCGGAGACGAGCGCTCTACTCGACGGAGAACACCGTCAGCACACCGCCGAGCTGGGTATAGTTCGACAGCTGCTTGTAGGCGCCCACCGCGCCCAGGCCGTCGGTGTCGTTGGCCAAGCCGGCCGCCATGCCGATCCCGGCCCAGCCACCGACCCCGGAGTAGACGGCGATGTATTGCTTGCCGCCGTGGGTGTAGGTGTTGATGTTGCCGATGATCCCGGATGGCGTCTTGAACTTGTAGAGTTCCTTGCCCGTCTTGGCGTCGACGACTTTGAGATACCCGTCGAGGGTGCCGTAGGAGACCACGTCGCCGGCGGTGGCCAAGGCGCCGGACCACACGGAGAACGGCTCCGGGATGGACCAGGCGATCTTGCCCTTGTCGGCGTCCCAGGCGATGAAATTGCCGAGGTTGTTGTCGCCCTTGGGTGGGAACATCGACAGCGTCGCGCCGACATAGGGCTGTCCGGCGGTGTACGACACCTTGAACGGCTCGTAATCCATGCAGACGTGGTTGGTCGGCACGTAGAACAGCTTGGTCCTTGGCGAGAACGCCGCCGGCTGCTGATCCTTGGAGCCGAGTGCGGCCGGGCAGATGTTGCGGCTGTTTTTGTCCTGGCCGTTGGCCTGGGTGGAGAATTGCGGCACCACTTCGGGCCGCCCGGTCTCCAGGTCCACATGCGTGGCCCAGTTCACCGCCGGGTCGTATTTATCCGCGGCGAGCAGGTCGCCGGTCTCGCGGTTCAGGGCGTAGGCGAAGCCGTTGCGGTCGAAATGCACCAGCGCCTTGACCGGCTTACCCCTGACGTCGATGTCGGCGAGGATCATTTCGTTGACGCCGTCGTAGTCCCACTCGTCGTGCGGGGTCATCTGGTAGGCCCATTTCGCCATGCCGGTGTCGGCATCGCGGGCGAAGATGGTCATGGACCATTTGTTGTCGCCGGGGCGCTGGACCGGGTTCCACGTGCTCGGGTTGCCGGTGCCGTAGTAGACGAGGTTGGTGGCCGGGTCGTAGGAGTACCAGCCCCACACCGAGCCGCCGCCGGTCTTCCACTGGTCGCCTTGCCAGGTCGAGACGGAGGAGTTCTCGCCGATCGGGCCGCCGAGGGTGGTCGTCTTCTTGGGGTCGACCAGGAGGTCCTTGTCCGGACCGACCGAGTAGGCCTTCCACGCGAGCGAACCGTCCTTGAGATTGTAGGCCGTCATGCGGCCCTGGACGCCGAACTCGCCGCCGCTGATGCCGACGAGCACCTTGTCTTTGACGATCAGCGGCGCCGCCGTCATCGTCTCGCCCTTACTCGCGTCGCCGTTCTTGACGTGCCACACTTCCTTGCCGGTCTTGGCGTCGAGCGCCACCACCGTCGCGTCGGCCTGGTTCAGGATGATCTTGCCATCGCCGTAGGCGACGCCGCGGTTGACGGTGTCGCAGCACATGACCGGGATGACGTTCGGGTCCTGCCGCGGCTCGTATTTCCAGATGATCTTGCCGTTGTCGTTCAGGTCCAGCGCGAACACGTTGTTGGGAAACGGGGTGTGGACGTACATGGTATCGCCGACGACGAGCGGGCCGCCCTCGTGTCCGCGCAGGACGCCGGTGGAGAACGTCCAGACCGGGTGCAGCTTGGCGGCATTGGAGGCGTTGATCTGATCCAGCTTGCTGTAGCGCTGGTTGGCGTAGTCGCCGGCCGGCATGACCCACTGGTTGGGGTCTTGCTGGAGCTTGATCAGCTCGTCATTGGCCGCGGCCGGGCCCGCGACAGCGAAGGCGGCCCCGAGCATGATCGTACAGCTCAGCAGAAACGATTTTTTTTCGCTCACGTCATGTCTCCCTCTGGGCCAGGCTTCGGCCTTGGTTCTGCCTTCGGCAGTGATTGAGCCCTGCGCGCCTTTGAAGCTCTGGCGCTGTAACGACGATAACGGGTTACTTCGAAAAACAACAAGTCGTCTTTTCGTGTGTGACGGCAAATTGCAGCAGCCGACAATTGGGACGATTGTTGAAGGGCTGGATTTCGCGCCGGTTGGTTCTATCGTGCGACAAAACTCATCAGGAGGAAGCTCTGGCAGTCGCTAAGCGTGGCCTTCGCGCGGCTTGTCCTGTTCGCAGCGCCAGCCGGAAAGCCGGTACAAAGGATGAGTTTGCAGGTATTCCTGAGCGCTGTTCTGCGCGCGCAGGGTGCAGCTCACCATGTTGACCGGCGGCACGAGCGCCTCGCGGCGTTCGAGACAGCGATCAGGCGCACCGCTCAGACAGAAAACGAGGACAAGTTCAATCATGCCGGCCTCCGATTTTCGTTCTAAACTTCTCGCCATCGCTTGCGCGATTGTTTTCTCGTTCGGCCAGATCACCGGGTTGCGCGCGGCCGACGTGACGCCGCTGAGCCCGGCGCAGCAGGCCCTGTTCGAGACCCCGCATCTCTCGAACGTCGTGCGACCGGAGACGCTGACCTATAGGTACAGCCGCATCGGCCCCGGTGCGTTCTCCGACACGATCGCCGTGCGCGTCACGGACATCAACGCGGACGGGACCAAGGATGTAACGTTCGATTACTTGACCGGCCCGCGACACGTGGTGTTCCCGGCGATCGACAATTTCCGCGGCAACCCGCTGCTGATGCTGGTGCTGGACCAGGACGTGACGATGATGAAGACGGCGTTGGGAATGTCCGAAGCTTATTTCCGCAATCGGATCCGGCAATCGTTCCTGGATGCGGCGACGGTGACGGACACCACCATTGCCTTCGACGGCGCCACCGTGCCGGCGCGCACGATCGTGGTCACGCCCTTCGCGCATGAGCAGCGGCTCGAGCGGATTCCGTCGTTGCAGGCGAAGACCTATGCCTTCACGCTTGCGGAGTCGGTCCCCGGGATGATCGCTAGTATCAAAATCGACACGCCGAGCGACCCGACGCTGCAGGCGCCGGAATTGTCCGACCAGATCACCTTCGCAGGACTGCACCCATGATGCGCCTGACCCTTGCCGCCGCCGCTCTATCGCTCGCGACGTCTCTGGCGATTCGGGCCGCCGCGGCCCAGGAGCGGCATCCCGCGCACGACTACCCCACCGCGGCGCGGGCGGACTACGTGATCGGGTGCCTCGCCGGCACCGGCTTCAAGCGGGAGATGCTGGAGCGGTGCTCCTGCTCGATCGACACCATCGCGGACCTCATGCCGTATGACGCCTACGACCAGGCGGCGACGATCCTGAGCATGCAGCAGGGCGGGCTCGGCGATCGCGGCGCGATGTTCCGCGACACGCCGATCGCCAAGCAACGCACCGAGGAGTTGCGGCGCGCGCAGGCGGAGGCGAGCCTACGCTGTCATTAACTCCGCAGCCCAAAATCGCGGTGGAACGCGGCGTTCGAGCTATCCTGCACATCGACATGCAGCGGGCCGTCGCCGCTGGGATGCAGGCCGAAGGTGATGACGGGATCCTCGCTCAGCGAAATGTCGGTATCGACGTCGAACACCAGTTGGTCGCCGTAGTGGACGGTGATGGTCTGGATGTAACGGGGCGGGATGTAGGTGTGGCTGACCTGGTCCATCTGCATGCCGTTATTGTTGGGGTGGCTGATCAGGAGCTGCGCGGTGACCGTGCCGTCGGTCGCGGGCGCATCGCCGTCCACGCGCAGCCGCATCTGGCCCAGGCGCGACATGGCGACCTCCGGGTCCTTGCTCGACGGTGCCGAGCAGCCGCCGGCGGCCTTGACGTAGCGCTCCGCCGCGAACAGCCGGCCATCCTCGGTCTCGGCGACGGCGTGGATCAGCGTATACTGGTCGACGCGGACGCGGAGCTTGAGGCCGTGCGGATCGGCCGCCGGGCCGAAATGGAAGGCGCCGGCCAGCGGAGACGGGTTGGCGTCGACGACGAGCCACACCGCCTTGACCCGGCCCGACATGTCGCCGCCCGTGCCGGGGAGCGTCACGCCGACCGGCACCGTGGCGGCATCGAGCGCCCGGGCCGGGGCGTCGAGCGCGATCACGCCGGAGCCTGCTTGCACGGCGCGCTCGCCGAACAGCGTGTGTTTGAGGCTGTCCCAGCGGGCCGCCTGGGCGGCGGCATCCTCTTCGGCCCGTGCGGGCGCCGTCAGCCCCGCCAGAACCGCTAGTGCCGCAACTGTCCTCCGCATGGTCCGCTCCCTCCGCTATTCCCATTCCAGCTCTTTGAACGCCGCCGTGACGTTCCGGCCATTGTCGTCGTCGAACAGGAGCCATTTGCCACGCTCGGATGCCCCGACCGTCGCCACCGCCTGCTCGATGTCGCCGCCCCGGGCGATGATGGCCCGGACCTCGCGCGCGATGAGAGCGAGATAGTGTTCTTCGGCGTCCAATGCATCGGGCCAGGCGACAGACGCCGGGCCGTGGCCGGGAACGGCGCGCTGGGCGGGCAGGCCGCGCAGCGTTTGGAGCACCGACAGCCAGCCGACGATGCTGCCGTCGAGCGACGGCACCCGGTCCACGAACAGCAGGTCGCCGGCCCAGAGCGTGCCGGTGTTCTGGTCGACGATCGTCAGGTCGTTGTCGGTGTGTGCGGTGCGGTGGGCCTGCAGCAGCAGCGTGCGTCCGCCGAGGTCGATCGTGGCGGTGTCGGAGACGAGGATGTCGGGCTTGGCGTAATCGCCGGCCGCCTCGAGGCCCAGGAGGTCGGCGAGGCCGTTGCGGTAGTATTCGCCGCGGCTGACCAGCATGGGCAGCATGCGGGCGTGGGCGACGACATGCGGCTGGTCGTCGGCGAAGGCGACGCAGCCGAATACGTGGTCCGGATGGAAATGCGTCATGATCACGTGGCTGATCGGCAGCGTCGTGACGGCCCGGGCCCGGGCCCGGAGCGATCGGCCATCGGCCAGGCTGCCGCCGGGGTCGATCACCGCGACGGACCGTTCGCCGACGATGAAGCCGATATTGGCGATCTCGTCCTGGTTCTCGGCGCTCGCTTCCTGCTGCACGCCGGGTCGGACGTGGATCCCTGGCGCGACTTCCGTGGTGTCAAAGACCGGCGCCGCCTGGCTCGCGCGCGGCAGCACCGCGGCGGCCGAGGCGAGTTGCAGCAGGCGGCGGCGCCTCACGACACGGGGGCGACGGCGCCGATCCGGCGATAGACCAGGTCGGGCGGCGGTCCGGAGGCGGCATTGACCGCGTCGGCCATGAGGGCGTGGTCTGGGGAGAGCGCACAGGCCGGGTCGGTGGCGGCGGCGTCGCCGGTGAGGGCGAAGGCCTGGCAGCGGCAGCCGCCCCAATCGATCTCGCGGCGATCGCAGGAGGCGCACGGCTCCGGCATCCAACTCGTGCCGCGGAAGCGCCGGAAGCCGGGGTCGTCGCGCCAGATGGCGGCCAAGCCCGTCATGCGTACGCTCGGGAAGTGGAACCCCGGCAGGGTCTCCGCCGCATGGCACGGCAGCGCCAATCCGGCGGGCGTGATGTTGATGATGCGGCGGCCCCACCCGCCCATGCACGCCTTCGGCCGCGCGGCGTGGTAGTCCGGCACCACGTAGTCGATCGTGATCCGGCCATATAGATCGTGCCGCGCCTGCTCGACCGCGGCGTTGGCCGCCTCGAGTTGGGCCAGGCTGGGCATCAGCGCCGCGCGGTTTACCAGCCCCCAGCCGTAATACTGCACGTGCGCGATCTCGATCCGGCTCGCGCCGATCTGCTCGCCGAGCGCCAGCATGTCGGGCAGGCGGGCCAGGTTCTGCCGGTGCACCACGAAATTGGCCGTGAGCGGCAGCCCGGCCGCGCGGATGTGTCTGGCGACCTCGAGCTTGCGCGCGTGGCCGCCGCGGTAGCCACCGATGCGGTCGGCCGAGACGGACTCGGCGTCCTGGAAACTGAGCTGGACGTGATCGAGCCCGGCGTCCGCCAGGCGGCCGAGTGCGGCCTCGGTGAGGCCGATGCCGGAGGTGATCAAATTCGAGTAGAGCCCGGCCTTGGCGGCGCCGGCCACGAGGTCGAGCAGGTCACGCCGCGCGGTCGGCTCGCCGCCGGAGAAGTGCACCTGCAGCACGCCGAGCGCCGCCGCCTCGTGCAGCACGCGCAGCCATGTCGCGGTATCGAGTTCGCTGGCGGTGCGCTCGAGCTCGAGCGGGTTGGCGCAGTACGGGCAGGCGAGCGGGCAACGATGGGTCAGCTCGGCCAGCAGGGCCAAAGGTGGTTCCAGCACGGGGGCATTCACAGGTGGATCGCTCCCTTTCCGACCAAATCCTGCAGCATCGCCTCGACGTCGCCGGCGATCTCTGCGGTTGGCGCGTTGTATTTGGTGGCGAGCGTGGCGACGATCTCCGTCACACCCCGCTCGCCATCGACCAATCTCAGCACCTCGGACGCGTGTTCGTCCAGGACGAACAGCCGCTCCGGGGCGAGCAGGACCCATGATCCGCGCACCTCGTCGTGACGCAGCCGGAAGCCCCGGTTGAAACGCGGGATGATCGGCGTGGTCATGCAGTCCCGGCGGGCACGAAGGCGCCGGGCGGGATGAGGCCGGGTTCGACGTAGGCGTAGTGCAGGGCGTCGAGCTGCGCCCAGAGGATGTCGCATTTGTAGCGCAGCGCGGCCAGGACCTGCTCCTGCTCGGCCCGGTCGCGCGCGTAGAGGGCCACGTAGTCCAGCGCGAAATCGACGTCCTTCGGCGCCTGCGTCAGCCGGGGTGTGAAATACGCCAGGGTGTCTTTGTTGACCCACTCGTAATTCGCCAGCATCCCGGAGACGCGTTCGGCGATGATGGTGGGCGAGAACATCTCGGTGAGCGAGGAGGCCACCGCCTCCAGCACCGAGCGCTCCCGCACGAAGGCGACATAGGCGTCGACGGCGAAGCGCGTGGCCGGCAGCAGGCCCTGCGTGCTCTCGACGTAGTCGCGATCGAGCCCGACGCCCTCGGCCAATTTCAGCCAGCGCGCCACGCCGCCTTCACCGGGCGCCGCCCCGTCATGATCGACCAGCCGTGACCGCCACTCGCGCCGCAGCTCCGCCGTTGGGAGGCGGGCGATGAGGGTCGCGTCCTTGGCGGGAATGCGGCACTGGTAGTAGTAGCGGTTGAGCGCCCAGGCCTGCACCTGGCCGCGGTTCAGCTTGCCGTCGCGCATCAGGCGGTGGAACGGGTGCAGGTTGTGGTAGCGTTCCGCCCCGATCGCGTGCAGGGCCGCGCGCAGCTCATCCGATGACAGCTTGTCGCTCATAGAAGCAGTTCCATGCCGTCGAACGCCACCTCCCACCCGGCCGCCTCGGCGCGGGCGCGCTCCGGCGAGTCGTCGAGCAGGATGGGGTTCGAGTTGTTGATGTGGATCAGGATCCGGCGCTGGACGCCCAGCCCGTCGAAGGCGGCGATGGTCCCGCCGGAGCCGGAGACGCTCATATGGCCCATGCGCGCGCCCGTCTTGGGTCCCAACCCGGCGGCGATCATCTCGTCGTCCGCCCACAAGGTGCCATCGAACAACACGGTCGCGGCGCCGCGCAGGCGGTCCGCGACCTCTGGCGTCATGGCGGCGCAACCAGGGATGTAGAACAGCGTCGACCGCCCGTCGGAGATGGCGGCGCCTACGGTCTGTTCGTTGGTCTCGATCGCGGGGGCGTCGTCCGCCTCCAGATACAGCGGCACCTTGCCCGGGACGGCGAATAGTTCGATCGAGAGACCGGTTGCGAGGTCGCATTTCTGGCCGACGCTCAACACGTGCCGCGTGACCAGGTGGGGCGACAGCACGTTGAAGATCGGATTGGCGTCCAGCACCGCGTGCGTCAGCGCCGTCGCGTAGAGGCCGAACGCTTGCCGCTCGCGCATCGTCAGCAGCCCGGCGATCACGTCGACGTCGCTGCCGGTCAGCACGACCGACGCAATCGGGGTGGATCGCACTGCACCGGACGGCTGCAGCGAGGGAGTTTGTTCAATCTGTTGGCGAAGATCGGGTGACGCATTCAGCAGCGTCCAATGACGCCCATCGGCACTGACGGCCAACGAGGCCTGCGTTCGAGGCTTCGCCGCCGGGTCGCCACTCCGGGCGCGACGGCAGCCCAAAGCGTTGGAATTCCATTGCGGAAACCCGCCGCCGGCTGCCGCTCCGAGCACGACAGCGCGCATAAGGATACCTGGAGAATTTGTACGCCCGGCATCACTGCCGGGCGCACTCGAGCGAATTAGCGCTTCAGATCAGCGCAGGCGTAGCTGTTGATTTCTGCGCCAAGCGCAATCTCGGTGACTGTGGGTTTCTTCCAGGCCATCGTTTGATCCTCCCAAGGGCGTTTTCGCCAATGATTAACGTGCCCGAACTCGCCGGCATGTCAAGCAGCGCCGGTCCATTTAGGCCCGCAGACCTTAGTCTTTGACCAGACGGCGTCGCTGACCGGTGAGCTCGGCGCCGGCGTCCACGTCGAGCCGCGCCGAGATGACCGGCGCGAGCAGCGCGATGATCGAGACGACGATGAAGGCGAAGGAAAAATCGCGTAGGCTCGGCTCGGCGTGTCCGGACAGCGAGGTTGCTGCGCCGAGCGCGGCCGCGGCCGTGGCGATGCCGAGCGACAGGCAGATCTGCTGGAACGTCGTGTAGAAGCTCGTCGCGCGGCTCATGCGCAGACGCGGGATGTCAGCGTAGCAGATCGTGTTGTAGGCCATGAACTGCAGCGACTGGAACAAGCCGCCGAAGAACAGCACGGCGAACAAGGCGGCGTACGGCCAGGACGGGCGGAACGCGGCGCAGAGCGCGAAGATGGCGGTGGCGAGCGCGCCGACCCAGATCATGGTCCAACGGAAGCCGAGCCGGCGCAGGATCATGCGCGCGCTGGGGCGCATCGCCAGGGACCCCAGCGCCATCGCCAGCGTCGTCGAGCCGCTTTCGGCCGCCGACATCCCGAACCCGAGCTGCAGCATCATCGGCAACAGGAAGGGCATGGCGCCGACCGCGATGCGCGAGAACCCGCCGGCGACGACGGAGATGGCGAAGGTGGGCACGCGCATCAGCGAGAAGTCGAGGATCGGTTCGTCGCGCCCGCGCGAGTGGCGGAAATACAGCACGGCCGCGACGAGGCCGCCGCCGAACAGCGCCACCGTCAGGCTGAGCTGGCCCACGCCGCGGCTCGCCACCTCGACGCCGAAGACCAGCGAGGCCAGCGCCACGCCGCTCAGAACGAAGCCGACCCAGTCGAATTTCGACGGGGTGGGGAAGCGCATCTCCTCGATGAACAGCGTTGCCGCGATGAGCCCGGCGACGCCGACCGGCACATTGATGTAAAAGATCCAGCGCCAGTTCAGATAGGTCACGAGGAAGCCGCCGAGCGGCGGACCGAGGATCGGGCCGATCGTGGCCGGGATCATCAGGAACACCATGGCGGCGACCAGTTCCGCCTTGCTCGCCGTGCGCAGCAGCACGAGGCGGCCGACCGGCACCATCATCGCGCCACCCACCCCCTGAACGATGCGCGAGGCGATCAGCATGGCGAGGCTGTCGGACAGGCCGCACAGGATCGAGCCCAGGGTGAACAGGAGGATGGCGCCACGAAACACGGTGCGCGCGCCGAAGCGGTCGGCCACGGTGCCGCTGACCGGGATGAAGACGGCCAAGCTCAGCAGGTAGGAGGTGAGCGCCACGTTCATGCGCAGCGGCTCGGTCCCGAACGAGCGGGCCATGGCGGGCAAGGCCGTCGCGAGCACCGTGCCGTCGAGCTGCTCCATGAACATGGCGCAGGCCACGATCAGCGAGACGATGTGCAGCCGTTTGCGCCTTGTGGATGGATCGTCAGGGATGATGGAGAGCGGCGGCGACGATATCTGCTGCGAGCCCGGCCGTTGCTCCTGGGTGGTATCCATGCAGGGGACAATCGGTCATTCGACCCGGCCGCGTAAATCGTTGGTTCGTCATGGCCGGTAAGAGCAGCCGTTCAGTTCTGCTGTCTTGGCGCCATCGCGAGCACGGCAAGACACAGCGCCAGCGCTGCCAAGGCGACCGGCACCGACGGCCGGACCCCCCGCGGTGCGTAGTCGAACGCGATGACGGAGTCGCCTCCCGGCAGCTCGATCCCTTGGAACGTGTCTTCGACCGGGATGATCGGCGTCTCGGCGCCGTTCACCCGCGCCACCCAGCCTTGCATGAACACTTCCAGCCGCAGCAGGTGCGACGGCCCGGCGCACTGCGCCCTGATCCGGTCGTGGGTGACGGTTTCGAGCCGGCAGCCAGGGGCGCTCACATAGGGCCGGGTGTTCGCGACTTCGATCACGGTCGTGGTCGCCGTGCGCAAGACCGGCAGCTTGTTGCTCGCCTCGATCCACCCGAGGACGGGGAGGTAGGCCGCCGGCGCGGGCACGCCGCTCAGCTGCGCGCCCGCCTCGCTTGCGGGCCGCATCCACAGGGCGACATGGTGGCGGCCGCCATCTTTCGCGATCGCGACGCGAAGCGGGAGCCTTGGGCTGACCGGCATCGGGGCCTCGAGCGCGACGATGAGGTCGCCGTTGTCGCGGGCGCCGGCCAGCGAGGCCGTGCCGGCTTGGCAACGCGACTGCTGGCATATCCTGATCCGCAGCGTGCCGTCGGACGCGCCATAGTAGGTGCCGATCAGGAGCGATATCGCCCCGATCGTGTGCGCCGACCCGGTGCCGTCGATGTCGACGAACGCTTCTTGGCCGGCATCCAAGGTGACGGGAACCGGGTCAGTGGCGCGGAGTGGGTAGGCCGGCTCGGCATCGACATTGTCGGCCGAGAGCACGTAGCGAACGCCCGCCTGCGCATAGCCCGGGAGGGCGGCAGCGAAGCGGGACCGCAGCGCCTGACGCTCCGCCTCGCTGCCCGGACGCACGGTGTGGCCAAAGATCACCCCGTCATTGGTCGCGTCCAACCGGCTGGTGACGAACCGGGCGGTGCGGGCGGGCACCGGAAGATCGTCGTAGTTCATCGACGGGATACGGAAGATCGAGCCGAAATTCGGCGCCAGTCCGCCGCCGGACTCGATCGCGAAGCGCTGCTGCCCCGCATGGGCCTGCAGGAACCCGATCAGGTCCCGGTCCACCGCGGTGAAGCTGGGGATGGACGCGAAGGGGAGCATGAACCAGGCCGCCGCCTCGAACACGGCCAGGCAAGCCAATGCCGGTGCCGGCCGATGCAGGCGCGCCGACAGGAGAAAGAGGCAGAGCAGTCCGGCCCCCGCTCCGAGCGAGAGCAGGACGGATACACGCTGCCCCGACACAAGCACGTTCCAGGCAAAAAACAGGCCGATCCCGAGCAATGCGACGACGACGACGCTTGCGATCATGACGGCTTGGCGGCGAGCGCCCGCTTCCATCGTCCCAACCCGGTCGACGAAGATCGCGCCGAGGACGACGCACGCGAAAATCCAACTCGCATCGAGATAGCGGCAATAGGCCGCGATCGTCACCAGCGGCAGCGCGGTCAGCGCGCCGTGCAGGATCGGCACCCCATGGCTGGCGCCGACGGCGAGCACGACCCACAGCGCCAACACCCAACTCGTGGCGTGACGCCAGGAGCACACCAGCCCGGCGGTCGCGAGCAGGAGCGGCGTGACCCCGATATAGCCGCCGATGCTGCCCCAAACCTCGCCGATCGATGTCTGTGGCGCCGCGAAGATCGGGCCGAAAACGTAGGGCAGCAGCGCGACGATGAAGGCGTGCGGCGGCAGGAAATGGTCGCGGAACTCGGTCCCATGATGCCCGCCCACGGCGGCCTCGGGCAGGAACTGGCCGAACGCGATCAGCAGCGGCGCCGAGATCAGCAAGGCCAGCGCAGCGACGGCGAGCAGATCGGCGATGAAGGCGAGCGTTCGGCGCCAAGGCAGCGCTGCGGCCCGCAATGCCGCCCAGCAGGCCAGCAGCAAGGAATAGAAATAGACGACCTCAGGGAACCCGGCATACAGCGCCAGCGCCGCCACGATCGCGCCGAGGCAGATCAGCCGCCATCGATCCCGGCCGCCATGCCCCGCGCGCTCGAGGCAGAACAGGCTCTCGATGGTGTAGAACAACCAGGGCAGGAAGGCGACCGGGTTGTAGACGGCGTTGCGCAGCCACGCGAACACGCCGTTAAACTCGAACAGCAAACCACCCGCGAGCGCTGCGGCCGTGCCCAGACCGAACCGGCGCAAGAACAGGTATGTTCCCCATCCGGCCACCGCCTGCAGCAGGGCGTGCTCGATGGCTTGCCCATACGGAAACACAAGCAGCCAGGTCGGCGGGAACAGGGCGGCAGATTGCATCTCGCCCAGCAACGGCGCGCCCAGGCCCTCATAATGGTTCCACAGCGGCAGCGTGCCGGACAGCAAGTCGAGCGTCGCACGGACCCCGAGGGCGAAGGAGGTGACGCCCATGTTCGGATCGATGCTCGGGAACCCAGGAAGCCAGCCGGGATGATGGCCAACGCCTATGCCGCCCCATGTCGCCACCGGGTCCATCCGGAAAGGGCCCACCGTCGTCAGGATGGCGACCAACACCGGCGGCGCCAGCAAGGTGAACAGGACGAGGCGGCGCCCGGTGACGCGTACGATTGACGACACGGAATTAGCCTCGTCCGCCTCTGCGTCGCCGATCAACCATTCGGTGAGCGGAGCATCCGACCCCGCGTTTCGATCGCGAGCAGTCCGAGCAGGATCAGGCCGGCGGCGACGCCGGTGCCGGCGGTGGCAGCCCAGCCGCCCGAATGGTAGGTGAGGGTGCCGAGCAGGGAACCGACCGCGCCGCCGATGAAGGTCGCCGTCATGTAGAGCGCGTTGACCCGGCCGCGGATCTCCACCGGCGTACCGAACACCGTCCGCCGGCTGACCACCTGGTTGACCTGCACCGACGCGTCGAGCAACACCGCGGCGACGATCAGCGGCACCATTGCCATGGCGGCAACAGCCCAGCCGGTCGCGCCGAACGCGAGCGCGACCACGAGCATCGCGCCCGCCGTCGCGGCGATCTCGAGCCCGCGGTCGGCGAGCCGGCCCGCTAGGGGCGCGGCGAGCGCGCCGCCGGCGCCGGCCAGGGCGAACAGGCCGATCGCGTGTTGGCCCAGGCCGAAACGGTCGGCGAGCATGAGCGGCGCCGCGGTCCAGAACATGTTGAACAGACCGAACATCAGGGCGGCATAGGTCGACCGCCAGCACAGCGCCGGCATGCGGGGCGGCAAGGCGAGCATGGACAGGATCACGCGGCGATACCGCAGGCCTGCCGTCGGGCGATAGGCCGGCATCATGCGCGCGAGCAGCAGGCCGATCGCCGAGACTAGGCCTGCCGAGATCCAGAACACCGCGCGCCAGCCGAACGTGCCCGATACGAACAGGGAGAGCGGACGGGCCAGCATGATGCCGGTCAGCACGCCGGCCATGATGTTGCCGACCACCCGGCCCCGCCTTTCCTCGGGAATGAGATGCGCCGCGAACGGCAGCAATACCTGCGCCGCGGTGGCGCACAGGCCGATCATGAACGACGCGAGGAAGAAGGTCAGCGCGTTGTTGGACGTCGCCAGGCCGACCAGCCCCAGCACGGTCAGCCCCATCAGGCTGAGCACCAGCCGCTTGTTCTCGAACAGATCGGCGGCCGGCACGAGGAAGAACAGCCCGGTGCCGTAGCCGATCTGCGCCACGCTGACGATCAACCCGCCGACATCCGGCGATATCCGCAGCTCCACCGCGATCGAGGCGATCAGCGGTTGCGCGTAATAGAGGTTGGCCACGAGCACGCCCACCCCGACGGTGAGCACCGTCAGCAGGGTGGCCGAGGCCTGGGGCTTGGCCACGTCCAGAGCGGCCGTGCGGTCGAGCACGGCTCTCAGGCCCGGCCGGTCACCGCCCGGCCTGTTCGTTGAGCATGGGGAAGCCGCGCTGATGCCAGACCGGGTAGGCGGGCGTGACCTCGCTGGCGGCATCGAGCGTGGCGACCTGATCCGGGGTGAGCTGCCAGCCGACCGCGCCGATGTTCTGTACCAGCTGCTCCTCGTTGCGCGCGCCGATGATGACGGTGCTGACGGTCGGGCGCCGCAGCAGCCAGTTCAGCGCGACCTGGGGAATGGTCCTGCCGGTTGCCGCGGCCACCGCGTCCAAGGCGTCGACGATGCGGAACAGCCGCTCCTCCTCGTAGGTCGGACCGGTGCCGGCGATCTCGTGCGCGCGGCTGCCGGGCTGGGCGGGCTGGCCCCGCCGGATCTTGCCGGTCAGCTTGCCCCATCCGAGCGGGCTCCACACGAGCGCGCCCACGCCCTGGTCGCGGCCGAGCGGCATCAGCTCCCACTCGTAGTCGCGGTTGAGCAGGGAGTAGTAGGCCTGATGCGCCACGTAGCGCGCGTAGCCGTAGCGGTCCGATGCGGCGAGCGACTTCATCAGATGCCAGCCGGAGAAGTTCGAGCATCCGACATAGCGGATCTTTCCGCTGCGGATGAGCTGGTCCAGCGTGGCCAGCGTCTCCTCGACGGGGGTGTTGTAGTCCTGTCCATGCAGCTGCAGCAGGTCGATGTGGCCGACGCCGAGCCGGGTCAACGACGCGTCGACGGCGTCCAGGATGTGCTGGCGGGACGAGCCGAACTCGTTGGGCCCGGTGCCCATCGGGAACGTCGTCTTGGTCGAGATCAGCAGGCGGTTGCGCTTGCCCTTGATCGCTTCGCCGAGGATCTGCTCGGCCAGCCCGGCCGAGTACACGTCGGCGCTGTCGAACAGGCCGACGCCGTGATCGAGGCAGACGTCGACGAGCCGGGACGCGCCGGCGGCGTCCGTGGACCCCCACGCCTTGAAGAAGTCGTTGCCGCCGCCGAAGGTCGCGGTCCCGAAGCCGAGCGCGGGTACGCGCAGGCCGGAATGGCCGAGGCGGTTGAAATCCATGGGGCTCTCCTACTCCTCGAGCTTGAAGCCGACCTTCAGCGTGACCTGGTATTGCGCGACTTTGCCGTCCTTCACCTGGCCCCGGATGTCGCCGACTTCGAACCAATCGACATTGCGCAGGGTCTGCGTCGCCCGCTTGATGGCGGCATCGATGGCATCGCTGACCGAGGTTTGTGAAACGCCGACGATCTCGGTCTTACGATAAACAGTTCCGCTCATGGGCGTCTTCGGGGCTGGTTGCGTCTCGTGGCGCGATGGGTTCCGAGGGGGACCCCACCTTGCTCCCGTCCAGCGGACTAGGTCCAGACAGCCGATGCAACGTGACTTCTTATGCGATAAACGCAAGTCTGCCATGCTCCGAAACGTTTCGGACTTTGCGCCGGTCTCGATACTGTCGGCTCGGGAGGATGCGGAAGGGTGAAGCTGAAAGCGCTGGCGTCGCAGCTCGGGCTGTCGATCACGACCGTCTCGCGTGCGTTGAATGGCTATGACGACGTGTCGGCGGCGACGCGCGACCGGGTCCGCGCGGCCGCTGCACGGGCCGGCTATGTGCCGAATGCCGCAGCGCAACGCTTGATCACCGGCCGGTCGCAAGCGATCGGCTTCGTGCTGCCGGTCGCGGCCGGCAGCTTCGCCGACCCATTCCTGCTCGAGTTGCTGACGAGCCTGGGCGAGAGCCTCGGCGCGCGCGCGCACGATCTCGTGGTGAGCGCCGCCGCGCCGGGGCGCGATGAGTTGGCCACCTACAAGCGGCTGGTCAGCGGCGGCCGGGTCGATGGCCTCATCGTGGCGCGCACCCGCGTCAACGATGAGCGGGTCGCGTTCTTGCGGGCGAGCGGCATCGCCTTCGTCACCCACGGGCGCTCGGGCGCCTCGCTCGATATCGACGTCCTCGAATGTGACAACGTGGCCGGCGGGCGCTTGGCGGCGGGGCTGCTGACCGGCCTGGGCCACCGCGATCTGTTGCTGATCAACGCGCCCCGCCAGTTGAACTTCGCCGGCGAACGGCAGGCCGGCGTCTGCGTGGTGGCGAACGCGGCCGGCGCGAGGCTCGAGATCGTCGAGGCGCCGTACACGGCGGAGGAGGATGGGCGGCAAGCGCTCGCGGAGGTGCTCGGACGCGGCTCGGCGGCGCCGACGCTTTGATGGCATTCGCACCCGCTCTGATCGCG
>CAZZVQ010000042.1:0-2904 GCA_964657565.1 uncultured Acetobacteraceae bacterium
GGTCGCTCGCCGGGTTGGTCTCGCGGGCGGAGCTTGCCGCGCGCCGTTGCAGAAGCAGCGGCAGCCGATACTTCTCGGCCGCCCGCAGGAACAGCCCGGCCAAACGGTGGTTGAACAGATCCAGGAACGCCGCCATCGCCCGATTGCGGGTCCGGCCTGCCTGCTGGACCAACTCGCTGTAGAACTGCGGCAGCACCCCCATCGGCCCCGTCAGGCCGAGGAACGCGATCACGACGCGCGTGCCCGCGGCCGTGGCAGCAGCGCGCGTGATCCGGCGGATCGGCGAGGGCGCGAAGGCCAGGCCCTGCTCGGTGACGATCTGCGCCGCCTCATCGCTGGGGCGGGCCCAGGTGCCGAACCGGGCCGCGCCCAACTCCATCAGCCGCAGCCCGTGCAAGCCGTCGAAGCGATGTGGCCGCTGCTCCAGCTGGTCGTGCAGGGTGGGCTTCACAGCAGCGGCCTGTCGCCGGCACGCGGCGGAAAGCGCGTCATCGCGTCGGCCCGGCCGGACAGCCGGACCTGCAAGCGGGAAAAGCTGTTCATGCTGGCGTACAACGCCAGGAACCGGTCGAGGATGCTCGCGAACAGGTAGACGCCGCTGCCTTCGAGACGCGCCGTATCCAGCTCGATCGCGACGTCGACGCCACGGCAGATGGCGCCGCTGCCGGGCAGCCGGGCCGACGCGCGGGTGCTGTGCACGCTGTGCAGCGCCTCGATCACGGCCCGGGTCTCGGGGGTGTCGCTGACGTCGTGCAGCCTCAGGATCTCGCGCAGCGCGTCCGCCCCCGCTGCGCCACCCGTGAGCGACAGATGGTTGAGCGACAGCTGCGAGATCAGCCGCCAACCGGCCCGACGGGCAGGCGGCGGGCGCAGGGTTGGCGTGGGCGGCGTGAGGCAGCGCACGCCGGCGACTTCGGTCGCGCCGTCTACCATCATCACGCCGGGGCGGTTGGCGCCGAACGGGATGCGCCGCGGCAGATCGCGGTTGAGGCATGTGACCGCGACCGACAGCACGCCGTCGGTCGGCGAGGCCGGGCCAAGGTCCGCGTCGACGATCGACAGCGTCACGTCGGTGCTGTCGTCGGTCTCGCCCAGGCGCCGCCGCTGGCTGGTCCAGAACAGGCGCTGCCGCTCGGGGTCGGCGGCGTGGTGGCTGGCGAAAAACGGCAGCACCGTGCGGCCGTCCCGGCCGGGCTCGCCCAAGCTCACCTCGGTGATGGCGAACACCTCCCGCGTCGCATGCCGTCGGGTGTCGGGCAGCACGAGGTATTCGGCGCGCTCATGCGTCAGCGCGATCGGCTCGGCGCGCTGTTCGAACAGGTTGACGATCGGGCTGCACCCGAGCTGCAGGCTGTCGAGCGTGACGTGCCGGTCGAGCCCCGGGACGGCGCGGTCAAAGTAGAAGAACACTTCCAGCCGCGACCCGGCCGCACGCAGCGACTTCGCTGAAATTCCGGCGAGGTCGACGAACATGAACTTCGCCGGGAAGCCGAAATACTCGTCGAGCAGGCGGTAGCCGTCGAACGACCGCGGCGACGTCGGCAGCAGCGCCTCGTCTTCGGCGAACCCCACCGGGTTCACGGCGGCCGCGCCGAGGAAGACGGCCCGCGAGTCCTCGGGATGGTCGGCAAGCGCCACGCCTACCAGGTGGTTGCACAACAGCTCGTACAGCGCGGCGCCATGCTGGACGGGGCCGCCGACGTGGAAGCGCAGCCGGTCGAGGCCAAGGCCCGAGAAGCTCTGCGCGGGGTCCAGGCATTCCAGCACCACGCGCAATGCGCACGCCGCACCGGATGCGGCCGGGCCGTCGGGCGCTACCAGCGGCCGCCCCGACAGCTCGATCCGTCGCACCGCGATCGGCCACAGCGTCACGTCCTGCGTCGTGCGGTAGCGGCAGCTCTCGCCCTCGATCGGCTCCATCTCGACCGCCGTGTGGCGCGGGATGGCATAGGCCCCGTCGATCTCCGGGCTGGGCGCGAAGCCCGCGATGGCAGCCGACGGGAAGGGCGCCAACATGTGCGGATACAGCACCCCGAGCATGCTGTCCGTCAGCTCCGGGAACTCGTCATCCAGTTTCTGGCGGATGCGGGCGGCCACAAGCGCGAACCCCTCCATCAGCCGCGCGACATGCGGATCGTCGACGGCGTCCGCCGACAGCCGCAGCCGGCCGGCGATCTTGGGGTGCGCCTCGGCGAACTGCCCGGCCAGGGTGCGTAGAAACGCCAGCTCCTGGTCATACAGCGGGAGCAGCCGGTCAGACATCGTTCGCCTCGGACACCGAGAAGCGCAGCGTCGACGGGCTGATCGTGGAGGCGAACAGCACCGGCAGCAGCAAGTCGTCGAACACCACCGTCGCCTCGATCCGCAGGCGCAGCACGCGCTCGGCGTTGTCGCGCGGGTTGAGCACCGTCACCACCAGGTGCTGCAGCCGCGGCTCGCTATCGCGGATCGCCTCCTCCAGCCGAAGCGCGAACACCCGGCGCTGCTCGATCGTCACCATGTTGGCACCGATGAAGTCCGCGGTCCCGAAGCTCAGCAGGGAGCGGCGCAGCTGAGTCAGGGCACGCGGCGGCGATATCGGCCGTCGCCGCGTGTTGAGCAGCGCCTCCAGGTCGCGGCGGAGGCTGTCCAGCGCGTCGCGCGTCTGATCCTGCCGGCCGCGCGGCGGATCGCGCGAGAGGTCCGGCGCGGTGTCGATCAAGCGGTCGAGCAGCGAGGGCGCGGCAAGCGGCAGCCCGGCCGTCATGCCCGCTCCACACTTGCGACGGCCGGCTTGTCGAAGGCGATGTCGGTCAGATCCATGATGCCGCGGGCGTCGTCGCCCACCAAGAACAGGCGCTGCCCGGTGCCGAGCATCGCGCCGCCCGCCGCGTCGCGCCAGTCGGTGCGCTGCGCCAGGCGGTG
>CAZZVQ010000042.1:2914-36666 GCA_964657565.1 uncultured Acetobacteraceae bacterium
GGTGCGCCGGCTCGGCGGCCGCGTCGACATACTGGGCTGGCACAACGATCTCGACGGCGCTGCCAGTGTGGAACGTGAGCGTCGCCTCACGCCACAGCAAGTCGATCGGGCGCGAGGGCGCCACGAAGCGCAGCGCCTCGACGGTCGCCAGATCCACCCAGATGTAACCGCCATCGTTCGTCAGGACCTCGAAGAACCAGGCCGAGCGGTCGTCGACGTCGCGGAAATCGTCGAATGCGGCGCCGTCGACGGTGCCGCGCAGCTTCGGGCGGCGCTCCTCCGCCTCGGCCAGCAGGGCGGCGGTTTCGGGGGCGGCCTCGCGCATGGCGATCTGCAGGGCGATCGCGACCCGCTGCCCCACGGTGGGCTCGCGCAGCAGTGCGGGCACCGCGGCCGCGTTGAACCACGCCTCCCGGGCCAGCGTGGCACGGACGAGGTGCCGCAGCCGGGCGATGGCGAGCGGGCGATCGACGGTCTGCTGCGCCAACGTCGCAAGCTGCGCCTCGGCCCGCTCGAACGCGCCGGCGAGGCAGAGCAGCTCGGCCAGCGCGCCCCGGGCAGCGGTGTCGGTGGGCACTTCGCGCAGGCGCGCGACCAGGTGGGCGGTCGCTGCAGCCAGGTCGCCGGCGGCCAGCAGCGCGGGGATCGGGTCGGCCATCGTCTGCTATCCCCGCTGGCTGGCCTGGTCGGTGACCAGGCGGAAGCTCGTCGCGATGCTGTCGAGCTGGAAGTGCGGCTGTAGCCGGACGACGCAGGCCAGCGCACCGGGACGGCCCGGCACGTCGCTGACGTCGATGCTGGCCTCGCGCAGCGGAAAGCGCGCCCGCATCTCGTCGCTCGCACCGTCGGAGCCGAGGCAATATGTGTTCAGCCACGTCTCCAGCCGGCGCTTCACGTCGGGCGCGCCGACATAGCCGCCGGCCTGGTCACGCATCATCACCAGCAGGAAATGGGCGAACCTCGAGACACACAGGACGTATTGCAGCATCGAGGAGATGCGCGCGTTCCACGTCGCCTCGATCCGGTCGAACCGGGCCGGGACGTGCAGCGAGGCGTTGCTGTTGAACAGCAGGAACGGCGTGTAGGGCGCCACCGCGACCGGGATCAGCCCGGCGTCGTTCAGCATCTGCTCCTGTAGCCCGCCCAGCCGCACATCGACCGGGGCCTGGTTCGCGATGCCGTGGGCGTCGGACGTGAACGCATAGGCGGGCAGTTCGGTCACGAGACCGCCCGCCACCTTATCCTGCGGCACGCCCCGTAGGTCGGCGAACCAGCCGCTCTGGTCGAAGCGGCGCAGCACGACGACGGCGAAGGCGAAGGCGGCGTTGCCCCATAACAGCCCCTGGCCGTCCGCGCCGATGTCCTCTTGGTAGTGGAAGCCGTCGTTGCGGCGGCGGTCGCCAGCCGGCCAGGCCTGACGCAGCAGGATGCGGGGCAGCACGAGCCCGAGGAACCGCGTGTCCTCCCGCGCCCGCAGCGCCCGCCAGCGGGCATAAGCCAGGCCTGCAAACGGGTCGGCGGGCGACAGACCGCTGCCAAGCGCGGCAAAGTTCTCCACCTCCAGCAAGGCCGGTGCGGCGCCGAGCACGATGGGGCAGAAGGCGGCGGCAGCGATGGCCGACAGACCCTGCAGCACCGTGATGTCGTCGACCCCCGCGCCCGACCCGGTGCGGTGCGACACGGCGAAGTCCGCGACCAGCAGGCCGTTCGGCTGTCCGCCGGGCATGCCGATCTCGTCGCTGTAGATCAGCCGGAACAGGTTGCTTTGGTCGAACTCGACGGCCTGGTCCAGATCGCGCCCGATCTCGGCCCAGGTCACGTCCAGCATGCGCAGCCGAACCTGGCGCATGGGCGCGGCCACCGCGACCAGCAGCGCCAGCCCGCGCCACGACGCCTCGAGCCGTTGGAACGCCGGCGCATGCAGCACGGCATCGACTTGCCGCGACACCGCTGCATCGATGCCGGCGATGACCCGGTCGATCCGCGCTCCCACCGTCCGGCGACGCGCCGGTTCCGCCGCCCCGAGGCCATGCGACGCCATGCGTGGCCGCGAAGCGGCGGCGTCGGTGGGAGGCGACGGCGCGGTCATGACGCCGCTTTCACGCATTTGGGCGGCCTGGCTTACGGCGCCTTCGGGATACGGGCGACCAGCCGCATCGAGGTGGTCAACTCCTCCAGCTGCAGCCACGGGCGCAGCCAGGCCACCGCGTTGTAGCTACCGGGCCGTCCGGGCACCTCGGTAACCGTCACACGGGCCTCGCGCAGCGGGTATTGCAGCTTCATGGACACGCCGGGATTCTGGTTCGAGTTGGCGTAATTCTGGATCCAGCGGTTCAGCCAGCTCTCGCACTCCGCAGCCTCCATGAACGATCCGATCTTGTCGCGACCGATCACCTTCAGATAGTGGGCGAAGCGGGACGTGGCCATCAGGTAGGGCAGCCGGGCGGAGATGGCGGCGTTGTCGGTGGCTTCCACGCGGTCGTATTTCTTCGGCTTGTGCGTGGTCTGCGCGCCGAAGAACACGGCGTAATCGGTATTCTTGTAGTGGCACAGCGGTAGGAAGCCGAGCTTCGCCAGCTCGTTGTCGCGGCGGTCGGTGATGCCGACTTCGGTCGGGCATTTGAGGTCCGCGTCGCCGTCGTCGCTGCTGAACACGTGCATTGGCAGCTGCTCGACCTTGCCGCCGTTCTCGGCGCCCCGGATGGCGGTGCACCAGCCGTTCTTGGCAAACGCGTCGGTCAACCGCGTCCCCAGCACGAAAGCGGCGTTCATCCAGCAATACTGGTCATGCGGCAGCGCCGTTACGGCTCCGTTGGCGCCCAGCGCGCCCTCCTCGAAGTTGAACTCGTCGATCGGCTTCGTCTCGCGGCCGTAGGGCAGGCGGGACAGGACGCGTGGAAGCGCCAGGGTAACGAAGCGGCTGTCCTCGCTGTCGCGATAGCTGCGCCAACTGGCGTATTCGACGGTGTCGAAGATCTTCTCGAGGTCGCGCGGGCGCGCCAGCTCCGAGAAGTTCTCGAAGCCGAACAGCTTCGGACTAGCGGCCGAGATGAACGGGCAGAACCCGGCGGCGGCGATGGTGGACATGCCGCGCAGCAGCTCGATGTCCTCGTAGCCCTTGGAGAACTCGTAGTTGCCGATCAGCGCGCCATAGGGCTCGCCGCCCGGGGTGCCGAATTCGTTTTCGTAGATCGACTTGAACGTCAGGCTCTGGTCGAACTCGGTCGCCTTGGCCAGGTCGCGGCCCAACTCCTTCTTGCTGGCGTTCAGCACCTTGATCTTGAGGTTGGCGCTGGTTTCGCTGTTGAAAACCAGATATTTCAGCCCGCGCCAACTGCCCTCGAGCTGGACGAACTCGGGATGGTGCATCACGGCGGCCAGCTGCTCGGACAGGCGCTTGTCCAGCGCCGCGATCGCCTGGTTGATCGTGACAGTGAGGTTGCGGCTGTAGCTGACGGTGCCAGACAGCGCCTCCTCCGTCAGCGTTCGCAGCAGCAGCTCGGCACGATCCGGCTCGGTCTGCCGGGTCGCCGCGATGGCGCGGTCGAGCAGGCTGGTCCCAGGGTCGAGGGTCGTCGTTGCGGCAGGCGCCGGGTTGTGCTCGGTCTTGCCACTCATTACGGGGTCTCCGTCGGTTTGGCCGGGAGATTGACAGGAACGGTTGGGATGCCGCCGCGCTCCGTCAATTCGGCCGACAGCCGACGCATGTCCTCGTCGCTCTGCAGCACCTGCTCCAGCAGCGCCTCCAGCTCTTCCGAGCGGTCTGCCTTGGCCAGCAGGTCGCGCAGCTGATTGCGCTTCTCGAGCAGGTTGCGCAGTGCCGGGATCTGGTCGGCGACCTTGGCCGGTTCGAAATCCTCCATCGAACGGAACTGCAACGAGACCGGGATCTCGCTGCCGTCGCCGCGCAGCGTGTTGGCGACGCGCAATTGCAAGCCGGGGGTCATGCGGGCGAGCACGTCGTCGAAATTGTCGCGATCGATCTGGACGAACTTGCGGTCCTTCATCGGTTTCAATGGCTCGGACGGATGCCCGGTGAAGTCGCCCAGTACGCCGACGACGAACGGCAGTTCCTTCTCGACCTCGGCGCCCTCGGTCTCGACCTCATACTTGATGTGGACGCGCGGACGCCGGACACGCTCGAGCTTCTCGTGGATACTGGCCATGGGACTCTACTCCGATCGGCGTTGCAGGGCGCGCGAAAGCCGGTGGCGGACGCGCAGCGGTCTCATTTCGCGGCAGGCCTGATTCCCGCCAGGTCCAGGTAGGTTCTGCGGCTGGCGTCTTCGGGGATCAGTTCCGCCAACAACTCGTCCAGCGTTAAACGAGCCCGGCGGATAACAGTTTCGAGAGCGTATGCGGTGGGCGAGTTGGGTTCGTAGTCCCGGAAGAACACGGCGATGCGTGACAACTCGCGCAGCGCGTCCTCCCGGTTGCGCAGGGTCGCAGGGCCCTGCGGTGGTGGTGCGATACCCGGGGGTGGCGCGATCGGCGTCGGTGCGGCCGGTTGCACCGGGGCCGGCCCCGCGGGCCGTTCGGTCTCGGGCTCCAGGTTCGCAAGCGCGTCGCGGGCCACGTCGCGCATGGCGTCCAGCACCTCCTCCAAGACGTTACGGACGGTCGACGAGGGCGGCGAGTCGGCGCCACACGCCGCATCGAGCCGCTCGGTCAGCTGACGATAAAGCTGAGCCGACCGGCTGACGTCCTGATAGATCGCGACCAGCATGGGGGCGGCGGTGCCGCGAACCGCATTGGCGATCAGCGAAGCCTGCGGCGAGTCCGGGCCGCGCTTGCGCATGATCATATAGTGCCAGAGATTCGCCGGCTCCCCATCGGTCGGGTCGCTGAACGGCGCCAGGCGGATCGGCTGGATCAACGATCCCTCTGCGCCCACCCCGTTCAACCCGGCGATCGGGGCGGTCCGGATCGACGGGTCGTCGGCGTCCATCGGATGCAGGTCATCCCAGTAGCGCTCCACCAGCCCATCCAGCACGCCCAGTCCATCGCGCAGCCCGGCAAAGCCATCGAGCCGGATAGACGCCTCGACCAACCACACCGCCACCTCTACGTCCTTGCTGACCTCGCACAGGATGCGTTGCGCCAGGTCGTGTACGGTGCGCCACTCGGGCGCCAGACCGCTGCGCTCCGGGTCGGCTTCCGCCTGACGCTCGGTCAGACGGGCGGCCGATCGGGCGTCCTTGATCTGGTAGTAGAGGGCCGTGTCCGACCCGCCGGCCCGGATGTTGGAGCCCGCCGGGTCGTCGACGGTGACCGGAGCCAACAGGCGGTCGTGGTCGATGATCAAACCTTATGCCTCTCGCCTCGTGTAACCGTGATCAGCATGCCAGATGCGAGAGACACATGCCAGATGCGAGAGGCAATGGAAGCGTGCGTTTGATCCGAACCGACGTTAAGGGTATCACAACCGACAGTCCTTACATCCTTGGCCGCGACAATAGCGGAGTGTTGCTGTTTTATGAATGCCCCTTCACAGTCACTGGTATCGGTATACAGTAGGAACATTGTCGAGCGTGCAGGATTTTGCTATAGCGAAAAGTCTAGTAGAATAATCTTGGATGCCGTTGCGTACGCATGACGATCGACCTCCGGCGGCTTATCGATATCCTGGAACCATCCGTTCAGATCACGCTGGAGGCGGCCGTCGCCCTGGCAATGACGAACGGCCACGCGACGGTCGGAATCGGCCACTGGCTGAAGCGGCTCGTCGATGCCGCAGGCCCTGTCGCGCGCGAGATCGAACAGCGTGTGGACCTCGGTCGGATCGATGCCGAGCTTAGCGGCTCGCTGGCGCGCGAGCCGAGGGGCTCCGGCGCGCCGGGCCTGTCGCCACTGCTGGTGACGTTGATCCGCGAGGCGTTCCTGGTCGCGTCGTTGCAGCATGGGCGGCAGCTCGTGGGCGAGATCGACGTGTTCGTGGCGCTATTGTCGGACATCAGCCTCAGGGCGGTTGCGATCGACATGGCGCCCTCGCTGCAACGCGTCGACTCGGCTGCCCTCGCGGCGGCCGCGGCGGGCTGGGCCACCCCAGGCGCGTCGAAGGCGGACCAGGCCGGCGCCGGGATTGCCCTCTCGACCGCGGGTCAGGACGACCCGCTGGCGAAATACACCATCGACCTCACGGAACAGGCGCGCGCCGGAAAGATCGACCCGGTGGTCGGCCGGGAGAGTGAGATCCGCCAGGTGATCGACATCCTGTCGCGCCGGCGCCAGAACAATCCCATCCTGGTCGGCGAGGCCGGCGTCGGCAAGACCGCGATCGTGGAAGGCTTCGCGCTGCGGATCGCGGCTGGCGACGTGCCCCCGCCGCTGCGCAATATCGTACTGCGCACGCTCGACCTGGGGTTGCTGCAGGCCGGGGCAAGCGCGCGGGGTGAGTTCGAGGCACGGCTCAAGGGCGTGATCGCCGCCGTCAAGGCCTCGCCGACGCCGGTCATCCTGTTCATCGACGAGGCCCATACCCTGATCGGCGCCGGCGGCCAGGCGGGGCAGGGGGACGCCGCCAACCTGATCAAGCCCGAGCTGGCGCGCGGCGAGCTGCGCACCATCGCCGCCACCACCTGGGCCGAGTACAAGAAGTTCTTCGAGCGCGACGCCGCCCTGACTCGACGCTTCCAGACCATCGCCGTCGCCGAACCTGAGATCGAGATCGCCGTCGCGATGATGCGCGGCCTGGTTCCGGCGCTGGAGGCCCACCACGGCGTCCGCATCGTCGAAGCTGCGCTGCATGCGGCCGTCACGCTCTCCGCCCGCTACATCCCTGCCCGGCAACTGCCCGACAAGTGCGTCAGCCTGCTCGACACCGCGGCCGCGTCGGTCGCGCTGTCGCGCACGACGCCGCCGGCCGAGCTGGAGGACGCGGAGAACCTCCTGGCCAGGTTGCGGACGGAGCTGGCCTCGGTCGAGCGCGAGGGGGAGGGCGCCCCGAAGCTGGAGGCGTCCATTGCGGCCGCGGCGGTTGCGGCCGCCGACCTGCGGACCCGGTGGGATGCGGAACGCGACCTGGTCGGCGAGCTTGCGGCCGTGGCGCCGGGCAGCGACGCGGCGCTTCTGCTGCACGACAAGCTGGAGACGATCCAGGGGGAGCAGCCCATGGTCTCTGCCGAGGTCGGGCGGGACGCGGTCGCGGCCGTGGTCAAGCGCTGGACCGGCATTCCCGTGGGCAGGATGCTGCGCGACGACGTGGACAGCGTCCTGTCGCTCGAGGATGCGCTACGCCGTCGGGTGATCGGGCAGGATCATGCCCTCGCGGCGGTCGCGCAGGCGGTGCAGGTCTCGCGCGCCCGGCTCGCGGACCCGCGCAAGCCGGCGGGCGTGTTCCTGCTGGTGGGCACCAGCGGCGTGGGCAAGACCGAGACCGCCCTGGCGCTGGCCGAAATCCTTTATGGCGGCGCACAGAGTCTGACGACCATCAACCTGTCGGAGTTCAAGGAGGAGCATAAGGTCTCGATGCTCGTCGGTTCGCCGCCGGGCTACGTCGGCTATGGCGAGGGAGGCGTGCTGACCGAAGCCGTCCGGCGACGTCCGCACGGCGTGCTCCTTCTGGACGAGGTCGAGAAGGCGCATCCCGGCGTCCAGGACCTGTTCTACCAGGTGTTCGACAAGGGCTCGTTGCGCGACGGCGAGGGGCGGGACATCGACTTCCGCAACACGCTGATCGTGCTGACGGCAAATGTCGGGTCCGAGCTTTTGGCCTCCCTGAGCGCCGATCCGGAGACGATGCCGGAGGCCGCGGCACTGGAGGGGGTGCTATGGCCGGAGCTGCTGCGAGTGTTCAAGCCGGCATTCCTGGGGCGGATCACGGTCGTTCCGTATCTGCCGTTGTCGGCCGCGACCTTCGCCGCCATCGTCAGTCTCCAGCTCGAGCGCGTGCGGCTCCGGGCATTCGAGACGTGGGGGGTCGAGCTGAGCTTCGCGCCGGCGCTCCTAGCGCAACTCGGCGAACGCGCGGCGAGGGTCGACATCGGCGCCCGCGCCATCGAGCAGATCGTGGCGCGGGAGCTGCTGCCTCTGCTGTCACGACGTTTCTTGCAGTGGACGCAGACAGGGGTGGTCGATGCCGCCCTTCGCGTCGACTTCGACGATGCCGGGCGCTTCGTGGTGCACGAAGCCGGATTGCCGGCCATGGGTGTAAAATCCGGATCGGAATCACCCTTGGCGCCCGCATGTGAGGTGGAAGCGTGATGCAAGACGCCGCCTCGGCCTACCCTCTTCGACACTCGTCGGGAGCGATCATTCAGTCTGGGCACCAGAAGGCCCCTGCCAGAGGAGATAGACCATGCCGATCTACTTGAAACTCGAAGGCGGCGAACAGCCGATCACCGGCGACGCTACCCAGACCGATCATGTCGGCTGGATGGACATCACTTCGATGCACTGGCAGGTAAGCCGTAACGTCAGCACCACCGTCGGTGCCGCTGCGAACCGTGAAGCGTCGGAACCGAACCTCAGCGAAGTGACGCTGACCAAGATCAGCGACGGGTCGCATGCCGCGCTCTACCAGGCGGCCACGACGGGCAAGAAGCCCATGACGGCGACGATCGATCTCGTGAACACAGGAAATCCCGGCAAGATCTACTGCCAATACATTCTGCAGAACGCGCTGGTTTCCGGGCTCACCTCTGGGTCGAACGGTGATCGCCCGACGGAAACACTGACACTGAACTTTACACAGAAGAACGTGAACTACACGAAGGAAGACAGCTCGGGCAATCCGACCGTCTCGCGCGCGATGTATAGCCAGGTGACGGCTCAGGCAGACGGCTGATCCAAGGCACGCAGGCGGCTCGAAAGGGCTGCCTGCGTATGCGGGTCGCGGCCGGCACTGGAAGACTCGCCGTAGGTGTCGCTAGTTCGTCGGTGCGGCTGATGCCACGCTGAAGCAGGGCACCGGTGGTCCGTCCACGGTCGGTTTCCAGACCAGCGTGACGGCCTGGCCGATATGGATGGCGTCGACGTCGCAGTCGACGAGGCTGGTCAGCATGGTCGGACCCTCTTCGAGCGTGACGTAGGCGATCGTGGTGACCGAGGTGGCGCGGCGCATGACGCTGAAGCTGTAGACGACGCCGTTGCCGGACGCGGGCTCGAGCGTGACCGGGCCGAAGCAGAACGGACATTGCGCCCGCGGATACCAGTGGGCGCGGCCGCACGAGGTGCAGCGCGGCACGAGGAAGCGCCCGTCCGCGGCGGCGGCATAGAACGCGCTGGACTCGGGATTTGGCGGCGGGGCAGGGAAGCTGGGGTCCGACATGGCGTCACTCCCGGTCGAGGATGAGGGTTGCGGAGCCATGCCGGCTCCCGAGCAGGCCGCCGGTGCCGTGGGCCAGTGCGAGGCGGCAATCCGGCACTTGCACCGCAGGATGCGCCTCACCCCGGAGCTGCCGGACCGCTTCGATCACCTTGGTGATGCCGCCCCGGTTGGCGGGATGGTTGTTGCAGAGGCCGCCGCCATCGGTGTTCCACGGCAGCTTGCCGCTGCCCGAGATCAGGTTGCCGTCTGCGACGAACCGGCCGCCCTCCCCTTTGGCGCAGAAGCCGAGATCCTCGAGTTGGATCAGCACGGTAATGGTGAAGCTGTCGTAGATCGACGCATATTGGATGTCGGCCGGCTTGACGCCCGCCTCGGCGAAGGCAATCGGCCCGGAGACCACGGCGCCGGAATAGGTGAGATCGACGTCGCCGCCCATCTGCCCCTTCATCGACTCGCCGGCTCCGCGCAGCCGCACCAGCGGGCGCTTGAGCGTGCGCGCGATTTCGGGCCGGGTCACGATGAGCGCGCCGCCGCCGTCGCTGACGACGCAGCAATCCAGGCGGTGCAGCGGGTCCGCCACGACCGGCGACGCCAGAACCTGCTCGACCGTGACCACGTCGCGCAGCATGGCGTGCGGGTTATGTTGCGCGTGGTGGCTCGCGGCGACCTTGATCCAGGCCAGTTGCTCGGCGGTGGTGCCGTATTGGAACATGTGCCGGGCGGCGCACATGGCGTACATGTTCACCGTCACCGGGCCGAACGGCGCTTCCCACGTCGCATCCGGCACGTCGGCCAGAACCGGGCGCGGGGCGGTGCCGCTATGGCCGGCGCTGCGCGGGCGCCCGGCCAGGGTGATCAGCGCGACGGTGCACTTGCCGGCCATGATCGCCTCGGCCGCGTGCGCGACATGGGCGATGTAGGAACAGCCGCCGAGATCGGTGCTGTCGAGATGCTTGAGCTTGAGGTTCATGTAGTCGGCCATCGCGAGCGGGCCGAGGCCTGGTGCGTCGCCGGCGCAGAAATAGCCGTCGATGTCGTCTTTGCTCAAACCGGCATCGGCCAGGGCCCCGATCGCGGATTCCGCATGGATCTGCGCCACGGATTTGTCCGGCGCCTTGCGGGTCGGGTGCTCGAAGGCGCCCACGATGAAAGCCTTATTGTTCAGGGTCATGTCGGTGCCTCAAGGCTGCGGCCTCCCAGTGTTTATGTGTTCGGGCCGCCGAGCAACTCGGTGGACCCGGCGCCGACCGGCGTTGCGCCGATCGGGTTGTAGCTTTCTTGCGCGAAGCGGAGGATCGCGTCGATACCCTCGGCGATCTTCGTGCCGCGCGGAGGAGGGTGGCGCAACGGCGCATTTTCCCCTCCGCCGCTTCCTGTCACCTTCCTGCCAGCAACATCGATCGGGAACACCGGATGAATGGTCTGCTGCTGCCCGCAGTGCTGTCGGCGGGGACGGTCGCGTTGTGGGCCACAGCGCGGCTCCCGGAATACCTGGTGGCGCTGCTGTTCTTCGCGGTGGCGATGGTGCTGCACGTGGCGCCGGCCGAGCTGGTGTTCTCCGGCTTCCTGTCGTCGGCGTTCTGGCTGGTGCTGAGCGGATTCGTGTTGGGTGTGGCGATCCGCAAGGTGGGCCTGGCCGACCGTGCGGCGCGCCTGCTCGCGTCCCACCTGTCCGGCTCCTGGCCCCGCCTCGTTGCCGGCGTGGTGCTGCTGACCTACGCGCTCGCCTTCGTCATGCCGTCCAACATGGGGCGCATCGCGCTGCTGATGCCGGTCGTCATGGCGCTCGCGGAGCAGGCCGGGTTGGCGGAAGGCAGCCGGGGCCGGGTCGGCCTGGCGCTGGCCGTCGGGTTCGGCACGTTCCAGCTCTCCACCTCCATCCTGCCAGCGAACGTGCCCAACCTGGTCATGGCGGGGGCCGCGGAGACGGCCTATGGCGTCCATTTCGCCTACCTGTCCTACCTCGCGCTGCACGCGCCCGTGCTGGGCGTACTGAAGGGCGCCGTGCTGGCCGCCTGCATCTGTTGGCTGTTCCCGGCCACGCCGCAGCCGGTGAGCGCGCCCGTGCCAAGCGGGCCCTTGTCGGCGGCGGAGCGCCGGTTGGGCCTGCTGCTGCTGGCAACGTTGGGGTTTTGGGTGACCGACACGCTGCACGGCGTGCAGCCGGCCTGGGTCGGCCTGGCCGCGGCGTGCGTGTGCCTGCTGCCCCGGATCGGCTTCGTCACTGGCGACGAGTTCGCTACGGGGGTCAATTTCCGGACCTGCATCTACATCGCTGGCATCCTGGGTCTTGCCGCCTTGGTGGCACGTAGCGGACTGGGCGACCGGATCGGGCATGCCCTGCTCGCCGTGGCACCGCTGGACGCCGGCGCCCCGTTCCGTAGCTTCGCCGCCTTGGTCGGGATGACGACCCTGCTCAATTTCGTCGTCACCGCCAACGGCGTGCCGGCGCTGTTCACGCCGCTGGCCCGGATCCTGGCCGACGCGTCGGGCTTGCCGTTGCTGACGGTGCTGATGGTGCAGGTGATCGGCTACGCGACGCCGGTGCTGCCGTATCAGGCGTCGCCCATCGTCGTGGCGATGGGCATGGGCCGGGTGCCCGCCCGCGACGGGGTGCGGCTCTGCTTGGTGCTGGCCGCCATCAGCTTCGCCGTGCTCGTGCCGCTCGACTATGCCTGGTTCGCGCTGCTCGGGCAGCTCGGTTGAACCGGTTTGCCTCGCCCAAAAGGCGCCGGCTAGCAGCTCAAGCTCCGGCGTTCATCGCGGGATAGCGCACGCCGCCGGGCTCGCCGTGCACGGTCACGGGGATGGATTTGGCGGCCGGTGTCTTGCTGCCTTCCGCGTAGTGGGAGATCGGCAGCAGGACGTTGCATTCCGGGTAATAGCCGGCGATGCAGCCGATCGGGATGTCGTAGGCGACCACGATCATCCCGCTGCGGCGGCGGTCGATGTTGTCGGTGGACTGGGTGCGCAGGGTGGCGGTCTGGCCGACTTGCAGGCCGAGGCGGTCGATGTCCGAGCGGTTCATCAGGACGACGTCGCGGGTGCCGTCGATGCCGCGGAAGCGGTCGTGGTAGCCGTAGACGGTGGTGTTGAACTGGTCGTTGCTGCGGAGCGTGATGAGGCGGAGGGCGTCGTTGCCGACTTCCGGCATGTCGAGGTCCTCGTCGAGGGCTTTCGGCTGCTTGAAGTTGGCCTTGCCGGTCGGGGTCTTCCAGTTCCGTTGGCGGGCCGGCATGGGGCGCATGAAACCGCCGGGCTCCCACATGCGCCGCTCGTAGTCGGCGAAGATGTCGGGGTAGGTCTCGGCGATGGATTTGCGGATCTCGGCGTAGTCGTCGGCCCAGCGGTCCCAGGGTAGGTTCGGGCTGGGGTCGAGCGTCGCCTTGGCCAGCTCGGCGACGAGGCGGGGTTCGCTGAGGAGGAAGGGGGAGGCGGGGCGGCGGATGCCGCGGCTGCCGTGGATGCAGCCGGAGGTGTCTTCCATGGAGAGCGACTGGGGTTGGCCGCCGCCGCCCTGGTCGACCTCGATGCGGCTCTTGACCGGTAGGATGAAGCTGACCTCGCCATGCACGAGGGCGCTGCGGTTCAGCTTGGTGATGATGTTCACGGTCAGCCGCATGTTGCGCCAGGCCGGCTCCATCCGGCCGTGGTCGGGGATGGCGCGGACGAAGTTGCCACCGAGCATGACGAAGGCGTTGACGTTGCCCTCGAGGATCTCCTCGCAGGCTTCGACGGTGTTGAGGCCGGGCTCGCGGGGGGGCTCGAAGCCGTATTGCTGGGCGAGGCGGTCGAGCGGGACGAGTTCGGGCTTTTCGGTGATGCCGACGGTGCGCTGGCCCTGGACGTTGGAGTGGCCGCGGACCGGGCAGATGCCGGCGCCCGCTTTGCCGACGTTGCCGCGCATGAGGAGCAGGTTGACGAGCATCTGCACGGTCTCGACGCCGGCGCGGTGCTGGGTGAGGCCCATGCCGTAGATGGCGATGGTGGCGTTCGACCCGGCGTAGGTGCGGGCGGTGGCTTCGAGGTCGGCGCGGCGGAGGCTGCAGCGGCGCTCGATCTCGTCCCATTGCTGCTCGCGCAGCCAGGCGACGAAGGTGTCGAAGCCATGGGTGTGCTGGGCGACGAAGTCATGGTCGATGACCGGGGGAAGGCTGCTGGCCTGGGCCGCGTCGTCGAAGGCGACCAGGGCCTTGCAGATGCCGGTGAGGGCGGCGAGGTCGCCGCCGGCCTTGACCTGGTGATAGCGGGAGCTGATGCGGCTGACGTGGCCGGACAGCATCTCCGCCGGGGATTGCGGGTTGGTGAACTGCTCGAGGCCGCGTTCGCGGAGCGGGTTGAAGGTGATGATGGGGCAGCCGCGCTCGGTCGCTTGCTGCAGCGGGTGCAGCATGCGGGGGCTGTTGGTGCCGGGGTTCTGGCCGAAGAACATGATGAGCTCGGCCTTGGCGAAATCGTCCAGAGAGGTAGTGCCGACGGGCTGGCCGATGCTTTCGGGGAGGGCCACGGAGGTGGTCTCGTGGCACATGTTGGAGCTGTCGGGGAGGTTGTTGTTGCCGTAGAGGCGGGCGAACAGGGCGTAGAGGTAGCTGGCCTCGTTGGAGGTGCGGCCGGAGCTGTAGAAGACGACGCTCTTCTTGTCCTCGATGGCGCGGAGTTCGCGGCCGATCTCCTGCATGGCGGCGCCCCAGGAGACGGGGAGGTAGGTGTCGGTGGCGGCGTCGTAGCGGAGCGGGTGGGTGATGCGGCCGGTCTGTTCGAGCTGGTATTCGTCCCAGTCGAGCATGTCGGTAACTTTGTGGGTGCTGAAGAAATCGGGGGTGGCGCGGTGGGACGTGATGTCCCAGGCGGTGGCCTTGGCGCCGTTCTCGCAGAACTCGAAGGGGAGCGGCTTGGCGGGCTTGACCCAGGCGCAGCTGACGCATTGGAAGCCGTCGACCTTGTTCTGGCGGGTGAGGGCGAGGGCGCCGCTGGCGGGGACTCCAGTGCGGCGGAGGATATTGCCGAGGGAACGGGCGGAGCCCCAGCCGCCGGCCGGGCTATCATAGGGCTTGAACGACGGTTCTCTTTTCATGTGGTAGCTCCGGTCCGTGGTCCGGCAACGCCGAGAGCGGCGCCAGTGTTGCGTGGAACTCCCGTCCTCCCGAGAACTTGGTGCAGGAGTCCTGCCACTGGAACCTGCATCGTGATCACCCGCGACTACCTCCTCGAGAAGCCGCGCCGTCCTTCCGCGGCGAAGGTCTTCCTCGACCAGCGGTTGATTCCCGCGGCGATCGACGCTGCCGGCGCCTGCGAGGTGGCGCTGGAGCGGGCGTCGCAGCGGACGGGCCTGAGCGTGCCCGTGCTGCTGGCCGGCACCGGGGGCCTGCTGGCGATGGTTGCCTGGATGGGCTGGCGCGCCGGCGCGCCGGGCCGCCGCTAAGCGGCCCGTTGCTGCACCGCAATCAGCGGGTTACAGTCGCCTTGTGACCGTCGCTGCAACGCTTGGCGTGCCTCAATCGGCCGTGCTGCCGACCTCGACCCGACGCGACGGGCGAGGTCTGCAGATCGCGGTGCTGTCGACGCTGCTCGCGGTGCAGATTTTCGGGCTCGACTTCGGGGCGAGCGCGGCGCAGGCGGCGGTGACGATCGCGGCGGCGCTCGGGGCGCAAGCCGTGGGTTGCCGGGCGCTGGGGTTGGGCCGGGAGTGGCGGAGCGCGGCGATCACCGGGTTGTCGCTGTCGCTGCTGCTGCGGTCGCATGACCCGGTGGTGTGGGTGGCGGCCGGGGTGCTGGGGGTGGGTTCGAAGTTCGTGATCCGAGTGCGGGGCAAGCATGTGTTCAACCCGGCGTGCTTTGCCATCGTGGCGATGCTGCTGTCGGGGCAGGCGTGGGTGTCGCCCGGGCAATGGGGGGCGCTGGCGTGGTTCGGGCTGCTGCTCGGGGGCGGCGCGGTGCTGGTGCTGAGCCGAGCGCGGCGGGTGGACACGGCGGCGGCGTTCCTGCTGTGCTACGCGCTGTTGCTCGGGGTGCGGTGCGTGGTGCTGGGCGATCCGTGGACGATCCCGTGGCATCAACTGCAGTCCGGCGCCTTGCTGATCTTTGCCTTCTTCATGATCACGGACCCGCGGACCACGCCGGGGCGCCGGGCGGGCCGTATCGGGTTCGCCGTGGTGGTAGCGGGGCTGGCGTATGGGTTGCAGTTCCACTGGCAAATGCGCGAGGGTTTCTTCTATGCGCTCGCCCTCGCCGCGCCGCTGGTGCCGTTGATCGACCGTGTCACCGCCCATGCTCCGGAGCCCGCGTCATGCCTGTCAGCCGCCTGATCGTTCTCGCCTCGGCCGGGCTGATCGGCGCGAGTTCGGCGGCATGGGCGTTCTGCGGCTTCTACGTGGCGAGCACGGATGAACCGCTGACCAACAAGGCGTCGCGCGTCGTGATGGTGCGGGAGGCCGGGCAGACCATCGTGACGATGGCGAGCGACGTGCATGGCGATCCGCGGCAGTTCGCGCTCGTGATCCCGGTGCCGACGGTGGTGCAGCGCGAGCAGGTGCGTGTCGTCAAGCCGGAGACGGTCGAGCAGGTCGCCGATTACAGCAAGCCGAGGCTGGTCGAGTATTACGATGAGAACCCGTGTGCGCCGCCTCCAGCACCGCTGGCGGTCCCCGCCCCCAGTGCGAGCTTCGGTCGCATCGCCCGGCGTCTTGCCGTGGTGACGGTGGAGGCGGCGTTCTCGGTGGCGGAGTACGACATAAAAGTACTGACGGCGACGGAGGGCGGCGCGCTGATCACGTATCTCAACGCGAATGGCTACAAGATGCCACCCGGCGCTGCGCCGGTGGTGAGCAGCTATCTGAAACAGGGGATGCACTTCTTCGTCGCGAAAGTGAACCTGGATCGGATGACCGATAATCCGAGCGGGTTCTTGCGGCCGATCCGGGTCACCTATCGGACGGCCAAGTTCGCGTTGCCGATCCGGCTGGGCACGGTCAACGCGGCGGGTCCGCAGGACATGCTGGTGCTGGCGCTGACCCGGACGGGCCGGGTCGACGTGACGAATTACCGGACGGTGAAGATGCCGACGGGGGTCGACGTTCCGGAGTATATCAGCGGGCGTTTCGGGGCGTTCTACGACGCGTTGTTCGACCGCCAGGTGGCGGCGCATGATGGGCGGGCGGTGTTCCTGGAATATGCGTGGCCGGTGATGGCCAATGCCGGGCTGTGCGATCCGTGCACGGCGCCGCCGTTGAGCCCGGCGGTGCTGAGCGAGTTGGGGGCGAATTGGCCCGAGGGTCAGCCAGGATTCATCACGCGCCTGCACGTCCGCTACGACCGCGGGCATTTCCCGGAGGATTTGCAGTTCCAGGAGACGCCGGACACCGAGCAGTATCAGGCGCGCTATGTCATCCGGCATCACCTGGATGCACAGGTCATCGCGGGGTGCCGAGCGCTGGCAGGATATACGCGGGAGCTGGCGCCGCGTCTGGCGGCCGAACAGGCTAATGTGGTGAGCCTGACCGGCTGGGACCCGGCTTCGGTGCGTGCGGCTGCGGCGCCGCAGGGGGAGCGATCCGGCGTGCGGTGACCGGCGGCGTGCCGGTTCGGCTAACATGGGATAGAAGGGCGGGATGAGCGATAATCCCCTGCTGCTGCCCTGGACGACGCCGTTCGGCCTGCCGCCCTTCGACCTGATCCGACCGGAGCAGTTCCGGCCGGCGCTCGATGCCACGATGGCCACCCATCTGGCGGAGATCGCGGCGATCGGGGCGGAGAGCGCGGCACCGAGCTTTGCCAATACGATCGAGGCGCTGCAGCGGAGCGGGCGGGCGCTGGGCCGGGTGGAGGCGGTGTTCGAGAACCTGTCGATGAGCCTGGGCGGGGAGGCGCTCGAGGCGGTGCGGCGGGAGGTGGCGCCGCTGTTGGCGGCGCATCGGACGCGGGTGGCGCTGGATCCGGGGGTGTTCGCGCGGGTGGATGCGTTGTTCGGGATGCGGGACGGGTTGGGGCTCGATGAGGATCAACGTCGGCTGTTGGAGCGGACGCATCTCGGGTTCGTTCGAGCCGGGGCCGCGCTGGACGAGGCGGCCAAGCAGCGGCTGACCGCGATCTCCGGTCGGTTGGCGACGCTGCACACCGCGTTTGGGCAGAACGTGCTGCATGACGAGAAGGAGTGGCACCTTCCGCTCGCGGCGGCCGATGTGCAGGCGTTGCCGGGCTTCGTGCGCGACGGGGCGGCGGCGGCGGCGGCGGAGCGGGGGTTGGACGGGCATGCGGTCACGCTCTCGCGGTCGCTGGTGGAGCCGTTCCTGACGTTCTGCCCGGATCGGGAATTGCGGCGGGTGGCGTATGCGGCGTGGGTGCAGCGGGGGTACCATGCGGGGGCGCATGACAACCGGGTGCTGATCCCGGAGATCCTGGCGCTGCGGCGGGAGCGGGCCGGGCTGTTGGGGTATGCGGATTTCGCGGCGTTCCGGCTGGCGGACACGATGGCCGGGTCGGCGGCGGCGGTGCAGGAGCTGCTGCACCAGGTCTGGGAGCCCGGCCGGCGCAAGGTGGCGGCCGAGCGGGAGCGGTTGCTGGCGGTGGCGCGGGAGGAGGGGTTCAACGGGGCGATCGAGCCGGAGGACTGGCGGTTCTATGCGGAGAAGGTCCGCGTGGCGGACCATGCGCTGGACGAGGCGGCGCTGAAGCCGTTCTTCCCGTTCGAGGCGATCCAGCAAGCGGCGTTCGACACGGCGACGCGGCTGTTCGGGTTGGCGTTCGTGCCGCTCTCGGTGCCGTTGTATCATCCGGACGTGCGCGCTTACGAGGTGCGCGACCGGGATGGGCATGTCGGGGTGTTCCTGGCCGACCCGTTCGCGCGGCCGGACAAGCGGTCGGGCGCCTGGATGAGCAGCTACCGGGATCAGGAGGCGATGGACGCGCCGGTCGCGGCGATCATCGTCAACAACAACAACTTCGCCCGGGCGGAGCCGACGCTGCTGAGCCTGGACGATGCGCGGACGCTGTTCCACGAGTTCGGCCATGGGCTGCATGGGCTGTTGAGCCGGGTGCGGTATCCGGGGCAGTCGGGGACGAACGTGCGGCGGGACTTCGTCGAGTTGCCGTCGCAGATCTACGAGCATTGGATGATGCTGCCGGAGACGATGCGGCGGTATTGCCGGCATGTGGAGACCGGGGAGGCGCTGCCGGAGGTGCTGATCGAGCGGCTGATGGCGGCGACGGGGTTCAACCAGGGGTTCGACACGGTGTCGTATACGGCGTCGGCGCTGCTGGATCTGGCGCTGCACGGGCATGAGGCGCCGGCGGAGTTGGATGTGGAGGCGTTCGAGGCCGGGCTGCTGGCGGAGATCGGGATGCCGGCGGAGGTGGGGATCCGGCATCGGGCGGGGCATTTCCAGCATCTGTTCGATGGCGGCGGGTATGCGGCGGGGTATTACGGGTATCTGTGGGCGGCGGTGCTGGATACGGACGGGTTCGAGGCGTTCACGGAGGCGGGTGACCCGTTCGATCCGGGGCTGGCGGCGGGGCTGCGGACGATCTTGGCGGCGGGGGACATGCGGGATCCGATGGCGCTGTATGTGGGGTTCCGGGGGCGGGAGCCGCGGGTGGGGGCGTTGTTGCGGGATCGGGCATTGGCGCAGTGAAGCGTTAGGTAGCCTCCGCGGCGGTGGCGGCGGCGATCCAGTCGACCGTCGCCGATAGCGCTTGCCGTGCATCGCCTTCGGCGGCCGCGAATATGGCGAGCTGCCGGTCGGCGCTAGTGCCCTGCACGGCCACGCGGCGCAGGATCGCCAGGTCGGTCTCGCAGCCCAGGGCCGCGGCGTCCTCCTGTACCTGGGACAGCACGTGGTCGAGCCCGGCCGCGAAGGCGGTGGTGCCGCCGTCGATGTCGACGAAGGCGGCGCGGCTGCCGTCACGCTGGGCGCGCCAGAGGTTCTCGGCGGTGATCGCCCGTGCGGCGCCGGTCTGCACGCGGTTCAGCGCCGGCGAGCGGACCAGGAGGCGGACCAGGCAGCGGTAGAGCGCGGCGATGGCCAGCGTGTCGTCCAGGCGGGTGCAGCTATCGGCGACGCGCAGCTCCAGGGTGGGGTAGCGGATCGAGGGCCGCAGCGTCCACCACAGGAAGCTAGCATCGGCGATCGCACCGGACCGGGTCATGGCGGCGACGTAGCGGTCGTAGTCGGCGGCGTCGTCGAACAGGTCGGGCAGGCCGGTGCGCGGCATCTCGCCCCAGACCGAGAGGCGGTAGGCGGCCAGGCCGGTATCGCGCTCCTGCCAGAACGGCGAGGAGGCGGAGAGCGCGAGGAGCAGCGGGGTGAAGGGCAGCATGCGGTTCATCAGGTCGACCCGGTCCTCCGGCCGCGGCACCTCGACGTGGACGTGCATGCCGCAGACGACGTTGCGGCGACCGAGGATCTGCATCTCGCGCATCAACCGGTCGTAGCGCTCCTTGTTGGTCTGCTGCTGCTGATCCCATCGGGCGAGGGGCTGGGTTCCGGAGGCGAGCAGCAGCAGGCCGTGGCCGCGCGCGGTGGCGCCGACGCGGGCGCGCAGCTCCAGCAGTTGCGCGCGGGCCGAGGCGGCGCTGTCGGTCGGCGCGGTGGCGACCTCGACCTGGGCGGTCAGCAGCTCAGGCTCTGCCGCCTCGACCCGCACCTGGACCTCGTCGTGGAACGGCTTGGTGCCGTGTGGGGTGCCCCGGGTGGAGGCGTCTGCCAGGAAATACTCTTCCTCGATGCCGAACTGGTACCGGTCGTTCATGTCGTTGCGATCTCCGGCGATGCAGGCGAGCGTGTAGCCCGGCGGGCGGTCAACGCATACACTCGGGCGATGACTTCCCGAGCAAACTCCCAGCCCGCTCCCGACCGCACGCAGTTGCAGCAGATCATCGACCGGCTCAACGACGGGGTGATCCTGATCGATCCGGACCAGACCATCGCCTGGGCCAACGACCGGGCGCTGGCGCTGCACGGGATCAAGACGCTGGCCGAGCTTGGCGCCACGGTGACGGAGTATCGGCAGCGGTTCGTGCTGACGACGCGCAACAAGCACCGGATACCGGCGAGCGAGTATCCGATGGAGCGGCTGGTCAAGGGCGACGTGGTCAGCGATGTCGTGCTCGAGGTTACGAGGATCGGCGATACCCACCACTGGGTGCACAACATCAGCACGTTGATCCTGAAGCGTGACAAGGGCGAGCCGGACTGCCTGGTGGTGATCGTCAACGACGAGACCGAGCGCTTTAACGCCGAGGAGCGGTTCGAGCGGGCGTTCAACGCCAACCCGGCGCCGGCGATCATCGTCCGGCTGTCGGACATGCGCTACGTCCGGGTGAACCATGGCTTCCTGGAGCTGTCCGGGATGGCGCGGGGCGACTTGGTCGGCCGGTCGATGATGGAGTTCGACGTGCTGCGGCAGGTGGACCGGCGCGATCTGGCGATCGAGCGGCTGCATGCGCACGAGACGATCCCGCAGATGGAGGGGTGCCTGTCGCTGCCGGGCGGGCTGGAGCGGACGGTGCTGCTGGGCGGGCAGCCGATCGAGATCGGCGCGGAAGACTGCATGCTGTTCACGTTTGCCGACCTGCATCCGCGACAGATGGCGCAGCACGCGCTGCGGCACAGCGAGGAACGCTTCTCGAAGGCGTTCCACATGGCGCCGGGTCCGATGGTGATCCTGGCGCTGGACGGCCTGCGTATCCTGGACGTGAACACGGCTTTCATGGGGGCGACGGGCTGGCGGCATGAGGAGGTAGTCGGGCGGGGCGCGGGGGAGCTCGAGCTGTGGGAGCCGAGGGCGGCGCTGGAGACGCTCGAGCGCTATTTGAACGAGAATGGGCATCTGCGGGGCCTCGACATGCAGCTGCGGAGCAAGGACGGCGTGGCCGGCGACTATCTGATGTCGGCCGAGCGGGTGGAGATCCAGGGCACGGCGAGCGTGCTGTGCCTGATGGTCGACATCACCGAGCGCAAGCAGACCGAGAGCGAACTGCTTGCGGCGGTGGAGTCGGTGATGCGGGACACGAGTTGGCTTGGCCAGCGGATCGTCGAGAAGATGGCGGCCCTCACCGGCAGCGCGCGGCCGGCGGGGAAGGACACGGAAGTGTCCGCCCTGCCGAACCGGGTGCGCGAGGTGCTGGCGCTGGTTGCGGAGGGATTGAGCGACGACGACATCGCGGCCAAGCTGGGGATCACGCGGAATACGGTTCGGAATCACATCAGCGCGATCTATGACCGGATCGGCCTGCGCAAGCGCAGCGCGGTGATCGTCTGGGCCCGGGAGCGTGGTCTCGGGGCGGCGGCCAAGCCGCGGAAAAAGCCGGCAAAAATCCAGGTGCACAAAGTCGGCTAGTGCAAAGCGATGGCCGCGTTAGTGCAAAACGGCGAGATAAAAGCGCGTAAGTCATTCAAAAATATCGCTTTTATTTAGATACACCGGCTCCCATTGTCCGCCTCGATGCTTGGCCATTTCGGCTGGGCACAGGTGGAGAGCCGCTATGGACAAGGATCGCGTCGCAGGCGTTGGCAAGAAGGTCACCGGCTCCGTCAAGGAGGCGGCCGGCACGGTGACGGGGGATACGAAGCTGAAGGCCGAGGGGAAGGCGGACAAGGCTGCCGGGACCGCGCAGAACGCGGTCGGCGGGGCCAAGGACGCCGTTCGCGACGCCGCCGACAAGTAGGGCGTCATGTCGGGGACGATCCCTTCCGCGCCCGTTCCGGCGAGTTCCGAGAGCGCGCCGACCGAGTTGGCTACGCCGTCGATGACACTGGCCGCCGAGGAGGTGGCGGTGTCGAAGCGGGTGCAGCGCACGCTGGTCCGGGCGTCGCGTACGACGTCGAGCCGGGACAAGCAGGTGGAGGCCGATCTCGCCCTGGAGCAGGTCGTGGTCGAACGGGTCGCCGTCGGCCGGGTGGTGGACGCGGTTCCGCCGGTGCGGCAGGAGGGCGACGTGACGATCATTCCGGTGGTCGAGGAGGAGCTGGTCGTCGTGCGGCGGCTGGTCCTCAAGGAGGAGGTCCACGTTCGCCGGGTGCGGACCGTGACGCCGCACGTGCAGACCGTGTCGGTGCGGCGGCAGGACCTGACGGTGACCCGAACGCCACTGGACAACGAGACCCTGACGCCGGGGCACGGCGTCGATGCATCGACAACTACCGAAGGAGCCATCATGGCGACCATGAACGACGAGACGATCGTTGCGGTTTACGATACCGCGGCCCATGCCGAAGCGGCGGTGGCCGCGCTGAAGGGGGCTGGCATCCCCGCGGATGCGATCAGCCTGCATGCCGGCCCCGGCCACACCCCGGCCACCACGACCCGGGTCACCGGCAGCACCTCGTTCGAGCCGCGTGAGCAGGGTTTCTGGGCGAGCCTGTTCGGCGGGACGTCGGATTACGACACCGAGGTCTATGACCGGAGCATCGAGGCCGGTTCGGCCGTGGTGTCGGTCAAGACGGCGGAGGCGCATGTCGACCGCGTGCTGGAGATCCTGGAGAGCCATGATCCGATCGACATCGACGACCGGGCGGCCAGCTATGGCCTGACGCAAACCGCGGCCGAGCATCCGATCGTCGGGGCGACGGCGGCGGGGAATGCGGCGAGCACGACCGGTGCCGGTCCGGGCGATCGGGAAGCGACGGTCCAGCTGGTCGAAGAGACGCTGGCGGTGGGCAAGCGCACGGTGAACCGCGGTGGCACACGGGTGCGGCGCTATGTGGTGGAGACGCCGGTGGAGGAGCGGGTGACGCTGCATGACGAGCGGGTCGTGTTGGACCGACGTCCGGTGACGGATGGTCGTCCCGTCACCGCCGATTTCAGCGACAAGACGATCGAGATGACGGAGTCCGCCGAGGAGGCCGTCGTTTCCAAGACCGCTCGCGTGGTTGAGGAGATCGGATTGCGCAAGGAGGTGAGCGACCGGATCGAGACGGTCCGCGACACGGTGCGTAAGGACGAGGTGGAGATCGTCCAGGTGCCTGGCACCGTTACGAACCGCCCGACCGTCTGATCCCGCGCCTGACCCGCCCGGCCGAAGGGGCTGGGCGGGACCCTTTTTGAAAGGATTGCAGCATGTCTATCATTGCCTGGCTCATCCTCGGCCTCATCGCCGGGTTCATCGCGAGCAAGATCGTCAACAAAAGCGGCCAGGGTGTGTTCCTGGACATCGTGCTCGGGATCATCGGCGCCGTGGTCGGTGGCTTCGTGTTCAGCGCGGTCGGGGCCACGCCGGTCACCGGGTTCAACCTCTACAGCATGTTCGTGGCGGTGGTCGGGGCGATCATCGTCCTGTTCCTGTACCATGCGGTCGTCGGACGGAACGACGCCTTCCACTGACTCGTCGACGGTGCTGGACGGGCCTTTTTGTTGGCCTGGACCCCCGGGTCAAGCCCGGGGGTGACGGGTTAGGGTCCTATCTTGTCAGGGCGGCGTTCAGCGTGGGGCTGGGCCGCATGGCGGGGGTGCATTTTGCCGGGTCGGGGCGGTAGTAGCCGCCGATGTCGACCGGCTTGCCCTGCACGGCGGAGAGTTCCTGGAGGATCGTTGCCTCTTGTTCCGTCAGCGCCCGGGCGAGGGGGGCGAAATGGGCTTGCAGGTCCGGGTCGTCGGTTTGGGCGGCCATCTCCTGGGCCCAATACATCGCGAGATAGAATTGGCTGCCGCGGTTGTCCAGCTCACCGGTGCGGGGCGACGGCGATTTCTTGTTGTCGAGCAGCCGGCCGGTGGCGGCGTCGAGCGTGCGGGCGAGCAGCTTGGCCTTCTCGTTGCCGGTCTTGATGCCGAGATCCTCCAGGGAGGCGGCCAAAGCGAGGAACTCGCCCAGGGAGTCCCAGCGCAGGTGGTTCTCCTCGACGAGCTGCTGGACGTGCTTGGGCGCGGAGCCGCCGGCGCCGGTCTCGTACATGCCGCCGCCGGCCATGAGGGGGACGATGGAGAGCATCTTGGCGCTGGTGCCGAGTTCCATGATCGGGAACAGGTCGGTGAGGTAGTCGCGCAGGATGTTGCCGGTGACGGAGATGGTGTCCAGGCCGCGGACGACGCGTTCGAGGGTGTACCGCATGGCGCGGACCTGGGACATGATCTGGATGTCGAGCCCGGCGGCGTCGTATTCCTCGAGATAGGCCTCGACCTTCTTGATCAGCTCGGCTTCGTGCGGCCGGTAGGGGTCGAGCCAGAAGACGGTCGGCATGCCGGAGTTGCGGGCGCGGGTGACGGCCAGCTTGACCCAGTCACGGATGGGGGCGTCCTTGACCTGGCACATGCGCCAGATGTCGCCGGTCTCGACATCGACCGAGAGCAGGACCTCGCCGGTGGCGAGGTCGACGATGCGGGCCTGGCCGTCTTCGGGGATCTCGAAGGTCTTGTCGTGGGAGCCGTATTCTTCGGCCTGCTGTGCCATGAGGCCGACATTCGGCACGGTGCCCATGGTCACCGGGTCGAAATTACCGTTGGTTTTGCAGAAGTTGATAACCTCCTGGTAGATGCGGGCGAAGGTGCTCTCGGGGATCACCGCCTTGGTGTCCTTGGAGCGGCCGTCGGGGCCCCACATCTTGCCGCCGCCGCGGATCATGGCGGGCATCGAGGCGTCGACGATGACGTTGTTGGGCGCGTGCAGGTTGGTGATGCCCTTGGCGGAATCGACCATGGCGAGTTCCGGACGATGCTCGTGGCAGGCGTGCAGGTCGTGGATGATCTCTTCGCGCTTGGATTGCGGCAGGACGGCGATCTTGTCGTAGAGGTCGGCCATGCCGTTATTGACGTTGACGCCGAGCTCGTCGAACAGCTCGCCGTGCTTGGCGAAGGCTTCCTTGTAGAAGATGCGGACGGCGTGGCCGAAGACGATCGGGTGGGAGATCTTCATCATGGTCGCCTTGACGTGCAGGGAGAACATGACGCCGGTGTTGCGCGCGTCTTCCATCTCGCGCTCGTAGAAGGCGCAGAGGGCGTTCTTGCTCATGAACATGCTGTCGATGACTTCGCCGGCCAGGAGCGCGACTTTGGGCTTGAGCACCAGGGTGGCGCCGGACTTGGTGACCAGGTCCATCTTGACGTCGCGGGCTCGGTCCAGCGTCATCGACTTCTCGCCGTGGTAGAAGTCGCCGGTCTTCATGGCCGCGACGTGGGTGCGCGAGGCCTGGCTCCATTCGCCCATGGAATGGGGGTTCTTGCGGGCATATTGCTTGACCGAGAGCGGGGCGCGGCGGTCGGAGTTGCCTTCGCGCAGCACCGGGTTGACGGCGCTGCCGAGCACCTTGGCGTAATGGGCGCGGATGGCCTTGTGTGCGTCGGTCTGCGGGTTGTCCGGGTAGTCCGGGATGTCGTAGCCCTGGGATTGCAGTTCCTTGATGGCGTCGGTGAGCTGGTGGACCGAGGCGCTGATGTTCGGGAGCTTGATGATGTTGGCGTCGGGTCGCAGGGTGAGCCGGCCGAGTTCGCCCAGGTTGTCGGGCACCTTCTGCGCGTCGGTCAGCCGGTCGGGGAACTCGGCGAGGATCCGGGCGGCCAGGGAGATGTCGCTCTCGGTGATGGTGATGCCGGCTGGCGCGGTGAAGGCGCGGACGATGGGCAGGAAGGCACAAGTCGCCAGCAGGGGCGCCTCGTCGGTCAGGGTGTACACGATCGTGGGCTGTTCAGTCGGCATCAACGCAGTCCCTCCTTGCTGGCTCGAATTGCTTGCGGCATGGGCCGGAGCATCAACGCAACCTTCATACCCGCTTTCAATGACGTCAGGTCCACTGCGGTTCCACTCCCGATCGAGGCTGCCCCGTTGGGCTTCGATCGTCTATCCTACTGGCGCACGGCCGGACAGGGTGGAAGGCGCGATGGGGGTCACTGCACCGATCGGACCTCATTGAGCAGCCACTTCGAGAAGCGTGCCGCCGACCGGCGGGACGGTTTGGCCGCCGCAATCCAGTAACTGCCGATCTGGCACGAGTGGTAGGGTCCGAACGGCACCAGGACCCCGCTCGCGATGTCGTCCTTGACGAGGAAGTCCGAGGCGAGCCAGACACCGAGTCCGGCGCGGCAGGCCGCCAGGGCGGCGACATCGACATCGAACCGAGCAGCGACGCGGAACCGCTCGGGCGTCAGCGCATTCAGTCGTGCCCATTGGTGCAGATCCCAATCCGAGTCGGTAGCCGATAGCAGCGGCACCGCCTCGATCGCCGCGCTCGGGTGCGGCAACGCCGCCAGGAACTGCGGGTGACAGACCGGTCGCACGTAATCACGGAAGAGGCGCGTTGCGCCGACGGGCGTCACGTCCAGGCGCGCGTAGCTGACGGCCATGTCGATCCCATGGTCGAGGGTGATCGGGAGGCGGCACGCCTCGACCGAGACGGCTATGCGTGGATGTACTCGGCGAAATTCCGGCAGTCTTGGGATGAGCCAGGAGAGGGCGAAGCTGGTCGAGGCCCGGATGTTGACCAACGCTTCGTCGCGGCGGATCTCGTGGCTCGCCCGTTCGATCGAAGCTAGGGCGGGATGCACAGAATCGAAGTAACGCAGACCGTCCGGGGTGAGGTCGATGTGATTGTTTCTGTGCGAGAACAGGCGGGTGCCGACGGCTTGTTCCAGTTGGCGGACCTGATGGCTCACCGCGCTGGGAGTCACGCCGAGCATCTCCGCAGCCGCCTTGATGCTGCGCAGTCTGGCCGCGGCCTCGAAGGCGCGTATCGCGTTCAGCGAGGGCCTGTTGCCGGGCGTTCGAGTCACTTTGATTCAGTCCCGTGCCAAAAAACTCAGTTGTTCTCGGCAGCATAACGGACAAATTCTCCGCGGCACAGTTCAAGGCCGCAACAGATGGTCCACGCTCGTTATGAAAGACGCCAACCCGTTCGGGCGGCACGTTTCTTGACCGCGGGGGTGTGTGCCGTATTGCTGCTCTCGACGCACCCACGGCCGGTAGAAGCTGCGCTCTCGCCTGTGTTGGCAGAAGACAATACGGCTGGGCAGTTCGAGTATTGGCCGAAGAAGGGCGGCAAATCCTACGAATTCGGGACACCGTCCGGGCATAATTACCGGGTCACGCGGGGGCAATTCTTGCCGACGTATGGCGGAACGGTCACGGTGGACAACCAACAGATGCCGATCAGTCCAGGCGGGTTACAGGTGATCTTCACCATGGATCACATCATCGCCAATGCTGACGACGACAATGCTTCGATCAACGCTTATTTTGGCGCTAACGGCGATATGACGGGGATCGTGGTCTCTCTGTCGCCCTCCAAGGGGTTCATCCTGCCGGGGATCGTTCTGAAGGGCGGCCAGCTTGTTGCCGGTGCGATCGCCGGGAGCGGCAAGGCGGGGTCCACGAGCGCCGTCGATGCGGTAGGGAAGTCCGCCGACAGCTTGCTGGACCAGATGGGCAAAGCGGTTGATCCAAGTGGCGGTTCGGCCCTGTTTCCGGCCGAAATCAGTGCTGTGATGCAGAAGGTGGTTCGCGCCGTGCAAGCGGCGGCGCAGGGAAAACGGCTGCAGCATGACGGCTTCTCGATCCAGGGGTGGGAAGGCAACTCCTGCACGCAGGATGTCGTCGGCAGCGTCGATGGCAGTCGGCGCAGCATGGACCTGACAAGCCGTGGCAAGCCGTTCCCGAACGACGAGGTAAGATCGCTACGGATCTACAACAACATCGCCGCGGGCACTTTGATCCAGGTATTCGATGACTCGAAGGGAAGTCATGAGAAGGACGATTGGGCGGAGATCGTCGTCGACAACCCGCAAGCGTTCTCGGGCATGGGGGAATGTGTCGGCAGTTTCCAGACAAATCGGCAGAGCCAAGGCATACGGGTGTATTATTACAAACGTACCGGGAATGGAAACTTGGACGGCAAAGTATCACGCATCGGGGTGTTCCCTCCCGGTCAATGGACCAGCGAGCGCGGGGTAAAGCAGTGACGGGCGAGACCGGCATGGGTCGCCGGGCTCTGGTCGCCGGCGCCGCAGCACACGCGGCGCTGATTGCATCGGGCGCGCGGGCTCAAGACGCGGGCGAGGATGAGATGGTCCAGCTCGATCTGCCGTCGTTTGCCTCCCTTCATGCGACGGAAAACTTCGGCTACGACGAGCCCACGGAAGCCCAGAAGCAGAGGGCCCGGGAGATCATCGCCGCGACGCCGAGGACCCGGCCGCCGATCGACGTGGCGCAGAGCTTCATTACCCGGTTCGCGGGTAGCGAACCCGATGTGATCTCGCAGTGGCCGGTGCCGTCCGCGTGGAATCCGCTGGTGGCCTCGTTCTTCGACGCGGTCAGCGGCATTCCGGCCGGACATGTGAGCGACATGATTTCCTGGTGCGCCGCGTTCGCCAACTGGTGCATCGAGCGATGCGGACTCGATGGCAGCCGGAGCGCCTCGTCGCAGTCGTTTCTGACCGATTTCCGCCGGGTCGAGGTCCCGCGGCGCGGCGATCTTGCCGTGTTCACCTGCTATGACCCGGCGAGCGGAACGTCGCTGAAGTTGGGTCACGTGGCGTTCTACGCGGGACCAGGCGATCAGGACTGCATCTGGGCCATCGGGGGCAACCAGTCGGGTAATCACCGCGCGAGTACCATCTCGGAAACCATGATGCCGACGGCGGACCGGATGGTCCGACGCCGGGTCGGGTCGAGATACGTGCCGGCCGTCATGCGACTCAACTGCTACGTGAGCGTGTCGTGAGACATCTTGTCACGCTATTATTGATCGTCTGCAGCCATAATGCGCACGCGGCATCCGAGCCTTGGAAGGAAATCTTCGATACCAACAGACGCTCGGTCGTCTTCATCGAGGCGTACAATGGCGATCAGCTCGTCGATACTGGCAGCGGGGTGATCGTTTCGAAGGACGGATATATCCTGAGCGTGGCCCATATTGGGCACCCGGCGCCGGAACTGCCACCCGTCACCAAGCTTTGGGCACGAATGGGCGAGCGTAACGGCCCGAAATACGAGCTGGAGGAGCTGGATTGGGATAAGAATAGTGACATCTCGCTCCTGCGGCTGCCGAGCTCCGAGTGTCAACGCGCGGCTCGGCTGAATTTTACGCGGCCGCGCCAATCCGACCCCGTCGTCGTGGTGGGTTTCGGCGGCGAGCAGGCGCTTGGGCCGTATCGCGGCTATATCGGGAACCTGCACGCGCGGCGTGATTACTACAACACCGATGCGGCAGTGACCAATGGAAGCAGTGGGGCACCGGTGTTCGACTTGTCGGGCGCGGTCATCGCGATCGTGCAGGGCGGCGTCGGGAGCGGGCGGCGGGATGTCGATCTCGTTCCGATCAGCCGCGCGATCCCGATGTTGCTGGAATACTCGGTGCCGATCGCCGGCGAGCCAAATTGCACGCCGGATGCTCCGGTCGAACTGTTCAACGCCACGACATACGCGCGGGTCCTCAAGGCTGGATCATCGGAAACGTTCGATGCGGACCTGCCGTATCAGCAGGGAGACATCACGCTATGCATCAGCGTCTCCTCACCGCAAGCGCTGCAAACACAGCAGATTTTCGCCACTTTCCGGCGAGCCGATGCGGCTACAGGCGATCATGCGATTGGAATTCCGTTCTTTCTGACGGACCGAGACTGCAAAAGCCAGTCTGGGATTGGCGCCCTCTATGTTGCGCAGGCACTGAAGGAGGGTCGGTATATCATTACGCTCACTATCGCGAAGCCGCCGATCTCGAACATGTTCGGATCGAGCCCAGAAACGTCTGCTTTGGTCAGCGTCGGCTACGGGTTGAGGTAGTGCCGCGACGGGCGGGGACCGGTCAGGCGGCGTGGATCGGGCGCCAGCCTTGGCGATCGCGCCAGGTGTCCGCGAGCGCGTCGAAGCGGGCCAGGCGGAGGGTCGATAGGTCGGCGCAATGGCAGTTTCCCTCGGTGATCAGCTCCTGGATGGCGTGGCCGGTGGCGGGGGAGAGGCCGAAGCCGATGCTGGAGAGGGTGGCGAGGACGACGTTGGCCGGGTCGTCGAGGCGGTCGATGATGGGGCGGCCGTCGGGGGTGTTCTCGATGATGCCGCCCCAGCTGCGGATGATGCGGGCGTGGCGGGCGCCGGGGAGCATGGCGGCGAGGCGGGCGGCCATGTTGCCCATCAGCGGGGTGCTGTTGCGGGGCGGGGCGGTCATACCGTCCTGGTCCTCCAGCCATTCGTGGGGACCGCCGCCATAGGCGAGGTTACCGCGCAGGGTCTGGCGGCCGTAGAGGCCGTTGCCGTCGGCGCCGCCGAGGGGCATGAGCGGGAGCGGTTCGGTGACGATCATCTCGGCGCGGGCGGAAGCGACCGGGACGTGGATCCCGAGGAGGGCGGCGAGCTTGCCGGTCTGGGGGCCGGCGCAGAGGACGAGGTGATCGCAGCCGAAGGTGCCGCGGTCGGTTTGCACCGAGGCGACCCGGCCGGCGCGCATGCCGAAGCCGAGCACGGTGGTGTGTTGCATGAGGCGGCCGCCGTGGTCCTGCATGGCCCAGGCGTAGCCTTGGACGGTGCGGTGCGGGTTCGCGTGGCCGCCGAAATGATAATAGTAGGCGCCGTAGAACTCGCCGGAGAGGGGGACTAGTTCCTTCAGTTGGGTGGCGTCGAGTTGTTCGGAGTGCTTGCCGATGCGGGCGCCGTTGTCGGCGCCGCGGTGGGAGTCGGCCCATTGGTGTTCGTCCATGCAGATGCGGATGCGGCCGGGGCAGAACTCGGTGGGGTAGCCGAGGAGTTGGTCCATCTGCGGCCAGAGGCGCTGTTCTTCGGCGAAGAGGGGGCTGAAGCCGTGGGTGCAGCCGCCGCCGTTGCGGCCGGAGGCCTCCCAGGCGACGATGCCCTTGTCGATGACGAGCACGTCGATGCCGGCGCGGGCGAGCCACCAGGCGGCGCTGAGGCCGGTGGCGCCGCCGCCGACGATGATGACGGAGGCGCCGGTTTCGGTCGTTTGGCTCATGGGCCCGGCTCCGTCACGACCGCGGGGATGGGCGGGACTTCCCAGTAACCGGCGACCTGGCCGGGGATGCCGAACCAGATCTCCCAGTTGTCGGTCATCGCCTCGGGTTCGGGCACGGTGCCGGCCAGGCCGAGCGGGAGGGGGCGGACGGGGGCGCGGTAGACGCCGAGCGGGACTTCGGCGAGGGGGACGTGGCCGCCGAGGGCGAGCAGGGCGCCGACCTGTTCGCGGCAGCGGCGGCCTTGGCAGAGGCCCATGCCGGCGCGGGTGAGGCGCTTGACCTGGTCCGGGTTGGGGGGGCCGTTGCCGAGCAGGGTGGTCAGGTCGGGGTCGTTGCGCGGGGGCGTGGGTCATTGGAGGTAGGCGGGGGGGCGGAGTTCGAGGATGTCGCGGGCGGTGACGGACTCGCATTGGCAGACGTGGGGGGCGACGACCGAGTCGGCTTCGACCACGGCGGCGCGGACCCAATCGAGGCGGTAGGCGGCGAAGTCGTGGGTCAGGGGGTCCGGCGGGGTGGGTGATGGGGCCGGGTCGGTGAGGCCGATGGCGTGGGCGGCGGCGGCGCGGCCTTCGGCTTCGGCGATGGCGCGGTCGCGTGTCTTGGAGGCCCAGATGCCAGCGCAGTCGCCGACGGCGTAGACGCCGGGGACGGAGGTGAGGTGGGTGGCGTCGGTGAGGGGGACGTGGCCGCCGCGCTCGGGAAGGAAGGCGCTGCGGCAGCCGATGGCGTCGGTGAGTTCGATGACGGGGACGGTGCCGACGCCGAGGACGATGGTGTCGCATTCGATGGTGATGGCGGGGCCGCGGCGGCCCTGGTGGTCTAACGGGGCCAGGATGGCGCGCTGGACGCCGTCCTGGCCTTCGGCGCGGGCGATGACGTGGCGGAGGTAGAGCGGGGCGTCCGGCAGGGGGGCCGGGGCGATCGGGGCGGCGGATTGGTCGACGATGCCGGCCACGGTGATGCCGGCTTGGGTGAGGGCGGCGGCGGTGGCGAGGGCCTCGGCGGAGGTGCCGAGGACGATGGCGCGTTGGGCGCCCAGGGCGCCGAAGCGGGCGAGGCGCTCGGCGGCGGTGGCGCCCATGACGCCCGGCAGCTCCCAGCCGGGGAAGGCCAGGCCCATGTCGCGGCGGCCGGTGGCGACGATGACGGCGTCGAAGCCGAGCATGGTGGATCGCTCGCCGTCCGAGAGGCCGGCGACCTTGCCGGGGAGCCAGCCGACGCTGGCGCCGTTGGCGTAGAGGCCCCAGACGATGGTGCCGAGGCGCACGTCGACACCGGCCTCGACGGCGGTTTCGAACAGGGGTTCGGCGGCGACCATGGCCTCGGTCATGGCGGTGAGGTTGCGGACGGCGCCGCTCATGCGCTGGCCGAAATGGAGCGGGATGTCGTCGCCCATGGTGGCGTGCGGGACCGGGTTCTCGTCGACGAGGACGACGCGCTTGCCGTGTCGGGCGGCGAGGATGGCGGCGGCGAGGCCGGCCGGGCCGGCGCCGACGACCAGGAGGTCCGCCCGCTCGTCGAGCGAGAGCCCGGCCGTCGCGGTGGAGCGGGGGTCGATCACCTGGGTCATCAAACAGTGCTCCAACTTGGCTCGGCGGCGACGGGGCGGCGGCCGAGTTCGTGACGGGGGATGTGGCAGCGGATGGCGTGGTCGTCCTGCTCGACCAGCGGCGGCGGCTCTTCGTCGCAGAGAGGGCCGAGGCGGCGGGGGCAGCGGGTGCTGAAGACGCAGCCGGGGGGTGCGGCGAGCGGGCTGGGGATGTCGCCGTCGAGGCGGATACGGGGGCCGGGGGCGCCGGGGACGGCGGAGAGCAGGGCTTCGGTGTAGGGGTGGTGGGGGCCGTCGAACACGGCTTCGGCCGGGCCGATCTCCATGGTGCGGCCGAGATAGAGGACGGCGATGCGGTCGGAAAGATAGCGGACGACGCCGAGGTCGTGGGAGATGAAGACGTAGCTGACGCCGGCGCCGTCCTGTAGGTCGACGAGCAGGTTGAGGATGGAGGCCTGGACGGAGACGTCGAGGGCGGAGGTGGGCTCGTCGCAGATGACGACGCGGGGGTCGCCGGCGAAGGCGCGGGCGATGGCGACGCGCTGCTTGAGGCCGCCGGAGAGCTGGCGGGGGCGCATGACGAGATGGGTGGGGGTGAGGCGGACGGCGGCCATGAGGTCGGCGAGGCGTCGTTCGAGGGCGGCGCCGGCGAGGCCGGCGAGCTTGGCCAGCGAGCGGGCGATGAGGTGGCGGACGGTGTGGGAGCGGTTGAGCGCGGAGTCCGGGTTCTGGAACACGACCTGCAAGGCCTTGCGGTCGGCGCGGGAGCGGGCGCGGGCGGTGCCGTGGAGCGGGCGGCCGTCGAGTTCGATGACGCTGCCGGTGTCGGGGGGAACGAGGCCGAGGAGGAGGCGGGCGAGGGTGGTCTTGCCGCTGCCGGATTCGCCGACGAGGCCGAGGGTCTGGCCGGCGTGCAAGGTGAGCGAGACGTCGATGACGGCGCGCACGGGGCCGAAGCTTTTGGACACGTTGACGGCGCGGAGGACGGGCTGGCCGAACTCGCGGGTGGTGCCGGGGGCGGCGACGGGGGTGAGCGGGGCGGGCGGGGCGGTGACG
>CAZZVQ010000043.1:0-36135 GCA_964657565.1 uncultured Acetobacteraceae bacterium
ATGGTGAAGGGCAGCCGGACCTTGAGTTCGAGGGCGGCGGCGAGGTCGTCGTCCATGGGGCCCGGCAGGTTGACGCGCGGGCGGATCTCCAGGCTGGCGTCGGGGATCAGGCGCATAGGGACCTCGAACAGGCGGAGGGCATTGTCGAGGGTATATTGCTGATCTTCGGGGTAGCGGCGGATGAGCTGGATGGTTTGGGCGATCTCGCCGGCGATGGCGAAGGAGAGGCGGCGGGAGATGAAGTCGAGATGGCCGCCGTAGAAGATGGTGAAGGTGACGGCTTGAAGGATGACGAGGGGGACGAGGACGATCAGGAGGGAGCGGCCTAGGAGGCCGCGGGGGAGGAAGCGTTTGATCATGGAGGGATCATCACGTGCCGGGCTTTAGGACGTAGCCGCGGCCGCGGACGGTGTGGAGGAAGCGGGGTTCACGCGGGTCGACCTCGATCTTGCGGCGGAGGCGGGTGACCTGGACGTCGACGGCGCGCTCGCCGGTCTCGTCCATTTGGAGCGTCTCGACGATGGCTTCGCGGGAGAGGACGTCACCGGGTCGGGTGGCGAGGGCTTGGAGGAGGGCGGCTTCGGCGCCGGTGAGGTGGACGATGCCAGCGGGGCCGACGAGCTCGCCGCGGGCGATGTCGAATTCGAGCGGGCCGAGGCGGACGGAGGTGTGGGCCGGTTCCGCTGGGGCCGGGGCGCGGCGGCGGAGCATGGCGCGAAGGCGCAGGACGAGTTCGTAGGGCTCGAACGGCTTGTGCAGGTAGTCGTCGGCGCCGGCTTCGAAGCCGGCGATGCGGTCTTCGGGGGCGCCGCGGGCGGTTAGCAGGAGGATCGGGACGTCGGTTTGGGCGGCGCGTAGGGAGTGGGTGAGGGATAGGCCGGTCTCGTCGGGCATCATGACATCGAGGACGAGCAGGTCGGGGTGGATGATGCGGAGCTTGTCGCGGGCCTCGGCGGCGTGGCTGGCCGATGTGACTCGGAAGCCCTGCTCGACGAGGTAGCGTGACAGGAGGGCGCGGAGGCGGGCGTCGTCGTCGACGACGAGGACATGGATCTCGTCGCTGCGGTCGGGGCTCATTTGCGGTCCGGCCGGGCTTTGATGGCGTCGGCGCGATCGAGCAGGGCGCGGGTCTCGGCGTCCATAATGCCGCGCATGACCCGGCGGAAGCCCTCGACGGAGGGGGCGCCGGCTTCACGATAAGCGGTGGCCAGGATCTCGCGCTGGCGCTCGAAGAGGAGGCGTTCCAGCGCCTTGCCTTGCTCGGTGAGGGTGAGATGGCGTTGGCGGCCATCGCTCATGCCGCGCGACTGGGCCACGTAATGCTGATCCATCAAGGCGGTGAGCACGCGGGCGAGGCTCTGTTTGGTGATGCGCAGGATGGCGAGGAGGTCGCCGACGGTCATGCCTGGACTGCGGCCGATGAAGTGGATGGCGCGGTGGTGGGCGCGGCCGAGGCCGAGGTCATCGAGCACACGGTCGGCGGCGGCGGTGAAGTCGCGGTAGGCGAAGAAGAGGAGATCCTGGGCCTGGCGCATCTGCTCCTCCCGGAGAAACAGATGGCTGGCGCCGGCGGGTGGCTTGGTGTCGAGCGGGTTCAACCCGGGATGCTCGCGAGGGAGGGGGCGAGCAGGACGCAGGTCTCCCATTCGGGGTCGATATGGCAGAATTGTTGACCAAAAAAGCCGATCATTATATTTTGCCGTTCGTTAGAGCAATTTTATTGCGCGGGAGATGGTGATGGCGTTGATTCCGTTTGACGATCGTGATGGGTCTATCTGGATGGATGGCGCACTGGTTCCTTGGCGGGACGCGAAGCTGCATGTTCTATCGCATGGGCTCCACTATGCCAGCGGCGTGTTCGAAGGCGAACGGGCTTATGCGGGGCACATCTTCAGGTTGCGGGAGCATACGGAGAGATTGATCCGGTCGGCCGAGCTACTCGGGTTTTCGTTGCCGTATACGGCCGATGAGATCGATGCGGCCTGCCGGTCGGTCGTCGAGGCGAATGGGCTCGAGGACGCTTATGTGAGGCCGATCGCGTGGCGGGGGTCGGAGCAGCTTTCGGTGTCGGCGCAGGGCACGACGGTGCATCTGGCGATCGCGAGCTGGGCGTGGCCGAATCTGTTCGGCGATGACCGGATGCGGGGCGTGCGGCTTGGGATGGCGCCGTGGCGGCGGCCGCATCCGCAGACGGCGCCGACGGAGAGCAAGGCGGCCGGGCTGTATATGATCGGGACGCTGTCGAAGCATGCGGCGCAGGATGGCGGGTTCGACGATGCGCTGATGCTGGATTGGCGGGGGAAGGTGGCGGAGGCGACGGGCGCGAATTTGTTTCTGGTGATCGATGGTGCGCTGCATACGCCGACGCCGGATTGTTTCCTCGATGGCATCACGCGGCGCGCGGTGATCGGGCTTGCCGAGCGGCATCAGATCAAGGTGGTCGAGCGGACGATCGAGGAGGCCGAGTTGGGGGACGCGAGCGAGGTATTCCTGACGGGGACGGCGGCGGAGGTCACGCCGGTGCGGCAGATCGGGGCGCATGACTATACGCCGGGAGCGATCACCGAGGCGCTGGTGCGCGGGTACGATTCGCTGGTTCGGTCGGGTCCTTCTTGGCGCTAAAGCGGAGAAGGAACGGGAGGACGATGATCCAGACGAGGCGGGCTTCGTAACGGTCGTGCACGGCGGATAGGGCGCCGGTGGCGAAGGCGTTGGCAGCGAGGGCGAGCAGGACGAGCGCGGCCAGGTCGGCTCGCCGGTTGGCGCGGCCGAGACTGACGAGCAGGAGAAGCGTGCCTCCGGCTAGGCCGAGCAGGATGGTCGTCCGCTGGAGCGGGAGGAGCGTTTCGGCGAGCGGTCCGAGCCTGCCGGCGAGCTGGCGGGTGGTGTCGTAGCGGGCGAGTTCGGCGGCGGGAAACCAGCGGGCGATGCGGGGACGGACGGTTTCGGCGAGGTAGTCGGGGACGAGCGTATCACCGAGGTCGGCGCGGATGAGTTCGCGGGCGGCGTTGCGGTAGGCGATGCGGAGAACGCGGAGCGGCTCGGTGCGGATGGTGCCGGCGACGATGCGGCTGGCCTGGGCGGCGAAATCGGGGAGGGGGAGCGGGTCGGACCAGAAGGGGCTGGCCGGGTCCCAGAGGAACTGGTCGCTGTCGTCGGTGAGCTGGTTACGCCAGGCGCATAGAGCGAGGGCCGGGTCGGGGCAGACGCGGTCGAGGTAGTCGCGGGCGGGGCCGTCACCGATGAGGCGGGCGAGGGCGAAGACGGAGCCATACGGCGACACCGCGAGGCGGCCATGGCCGATGAGATTGCTGGCGAGAAGGTAGAGGAGGGCGATGGTCAGCGCGGCGATGGGGCGCCAGGGGATCGCGAGCCGGCAGAGCGCGAGGGCGGCGATGAGGCCGGCTGCGAGGACGAGGTGGGAGAGGTGAGACGCGATGGCGATCGCGGTCATGATGGTGATGGGCAGGACGTGGCGTCGCGGGAGGCGTCCGAGGGTCGTGAGGAGGCCGAGGGTGGCGATGGCGGTGAGGGCGTCGGGGAGGAGCGTCGAGGCGAACCAGGGAGCGCTCGTCACGGCGGCCAGGACGAGGCATGTCACGATGTGACGCACCGGGCGGGGCGGGGCGAAGGCGGATTGCGTAGCCCATAGAGTATAAGAGAGGAGCGCCGTTTGCCCGGCGGCGGTGATGAGGAGCGATCGGTGGAGGCTGAGGGCGGCGGCGAGAGGGCCATAGACGAAGGGCTTGTCCCATCCCATCGAGGGGAGCAGGCCCATGTCGAGGAGGGGGCCGGTGTCGCTGAAGACGATCGGGTATCCGTTGACGGCGATCGGCCAGGCGAGGAGTGCGGCGCCGACGAGGATCGCTAGCGCTGGTGCGATCAGGCCTCGTCCCATCGGGAAGCGGCGATGTCATCGTCGGCGCGGGCCTCGACCCAGCGGACGGCGCCGTCCGTGGTTTCCTCGGCTTTCCAGAACGGGGCTTTGGTTTTGAGCCAGTCGATCAGGAACGCGGTGGCGGCGAGGGCGGGCTCGCGATGGGCGGCGGCGGTGAGGACGAGGACGATCGGGTCGCCGGGGATGAGCCTGCCGATGCGGTGGATGATGGTGCAGCCGAGAAGCTGCCAGCGGGTTTCGGCGGTGGCGGCGATGGCGGCGAGGGAGCGCTCCGTCATTCCCGGGTAGTGTTCGAGGGTCAGGGCGGCGAGGCTGTCATCGCCGGCGTTGCCGCGGACGACTCCGAGGAAGCAGCCGATGCCGCCGATGTCGGTGTGGCCGGCGGTCAGTCCGGCGATTTCGTGGCCTACCTCGAAGAGATCGGGCTGGACGCGGATGGTTGCCATTAGCCGCCGGTGACAGGTGGGAAGAAGGCTATCTCGTCACCATCACGGATGGTGCTTTGGAGATTGGCGAATTCCTGGTTGACGGCGGCACGGACGAGGCCGGGTTGGCCGAAGGCGGCGGCGCCGGCGGGATTGCGATCCCGCAGGTGAACGATGAGGTCCGCGACGGTGGTTATGCCGGCGGGGGGCGCGACATCCTCCTCGTTGCTGCCCATGCGTTCGCGAAGGGCGGCGAAGTAGAGAATCTTCAGCATCAGCGCGGGGTCGGAATGGTTTGGATGCTGCCGTCGGGGTTGATGACGGTGCTGGTGCCGTTGCCGTTCGGGACGACGATGGCGCCGGGGCCGCTGGGGGTGTTGAGCGTGCGATAGCCGGTGGTGCCCCCGGTATCGACCGCGGGGCCTTGGGGCGTGTTGACGACACCGCCCGGCGGCCGGGGCGCGCTGGCGGTGGACGGCGGGGGCGGTAGATTTGGGCTGGGGATGGCGCTGCTATTTGGCTGGACGTTGCCCGGGGGGGTTGAGCTACCGCGTGCCGGAACCGGCTGGCGACTGGCAGGCAGGCCGGGGCGGGCGCCGGGGACGGTGGTTGGCTCGAACCCGCGGGTGTCTTCACGACTTGGATTGTTGGCGATGTCCTCGAGGGTTGGTTCGCGGGTGTCGAATTTCGGCCAGACGTTTCCGGGCTCGACCTCAAGGGTCTGAATCGCTGGGTCGAGACCGCGCACGCGGCGCACGTTTTCGCTGTCGGCCATGGGAAGGTTGGGGTTTCGCCCGGGGTTGGTGAACGTGTGGTCGAGGAATTCGCCAAGGCCGGTGCAGCCGGAGAGGCCGACCAACAATAGGAGCGGGGTCAAACGCCGCATGCGAACGAAAGCTCCTGAGTGGCGACCGACGAGTGTCGGAGGCATTGCATATACATGCACATGGTCCAATCGGGCAGATTTGTCGATTACTGTCGCGGGAAGGCGCCACTCGGTGTGGTTGCGTGGCGGAGTCCGGCCTTCAGATAGTCCCAGCCGGTGAGCAGAGTCAGGACGGCGGCGACCCAGAGCATGGCCTCGCCGATGAAGGCAACGGGGAGGAAGGATAGATGGAGGGTGACGCCGGTGTCGTCGCCGGCGAGAAGTGTTCCCAGGGCACCCATTTGGAAGCCGGTCTTCCATTTTGCGAGGGCGGTGACGGGCAGGCCGACGCGCAGGCCGGCCAGATATTCACGCAAGCCGCTGACCAGGATCTCGCGCAGCAGAATGATGATGGCCGGGTAGAGACCCCAGCTGGTCAGGCGGCCCTGGCCGGCCAGGAGCATCAGGGCGGCGCCGACGAGGAGCTTGTCGGCGATGGGGTCCAGCATGCGTCCGACGTCGCTCGTCTGGCTACGGTCGCGGGCGAGGCGGCCGTCCAAGTAGTCAGTGATCCCCGCGGCGGCGAAGACGATGCACGCGATGAGATCGCCGGTCGCCGTGTGCAGCGCGGTCATTGCCGCGATGATCGGGATGGCGGCGATACGAGAGATCGTCAGAAGATTTGGGAGGTCGGTCAACATCCGCGAGCCTCCGGCTGGCCAGGTTTATCGGTGGATGTCGCTCTAATGCGCGAGCCACGCCAGGCAAGCGCCGACGAAGGCGAAAGCGCCGAGGATGAGGACTGCGCGGAGGGCGCCCATTTGGAGGTTGGGGCCGAGCACGGTTCGCAGAGCATTGTCGCTTGGGTTGGACATGTCGATCTCCTGGTCGATCTCCTGACCGAGTGTGATTACCTGAGATGGAGCGACGCGCGAAGCCTCTCGCTTGCCTGATCGGCATTGCGCGTGGAATTTGCGCTCATGCGGGTTGCTGCACTGACGATGTCATATAATGAGCCGGTCTGGGCGCGGGTGTGGGCGCGGCATTATGCCCGGCAAGTCGGGGCCGAGCACTGTTTTCTGTTGGACCACGGGTCCGACGATGGGAGCGCGGACGGTCTCGGCGTGAATGTGGAGCGGCTCGTGCGGTCGGCACTGGACGAGGAGGAGCGCGCGGCCCGCGTGAGCGAGCGGGTGGCGGAACTGCTCGAGCGTTACGACGCGGTGGTGCATGCCGATGTCGACGAGTTGGTTCTCGCGGATCCGCGGCGTTATCGGGATCTGCGCGCTTTTGCGCTGGATGCGACGGGCGATGTGGTGACGGCGGTCGGTCTGGACGTGCAGCATTTGATCAAGGAAGAGGAGTCGCTGGATCCGGGGCGGCCGATCGGGGCGCAGCGGCATTGGGTCCGGTTTAGCGCGGCGATGTGCAAGCCGGTGTTCGTGCGGCGGCCGGTGCGGTGGGCGCCTGGCTTTCATCAATGCGATGCGACGGTGCAGACGGGCGGGCTGTTCTTGCTGCATCTGCGCTATGCCGATATCGGGTTGGGACTGCGGCGGCTGGGGCGGACGCGAGGGCAGATTTTTGCGACTCCGGAGACGAACCCGCATCAGCGTGTGTCCGACCGGAATTTCGAGGAGATGGTCGGCGCGATCGCACAGTTGCCGCGGGTGACGGTGCCGTTCGAGACGGAGGCTGGTCCGATGGCAGATTGGGTCCGGGCGATGCTCGAGGCCCGCCGCCGGGGCGAGGCTTGGCTGTCGATTGCGGGCGATCAGCTTTGGTCGCTGCCCCGGCCGTTCTTGCAGGCGATCTGAGTCGTTAGAACCTGGTGAGGTCGACGGCGTAGGTGCAGGTCGGGGTCGTGTAGGTGCCGGTGGCCTGGGTGTCGGTCAGGGTCGCTTTAAGCTCGGTGGCGAACAGCTTGTGATCGAAGCTTGGACGGCTTCGGGATGCTTCTACCGTCGAGCCGATCAGTTTCCCATCGAGAGTCCAGGTGCCGTCATCAGGCGCGAAGACGACCTCGCCGCGCTGGATCACGAGCGTTCCGTGGGTCTTCGGACAGGCTACGTTGGTGGACGTCAGTTGGCCGGAATATTGCAACTTGGGCCGATGCTGGATTGAGCAGCCGGTCGTCGCCATGGCTAACCATAGCGACGACGCAAGCGCTCGACGGAGCATCGACCGCGGAAGATTAATACGGAGCGTAGTAGGCCGGCGGCGGTGGGGCATAACGATACGGCGCGTAGGCATAGGCCGGCGGTGGGTAGTAGACGGGTGGGGGCGCGTAGACTACCGGCGGTGGCGCGACGTAGGGGGCGGCGAGCAAGGCGCCGACGCCGAGGCCAAGCAGGGCGCCACCCACGATCGCCCCTGGTCCGACGCCGCGATATCCGTAGCCATAACCACGACCATAGCCGCCGCGCCATTGGGCTTGTGCCGATGACACTGGTGTCACCAGTGTCAAAGCAACGGCCGAAGCGGCGAGGGAGAAAGCCAAAAACTTGTTTGTCATGGAACACCCGATGGAAAGAGCTGCGACGGTGCAGTCTCAATATGGGGATGGTTCAGGGCTAATTTAAGGCGGCGACGAGCCAATCGCCGCCGGAAACCTACCATAAATAGGAAGATTTACCTTGACTTACGTCCCAGGCAAAAGGACTAAGCGGGGCATCGTGCGACAGGCGAGCACGGGACAGCCCTGGTGCTCTGCAACGCTGACCGGGGACGCTCACCGGGTTCACGGTCGTGAATGAACCAGACGTCAGGAGGAGATCGTGAGCGACATCACTCCCTTATACATTTTGCTGTCGGCCCTGCGGGAGACGTGGGCGGCTGAGGACGTGGATGGGGCGGTCGCGTTCGCGAAAGTCGCCGCGCCATATTTGCATCCCAAGGTGCCGGCGGCGCGCCCGACCAGCGACCTGTCTGGAGTTTCGGATGCCGAACTTGACCGTATCGAATATGACATTGGAGCGCGGAGCGCGCGACAAGGTACGGGAGAGCCTTGACGAGTGGGCGCTGCTGGCGCTTTCGCCGCAGGGGCACGCGCCGGCGGCGCACCATAGGTTGCTGATCCGCGAGTTGGAGGGGCTGGCCTCTGGGCGGTGGGATCGGCTGATGTTGCTGCTGCCGCCGGGCTCGGCGAAATCGACTTACGCGAGCTTATTGTTTCCGCCTTGGTTCATGGCGAACAAGCCATGGGCCCATGTCATCGCAGCCAGCCACACGGCGAGTTTGGCACGCTCGTTCGGCAGAGGTGTGCGAACCCTCATCCAGGAGCATGGGTCGCGGTTAAAATTGGACCTCGATCCCAACAACCGTGCGGCTGGCCGGTTCGGGGTCATTGGCGGCGGGAGCTATTTCGCGACCGGCGTGCGGGGTCCGATCACGGGTCGGCGCGCGGATTTGTTGCTCATCGATGATCCTGTGAAGAGCCAAGCGGAAGCGGATAGCGGCACGGCGCGAGATCACTTGTGGGACTGGTTCCGGTCGGACCTGGTGACACGCTTGAAGCCCGGGGGCCGGGTCGTGCTGGTGATGACGCGGTGGCATCCGGATGATCTTGGTGGCCGGCTGCTGCAATCCGCAGACGCGTGGCGGGTGGTGCGTCTGCCAGCCTTGGCAGAGGCGGACGATTTGCTGGGTCGGCCGGTCGGGGCGCCGCTTTGGCCGGAGTGGGAGGACGCGACTGCGCTGCGGCGGAAGAGGGCGGTGTTGGGCGACCGGACCTTCGAAGCTCTCTTCCAGCAGTCGCCACGGTCGTCGGGCGGGCGGCTGTTCAAGGTGGCGCAGCTGTCGATCGTGGCGGACGAGGCAGTCGGCACGCAGGTGAGGGCATGGGACTTGGCCGCGTCGCAGGACGGCGATTTCACGGTGGGGGTGCTGCTGACCCGGAATGAGGGTGGAAGCTTTCAGGTGAGCGATGTCAAACGGTTGCAGGGTGGACCTGAGATAGTGGTGCAAGCTATTCGGGCGACTGCTGAGCGGGACGGTGTGTCGGTTACGATCGGACTGCCGCAGGATCCTGGGCAGGCTGGTCGCGCGCAGGTGTTGTATTTGACCAAGGGATTGGCCGGATTCAGGGTGGTGAGCAGTCGCGAGAGCGGCTCGAAAGAGACCCGGGCAATGCCGGTAGCCAGTCAGGTCAACGCTGGTTCGGTGAGTCTGCTGCGGGGCGCCTGGAACCGGGACTTCATCGAGGAGCTGCAGGATTTTCCCGGTGGAGCGAAAGACGATCAAGTCGACGCGCTAAGTCGCGCATTTTCAATGGTACTTGAGCCGCCGGCTCCGGCAAAGTTGCGCAAAATTGCCTGGAACACACGCTGAGTAGGCGCTGACGTTCTTTATTCGTAAAACAGCCGTTAACTAGACTGCGTAAATTGGGTTGAGTGAGCGTGATCGTTTGCAACCTCTGGGCAAAATGTTAACAAAATCCGGACGTTCTGTTGATCGGCGCAATCCTGGGTGCGGAACTGAAAAGTTTTAATCGTGCAATTGAGCGGCACCCTTGGCTCGCCGATACAACCATTGATGCTCGTCTCGGAGGCGTGGATGAGCAAACAGCCATTTGATAGGGCTGCTTCTTCGGTGGATGGCGAGTGGCCGGAACGGTTACGGCGTGGTGTGCGCAATGCGTTGCGCCGCTGTCAGGTAGAACAAAATCAATGGGTTGCGCGGGAACTAGATGTGCATCACATCGTGGCGGCCGCGCTGGATGGTGCGGCGCCGGGTCGGCGGTTGCTGGCTCGTTGGTCGATCAGTGTGCACAGCATCGTCAACGCTGCGATCATCCCCCGGGCGTTTCATCAGGGACAAGGGCTGCACCGGCAGGAGTTTCTGCACTCAGTTAACTTGAGACTGTCCTCAGCAGCGCTGTTCGCGGAGGCAATGCTGCCGCATGGTGGTTTTGCGGCTGGGCGTCTCATTATGCTTGAGACTATACAGAAGATTGGAATTGAGCTTGTGGCGCGTTCCGAAGATGCTGTCGCTGTACAGCTGCAGGGTGCGCTGCAGATTTTGGTGACCCGCTCTGCATCTGCATCGGCGGGCGGAAGCGCAGGAGGGGTGCGGGGCGATGACGGTGGTAGAGTCACTGCGCATAGCGGCCGTGAGCGTTTCCACGTTGTTGGCACGGGGGCGCGCCTAGAAAGTGCACCTGTTTCTCGTGCGCGGCGACCCTGCGTTCAGCATGCTTCGGCCTGTCCCTGAGTGTGATTGGCAGGCACGGGGAGGGATGCCGGTCCCCGAGCCTTGGGAAGAGGTCGAGTTCACGCGCTTAGACGGCGCGCCGGATGATTTCATCGCGGTCGATTGTCTGACGATGAACACTGGTGCAGACGGCTTTCTCGTCAGCGCGTTTGCGCGCGATGTACTCTCACCGTTGTTGAAGAACGGAGGGGTATTCCTGCCTGTTAGCGTGTTCGGGTTGCCGTATTGGTGGCTCAACTGCGTAGCGCTGGTCGACGCGCTGGATCGTCGGAAGACGGACGCGGATTGGAGCGTGGTCGATGGGGCGTGGGGCTCGTTCAGTTGGATCACCACGACCCGTCGGCTTGCCTTCCGGCCGAGCCAGCTCAAGAACGCCCCAAGTCTGTTTCGTATCCCGGAGTATCCGCAAGGGGTATTGTTTGGGCGCGGTGAGCTTCAGGCCATTGTCGAGGCGCATGGGCTCACGGGTTTCAGGTTCGATTTAGTTTGGTCGGCGAGTGAGGGTGGGGTCGCCAATCCTGCGGGGGTGGGGTTTGGTGACGTATTCGAGCCGGTTCCGGAGCAAGACGTCGAGCGGCGGCGAAGGCTCGCGCAAGAGATACTTGCGAGACGCACCCGGTAAAATAAGAAAATAGTCTTGCTCGTGTGCCCCGGGAATCTTACAAGCTTTTTATAGGCTGACGGATTGCGCGTTTGGACGATATCGCGCTGACGGCCTGTATACCGCCTGATTCAGGCATGTTGGACGAGTTGCCGGGTTGCTGAGGCTCTCGCGACCGGCGGCTGCGCATTTGCACTTGGCGTGATCGAGGTTGGCGAGCGTCGCTCGTGCCGATCGCGCCTTCAGCGACGAGGGCTGGACGCGATGTTACAATCGATTTGCGACAATATTCCGGCTGACCCTGATTTTCCTGCGCGGACGCGGCGGCTGGATTTGATGCGGCGGGTGCTGGACGGGACGCTGTATGACGCGCTGCCGTTCGAGTTCCATGACGAGCGGACATCGTCGGGTGAGTACATCCCGTTGCGGCAACGGCGGCCGAGCGTGCGGTATGCGTTGGCGCGCATCGTGGTGGAGGACAGCGTGGCTTTGCTGTTCAGCGAGGGCCATTTTCCGGTTGTGGCGAGCCCTGATGACGAGGTTCGTGCGGCAATCGCGGCCATTGCGCGGGATTGCAAACTGAATCAGATCATGACCGAAGCGGCCATTCGGGGAAGCGTGGGCAGCGCTTGCGTGTTGCTGCGCATCCTGCGCGGCCGCGTGTTTCTCGACGTGCTGGAAACGACGTGGCTGACGCCGACGTGGGACCCGGGTGAACCCGATGCGCTGCTCAGCGTGATCGAGCGCTACAAGGTTCCAGGGGCGGATCTGTTGGCGGCTGGCTACGACGGGATCGAGGCGGGCGCGCAATATTGGTTCCAGCGCCGGTGGGATCGCGAAGAAGAGACTTGGTTCGTCCCGCAGCAAGTCGGGGGCACCGGCGAGATGGAGGCTGATGCGGAGCGGACGGTTCAGCATGGGCTTGGCTTCGTGCCGCTGGTTTGGATCCGCAACCTTCCGGGAGGCATCGCGCCGGACGGTGCTTGCACGTTCAGGGCGGCTGTCGAGACGAGTATCGAGATCGACTATCAGCTGAGCCAGGCTGGGCGTGGACTAAAATATTCGTCGGATCCGACGCTGCTCATCAAAGAGCCGGCCGGGCTCGAGGGCGAGTTAGTGCGCAGTGCCGGGAATGCGCTGGTCGTCAGCGAAAAAGGTGATGCGCGGCTGCTCGAGATCGGCGGCACTGCAGCGGGGGCAGTGCTGGACTACGTTCGCATGCTGCGCGAACTGGCGCTGGAGAGCGTGCACGGTAATCGTTCAGATGCGAGCCGGCTGGCTGCTCCGGCGTCCGGTCGCGCGCTCGAGATGATGAACCAGGGTCTGATCTGGTTGGCCGACAACCTTCGGGTGAGTTACGGCGAGGGCGGTATCGTCCCGATTTGCAGGATGATCCTGCAAGCGGCGCAGCGCTATCCATTGCGGGTCGAAGGTCAGGACCTGCGCGAGCTCGATTGCGACGCACCGCTGCGGTTGATCTGGCCACCTTGGTATCCGGCTGGGAGCGAAGACCGGGCGCGCGATGCATCGACGCTGCTGCAGCTGATCGAGGCGAAACAGTTGAAGCCTGAGACGGCGCAGCGGTGGCTGGCGGCCGAATGGGGCGTGGTTGGGGAGCAAGCATGAGCGAAGAAGCACCGGGTACCGAGGACAAGCTGCTCGAGGCGGTCAGTAGCGAGGCCCACGCGGCGGAGCTAGTGCAGGTCGCTGCTCTGCGCGGCAAATTGGTGCAAGCCGAGCTGCGTACGGCTGCGGCACGGGCGGGCATGATCGATCTCGATGGGGTCAAGCTTGTCGATACCGCCGGATTGAGTGTCAACGAGGCTGGAGAGCTTCCGGACGGGCCGGCGATCATGATGCGGCTGCGGCAGGAGAAGCCGTGGTTGTTCGGGCGCGGCAGCAGTAGCAGCCCGGCGGTGGCACCGCGGGCGTCGCCCCCGAAAGCGAAGACGGCAATGGAGATGTCGGTCGAGGAATGGCGGGTGGCGCGGGCCGAACTGTTACGGCGTCGCTAGCGGACGATCGAGAAACTTCGCAAATAGGAAAAAAAGCTCTTGACCGGGTGACCCAGAAATTCGACATCTCTTACCCATGATGCGGGTTTTGACGCGGTGCCGAACGGTTGGTTCGGTTCGCAGCATCGGGTTGCCGGCGCTGAAGCGTTTTGTCTGGCCGCTTACCATCGCGCCTCGCTGAGGCAACTGCTTCCCCCTGCTGTGGCGGGGTTGATTTGATTTGGTGGCCTGGTCCGTTTTCGCGGGCCGGGCTGAAACCGCTTGTTAGGGACAGGAAGCTATGGGCATCTCGAACTTTCCGGCTATCTTGCAGCCGATTATCCAGCAGGGCTTCCTCGAGCGGGAGTTCCAGCAGGCGATGAGTTCGCGGCTCGGGTATCGCGCTTGCGCTGATCGGCAGGAATTCGCCGTCGGGATCGGTGAGACGCTGACCAAGACGCGGGCCGGGCTGAAGCCGAGCGTGACGCAGCCGGTCCCCGCGGGGGCGAACACGAACCTCGATAACGGGCTGGTTCCGACGGGGTGGGGTATCGAGCAGTATACGATCACGATCAACCATTATGCGGCGACGACCGACCTCAACATGGTCACTAGCCGGGTGGGGATCGCGGGTCAGTTCCTGCAGAATGCGGCGATCAATGGCGAGCAGGCGGCACGCAGCCTCGATGAACTGGCGCGCAATGCGCTGTTCGCTCCGTATTTCGGGGGAAATACCCGGGTCCGCACTGCGCTGGGCGCGGCTGGTCCGACAATCGCGGTCGACGACATCCGCGGGTTCACTTCGGCCTTCGTCAATGGTGTGCAGAACCCGATCGGCGGCAGCACGACGCTGACGGTCACGACCGGGGCTAGCTTGCATTCTTTGATCGGGACGACGGCTGACTCGATCAACGTGAGCACGACGCCTGGCGGCATCTCGGGGTCGCTGACGTTTGCGGACAACGTCAGCACTTCGGATGGTGCGCTGGGCAGTCCGGTGCAGGCGGCGAATGCGAGCGTGATCATTCGGCCGAACGCGCGGACTACGACGGCGGGATTGACGGCCACCGACACGTTGACGATGGGCAGTCTGCTCGACGCGGTAAGCAAGCTGCGCATGAATGCGGTGCCGGAGATCGACGGCGCCTACAACTGCTACTTGGATCCGGTTAGTTCGCGGCAATTGTTTGCAGACCCGGATTTTCGCCAGTTGTTCCAGGGCGCCACCAGCGCCAACCAAGTGTTCCGGAACGGTATGGTCAACGATTTCCTTGGACTACGGTTCGTGCCGACGACGGAAGCCTATGTTCAGGCGCATCCGACGTTGGCGGGCGCCGTCGTGCGGCGGCCGATCATCGTCGGTCAGGGCGCGCTGATCGAAGGCGATTTTGCCGGCATGGCTGAGAGCGACATCGCGCCGTCGGATAGCATCGTCAGCGTCGTGGACGGAATTGCGATGGTCACGCGCGAGCCGATCGACCGGCTGCAGCAGATCATCGCTCAGAGCTGGTATTGGATCGGTGGGTTCTGCGCACCGAGCGATACGATGACTAATCCGCTGGTCGTGCCGACTGCAACGAACGCCTCCTACAAGCGGGCCGTGATGGTCGAGCACATCGGCTAGTTCGAGCCGATCCAACCACGACCTGAACGGAAGTGAGGAGCGATCGTGCTGACCGATCCCGAGAAAACCGATGCGCGTCGCTTTATGGGATATCCGGTGTTTGGGACGAATGCGTCCGGTAACATGGGATGGCAATACTATCAGGCTGCTGGCTTGGTAGAGTATCGGCTGAACAATCTTGGCGGTTCCGAAGAGGATGTATTGCGGCGGTATCTCTGCTCGCTGGCGGCACTTGAGTTGTCGGTGCCCGAGGCGGCCTCGGCGCTCGACACGTCAGAGGCAGGGGAGTGGGTGCGTAACCCGAAGGAAATCGCGGAGCGGTCAAAATTGTTCGACGACTGGCGGTATCGCCTGTGCGCCTTTCTCGGGATCCCGCCGGGTCCGGGGCTGTCCGGGGGCAACAGCGTCAAGCTGGTCGTGTAATGAGTTCGGACCGGTTTCATGATCTAATGAGCCGAGGGCTGGGGAGCGCGGCCCGGGCGATTGGCGACAGCTACGACGTGTTCCGACCGCGAACGGCTTTCAACCCGTTGGCGAGCGAGAACCTCATCATGCGTTTGCCAGTAAGCCTGAGTTGGGGCTCTTCTGGTCTGCGCATGCCGCGGGGGTTTGAGCGGGCGATACGCGCCAGCTTTGACGCGGTGTCGTCGCAGATCGGGGACTACATGCGGGGGCCGCGGGGGGTTTTGTTCATTGCGGCGTTGCCACCGCTACGGCAGCCCGTGTGTGTGTTGACGAACGCTTCCGTGGACGTGCTGCGTGCGAGCGGCTCGTTGTCTGCCGGGCTCAATGCGTATGGTGGCGTGACGGAGCCGACGCTGTCGCTCGTGATGGGAGATTGGCCGGTGCAGATCGTCTCGGCGGGAAGTGGCCGGTCCGGTCGTTTGCCGGCGGATGGTGGGCAGACGAATTGGTCGGTCATCATGCCCGTTGGTCCGGTGTCGGTGCTGCCCTCCGATCTCCTGCAGGACAGCGCAGGGCGCCGTTACGTCGTCAAGACGATCGAGATCACCGAGATGGGACGGTGGCTCTCGGTCGGCGGCACGGAAGCCTGACACGGCCTGGCCGGCTCTGATACATAATCTCCGAGGTTGTATGCCGGACCGTTCAGATGTGGAGCAGGCTCTCGCCGAGCTGATCGCAGGCGCGCTGTATCCGAGTGGTGTGACCGGCGACAGCGCCGTGGGGAATATTTGTAAGATCTATCGCGGATGGCCGGTTGCCAACGCGTTGGAAACTGACCTCGAGCAGGGCGTGGTGCACGTTTCTGTTGTGTCGGTCTCGGGGGCGCTACGCGATCGCACACGATATTCGACCGAGTGGCAAGGAGTGTCTCCGCCGCCGACGATGACGGTTAGCGTGAGCGATGAGTTGGTGACGTTCGCCGGGTCGGGTGGGGCGGGACAAGTGGCTGGGATTGCCGTGGATGGGCAGGCCTATGCTTATCGGATGCGTGCTGGCGATGGGGCGGCTCTGGTTGCCGCGGCGCTGGCGGCACAGATCCGTAACGACCGGCCGGCGGTGGCGACGGGGACCAGTGTCCATTTGCTGAGCGGGCGTAGGACGGTCGCTCGGATCGTCACCGATGGCCATGGCGGACAGGAGTTACGCCGCCAAGAGGGACGGTTCCGGGTCAGCTTTTGGTGCCCGGACCCGTCGACGCGCGATGCTGTCGTCAGCCTCGTTGACGTTGCAATGGCCGGATGGACCTTCATCGACGTCGGTGGGTGGGCATGTCGCGTGCAATTGGCGGGCGAAACGGCCACAGACGATGGCGCGGCTGGTGGGTTGTGGCGGCGAGATCTTCTGTATTCGATCGAGTATCCAACGATCGCGATCGAAGTAGTTCCGACAATGTTATTCGGAGTGTCTGACGTTAATGGCGTCGCCTGGCTCGGTTGAACTCAAGAATAAAGGATGTTCCATGCAATACCTGATCGTGGTGCGACCGTTTGGCTCGTACCGGATCGGTGATGTCGTCACCGAGGAGCAAGCCATGGAGAAAATTCTTGGGTCGGAGCACTCGGCGCATGTCGTGCGCATCCTGCCGCCGAGCGAGGGATAAGCAATGCCGATCGTTCAAAGCGGAACGCTTAATACAACTGCGTTGGTGGTTCCCGATCTCTATGTCCAGATCGTTCCACCGCAGAACCTCGTTGTTAACGGGGTGCCGACCAACATCGTCGGGATCGTCGGCTCGTCCAGCTGGGGACCGGTCAACCGACCAGTTATCGTCTCGACGATGTCAGACTATGCGCGTTCTTTTGGCCAAATCCTGCCACGCAAATTCGACTTGGGCACGCATGTTGCGACTGCGGTGCAGCAGGGTGCGCAGAATTTCCGCTGCGTGCGTGTTACGGACGGAACCGACACGGCCGCGACGTACGCTTTCTTCTACGCTGCCGGCGGATATCCAGTTCTGTTGACAGCGTGCTATACTGGATCGCTCGGCAACCAAGTGGCTGTCCAGCTCACGCCAGGCAGTGCCGCGGGCACTTGGCGATTGACATTGGGCCTGCCGGGACAGATTGCAGAGAACTTCGATAATATTACTGCCTCATCCCCGGCGAATTTTTGGCAAAACCTGGTTAACGCCGTGAATTTGGGCCAGGGGCCGCTACGCGGACCCAGCACACTCTGTGTTGCCACGCTCGGTGCCGCGGTCGGAACCAGCCCGGCAGTGTTGACGTCGCAGTCACTCCTGAACGGAAGCGATGGGGCCGCGGGTGTCGGGGCGGCTCAAGTGGTCGGCGTAGACGGAGCGCCCCGCCGTGGAATGTATGCGCTCCGCGGTCAGGGGTGCAGCATGATGGTGCTGGCCGACACCGATGATGCGACAACATGGACCGTGCAAGCGGGCTTTGCGCAGCAAGAAGGGCTGTATGTCATTCTTGCTGGACCAAGCGGCGATACGATCAACTCGGCGATTGCGGCAAAACAAGGAGCAGGTCTGGATAGCTACTCTGCAAAACTGATGTTCGGCGACTGGGTTTGGTGGTCGGACCCTGTGGCGGGCACGATCCGGCTCGTCAGCCCGCAGGGTTTCGTTGCGGGACGTCTATCAAATTTGAGTCCTGAGCAGAGTAGCCTCAACAAGGCATTGTATGGGGTTGTCGGGACGCAGCGGGCTGGCACGCCCGGCAGTGCGAGCTCGAACACTTACAGCACGGCGGAGTTGACTGCCCTGCTGAGCAACGGGATTGACGTGATTTGCAATCCGCAGCCAGCGGGTTCGTTCTGGGGCGTTCGTGGGGGCCATAACTCAAGCTCAAACGCGGCAACAAATGGCGACAACTATACTCGCCTGACAAACTTCATTGCGGAAACATTGAGCGCCGGTATGGGCCAATATGTCGGCCAGGTGATCAATGCCAGCTTGTTCCGCCGGATTCGAAGCACGCAGCTGAGTTTCCTGCAGAATCTGCTTGGACAGGGTGTCTTGGGCAGCGCGGACGGTGCGCAGCCATTCAATGTTATCTGTGATCTAACCAATAATCCTGCGTCACGGACGAGCCTGGGTTATGTGCAGTCAGATGCGCAGATCCAGTATCAGGCAATCAACGAGCGCTTCATCGTCAATTTGGAAGGCGGTCAAACCGTCCAGGTCACACGTCAGACATTGCCTTATGGCCAGGTCTCGTGAGTGACGCAAACTTAGGAGCACGCTGAATGCCTGCGAATAGCTTCTCGACAGGGCGCGATTGCCAATTGGTCGTTATCGGGCCTACTGGTCCGAACGGTGAGGCGGGAACACGGGTCGACCTGACGCATGTGACCGGCTTCGAAAGCCGGCAACAGACGCATCAGATCCGAATCGATCGCCTGGACGGCATCCACATGGCGGCCGAATTGCCGAAAGGCTGGGAAGGCAGCTTCGATTTGGAGCGCGGCAGCCCGGCGGCGGACAGTTTCATCGACGGGCTCGAGCAGGCTTGGCATGTGAATGGCCTGCTCGAGAGCGGAACGCTGTACCAGTATGTCACGGAAGCGGATGGCTCGGTCACGACGTTCCAATTCGATGGCACGGTCTTCAAGATGACCAGCGCCGGACAGTGGAAAGGAGATTCTGCCGTTCGGCAGCGGCTTGACTTCTTCGCCAGCCGACGGAAGCGCATCTAATGGCGAACGGGACTAATGACGCTGGTGTAGCGTCGCCCTCCCAACGAATTGTGTTCGAGGCATCACGTGAGTTCGATGTGACGGACGCGACGGGACGGTTGCTCCGCATCCGTCGGCCGGGAGCACTTGACCGCCTCCGCCTGTTCAAAGCGGTAGGACCGGGATTGGCGAGTAATGAACGCTACGTCGGCTATGCGATGCTGGCCATGTGTGTGACGTGTATCGATGGCATTCCTCAGCCAGCACCGAGCAACGAGGGGCAACTCGAAGCTTTGGTGCAGCGTCTCGGGGATCCCGGGATGGTCGCCGTAGGCCAGGAGTTAGCTAATGCCGAGCGGGGAAACCGGTCGGCGCGGCAGGATTAGATCATCCGGCCGCGCTGCAGTGCTTCACTCGAGAAGCTGACCTTCGAGATGCGCTTTATCTTGTTAGAAACGGGGTCCCGTTTGATGTCGCTTTCAGTTTGAGCTCGTTCGATCGCACAGCTTGGGTGGTGACGATTGGCGAACTTGATGGACTCGTTTGGGACTATAATGCAGGAGGATGGCGGTGATCGATGCCTATGAGATCGGCATTCAGCTGCTGCTGCAAGAAGATGTCAGCGCGGGTCTTGAAGTAATCAATCGTGGACTAGCGGAAGTCGATCGGGCGATTGCCGCAACCAGTGCGGACTTGGCCGGATTGGGCAGTCAGGGAGGGGCGGCAACGAAGGCCGTCGCCGCCGCCGTCGGAAGCCGGGCAAAACTACCGCCGGCAAGTGGCCAACGGCCCGATGACACTATCGAGCAACCTGTGACGAGGGAGGGGGATGCGGGTCGAACTGCCGCGCCGCCTCGAACGGAGATTGAGGCAAAGCCGACCCCGACGGTGACTTCGCAAGTGAAGGCTGCTGCGCCGGACGTGCAAGCAGCAGAACCATCATCGCCGCAGCAATCACTCACCGATCAGCCAAGCGAGACGGTGCGGCGGCGGCCTCCAGCACCTGAGCAGATGGTCCCTGCGAGCGCGCCGGTCAGAAATGACGGGGCCGAAAGTGCCAGAGACAGTCAGCAGGTGAACAGCAAGCAGGCTGGGCCTGAAGAACCCGCGTCTGCCGTTTCAGCTCGAGTTGAGCCTGCGGCACCAAGCTCAAATAGTCTTGGGGCACCGCTTGCGCGAAGAATTTTACCACTAGGGCCCGAATCGCGTGGAAGCGAAAAGCTCCCGCACGCTCCGCTGGCGCTTACTGCATCGGTAGCCCAGGTGCAACGATCAGGGACGGCTGGAGGACGATCTGAACGAGAGCGGCACCAATCGGTCTCAGGGCCGGCTGCCCGACGCGAACGTCCGGTCGCTCCATGGTCAGGGGTTGACCATCTAGGACAGACATCTGAGACGGCGCGCTCGCATGACAAAGTCGCAGCGCCCCAACCGGCCGGTCGGAACGAAAGCGAATCCGGGGGAGGAACGGTGATGCTTGACGGGCGGCTGGTTGGCCAATGGCTGTCCGAGCACATGGGCCGAGAAGCCTCGCGGCCACCTAGTGGGACCAGTTTTTTTGATCCTCGGCAGACACCGGCCTGGAATGTATCGGGGGCGCTCTAATGGCTGCACCACTCGCACTTGGCGACGTCGTGTTCAACGATTTCGAGATACCCGAACAGTTCGCCATAGGCGGCAAACAGAAACTCATCATTCACTCGCTGCCTGGTGGGGGGCGGGTAGTTGACGCGATGGGAGCTGAAGACGCCCCGATACGATGGTCGGGAATCTTCTCTGGCCAACAGGCGGCTGAGCGAGTTCGTATCCTCGAGCGAATGCGTCGAAGTGGGGAGCGCCTGATACTCGCTTGGGATGCTTGGCGCTACACGGTCGTCGTCCAGACTTTTGAGGCGCAGATCGCAAGCAACTGGTGGATACCTTACCAAATTGAGTTGTGTGTTGTTCCAGATTCTGGAACCGATAAGGTAGATTGGCTTACAGTTGCAACGGCGCCGACGCTTTCAATCGGCCTGCTGACCGCTGCGGCGCTCGACACGGAGATTGCCGCGGCTGGCGTCGGTCTGGGTTCGAGCAACCTTGCGCAGGCGATAGGCGCAGCGGGGAGTTTGGCGCAGTGTGTGACCGCGCGGGCGTTTGGTCTTGTCGCGTCATGATGACCCTTGTTGTTGCAGGAGGTGACCTATTTCGAATCGCTCTGCAGCAGCTTGGGGATGCAACACAGTGGAACCGGATCGCCGCGCTTAATGGTTTGAAAGACCCGGTGCTTCAGGGGCTAGTTACGTTGCGACTTCCGGCTGTTGATCCCGAAGCGGGAGGCGGTATTGCGAAGTGAGCTTCGGGCGCCACTCATTAGAGCTACGCTGAGTGGGGTAGATCTTCCGGGCCTGCTATCGGCCGAAATTGATAGCAATAATCACTTTGCCGCTGATCGCTTTCGCATGAGGTTCGCAGCCAGCATTGTTCCGCAGAACCTTCTACACACTCCTGGTGGTGAACTGGAGATAGAGATTGGGTTGGACGACAAGTGGGTCAGTTGCATCGTTGGTACGATCGACAGCGTCAGTTCTCATCCGACTCAGGGCGTGATTGACGTCGAGGGGCGGGATCTCTCGTCACAGCTGATTGAGACCCAAACCGACGAGACTTTCGCGAACAGAACCGCAAGCGAGATTGCGGTTCTGTTTGGTGATCGACATGGTCTAACCGTGCTCGCAGACCCCACGACGACACCGGTCGGCCGTTACTACCAGTCAGAGCATGACCGAGCCAGTCTTGGCCAATTCGCCAAGACGACGACTGAGTGGGATCTACTTGCCTTTCTTGCGATCCGCGAAGGGTTCGATCTGTTTATGGTAGGGCGTGTCCTCCGTTTTGGGCCGCCTATGCTGACGGGAGCTCAGGAGATCCTCTTAGGTGATTGTATCAGCCTGCAGCTTGGTCACTGTATTGGCCTGGCGCGGCCGATCGACGTGCTGGTGAAAAGCTGGAATTCGAAAACCGGTGTTACGGTGACAGGGCACACTCTTTCATCCGGCGTTGGACCTGTCTGGGAAAGACGCATAACCCGGCCAAACCTCAGTGCTGAAGACGCTCAATCGCAAGCGCGACGAATTTCGGAGGACCTTAAAAGGCATGAATGGACGGCTTCAATCACAATGCCGGGCGACTTGACGTTGACGGCTCGCAGCCTTGTGCTGATAGGAGGAACAAACACTCAGTCGGATCGACTATATAGCGTGGCACAGATCTCGCGACGACTGGACGTTACGCGCGGTTTCACCCAGAGCCTCAGCTTGCAGGGAGTTGCTTGATGGACAGGCTTCTTAATGCATTCAAGGGACACAGTGGCGCGCAGGACGCGTTACTTGGTCAGCCACGGTTCGCTAAAGTCACCTCGGTCGATCCGAAGTTAGGCACTGTCAAAGTCCAGTTGCAGCCAGAGGGTGTGCTTACCGGCTGGCTTCCGGTTCTCAGTCTATGGGTTGGAACGGGATGGGGAATTTCGTGCCCCCCGAGTCCCGGGGATCAGGTGCTAGTCGTGCCGCAAGAGGGCGATGCAGAGAATGGAGTGGTCGTTGGACGAGCGTGGAATCAGGATGCGGCCGTACCTGACACTCCCGTCGGAGAATTATGGCTCACGCATAAAAGCGGAAGTTACCTGCGTCTACTAAACGATGGAACCATCTCGATGAAGGGTGACCTTCATGTTGCTGGCAATATTTTTGACGAACATGGATCATTAGATCAGTTGCGCGAGCACTACAATCAACACAAACATAGTGTGCCACAAGGTGGTATGACCGGACCAGCTAACCCGCAAGATTAGACAATTCTCAACTATTCTCATTGGGAGCACGAGATGCCTGATCTTGAGATGAGCTGGTCGGGAGACCTCTCGGTGTCGGCAACTGGAGATCTTGCGGTTGTCAGCGACCCTAATCTTGGTACCGAACGTGTTCTGCGCCGTCTGATGACGAATCCTGGCGATTATATTTGGAGTCCTGATTACGGCGCAGGTTTGGGTCAGTTTGTCGGCCGACCTGTTGATTTGGCGGGAGTGGAAGCATTAATCCGGACACAGATGAGCCTGGAGACGGCTGTCTCATCGACGCCCGAACCTGTCATCTCGGTATCCTCTGATGTTGCCGGGCGCCTTTATCTGCAGATTCGTTACGAGGACAGCGAGACTACCATCTCGTCGGCTCTCACGACCAGCGTCCTGGGCTAGACAATGACACTCCCGCTCCTCGACTTTCCCACCTTGGTAAAAATGCAGGCTTCTGCTGTAAGCACATCGTGCAAGCAACTGATAGACATGACGACCGGGAGCGTCGTTAGAGCGTTACTCGAGGCAAACGCGTCCATCGGCTTATGGGTACAATGGCTCATCGTTCAAGTTTTGGGGGCGACCAGGGCGTCGACTAGCAACGGAGCTGACCTTGACACTTGGGTTGGGGATTTCGGCATGGCGCGTTTTCCGGCGGCTAGTGCGGCGGGCTCCGTGACGTTCAGCCGTGTGACGCCAGGGTTAGCAACAGTCGTCCCAGTCAGCACGATCGTGAGAACAGGCCTTGGAACTAACGACCAGGTGTTCGCCGTCGCTGGAGATAGCTCGAACGCCGCGTGGACGGGCAGTGGTTACGCAGTTGGTGCAGCCGATATCAGTGTGACCGTTCGAGTGGTCGCCCAGCAGCCGGGTTCAGCGGGAAATGTTGTTGCCGGCAGTGTGACACTCTTGGCGAGTGCCATTCCTGGTATCGACACAGTAACCAATCCGCTTCCGATGGCCGGCGGGGTTGACGCCGAGACTGACATCGCACTCCGTCTGCGATTTGCTGGCTTTCTGGACAGCCGCAATCGCGCGACCAGTCAAGCGGTCGGCGCCGCTGTTTCCTCGGTACGCCAAGGCATCTCCTATACCATCGCAGAACGGACCGACGCGTCGGGTGCTATTCGCCCGGGGCATTTCACTGTTACGGTTGACGACGGCACGGGAACGCCATCCAGCGACCTCATTACGCAGGTGGCGGCGGCCGTCGATTTAGTTCGACCAATCGGCGGAACGTTCAGTGTTCGACCACCACTCGTCATACCAGTGAACGTTCAGTTGCACGCGATCGGTCCGGCAAGTGCGATGGCCAATGCGGAGGCCGCTATTTTGGCCTACATAGCAGCTCTGCCGATTGGGGCCTCGCTCACCGTGACTCGCCTGTATCAGGTCGCATATGGGGCCGATCCGGGCATTGAAAATCTATTTGGGGCACTCATTAACGGCGATACCGCTGATCTTGTGCCGCCAATCTTCGGACTACTTCGTCCGTCCGCCATTGCGGTGACAATATGATAGGTGACCCGACCGACATGCGGCAACGCCTGCGTATGACTCTACCGGCGCGCTGGTTCAGTGATGTCGCACCAGTTCTTGACGGCCTATTGTCTGGATTCGCTCTAGCATGGTCGAGTTTATATGATCTACTCCAAAACGTGATCACCCAATCTCGTGTTTCGACGGCCACTGGAAATTTTCTTAGTTTGGCTGCACAGGACTATTTGAGTGACTCCTTTTTGCGCCGGCCCAATGAGACAGATACTGATTATCGCAGCCGATTGCTGGTCGCGATGCGTCGGCAGCGCGCAACGAGACCGGCGGTCGTGGCTGCCGCTGCGTCGGCTGGATACGCTTTAAGTATCTTCGAACCAGCACAGCCCGCCAGCACTGGGGCGTACAACATCCCTTTCGGTCTGGCGTGGAACGTCGTTGGTGCTTGGGGGTCAATGCAGATGCCGCTCGAAAGTTTGCTTGTTGCGACGCCTGGAAATATCTCGTTCGAGAGTGAACTCTGGCAGACGATCGGCAATGCCGCGCCCGCCGGTGGCGCACTGTGGTTGCGCATTAATAGTTGAATTGATTAATCATTTGAAGTTGAGGTCTGAACTATGGATCGCCAGATCGTCTACCCAGGGTCGATCCCGCTGGATACCGACCTACTGAACATTCAGCGCAGCACGTTGTCTGCTCTCGGAGCGCTGACGCAGTCCGTGCTGGGTGGCCGTCCTACAGCAGATGGTCTGTATTGCTCTCCCGCCAGTTCAGGGTATGGCGTGGTCATCGGGCCCGGAACACTCTCGATGAGTGTTGCGTTAGATCAATCAGCGTTCGGCTCTCTACCGAGCGTCGGCGATACCGTGATGAAGACCGGTATCGTCGTAACTCCGGTTGCTATAACGCTACAAGCAACTGCTGATCAAACGATGGTGTTGTCCTGGCTAATCCAAGCGACACTCGCAGAGGTTGATGATCAACCTCTTACACTGCAATACTGGAATGCGACTACTCCAACAATTCCGTTCAGTGGACCGAACAACTCCGGTTCTGCGCAAAATACGCGGCGCCGTACGCAGCTGGTACTAAGTGCGAAATCGAGCTCGCCGATTCCTTTTGGAGCCTTTGCGCCTCCTACCCCGGATCCTGGTTTCGTTGGCCTGTATGGCGTTACGACCTGGATTGGGAAGAGCTCCATCACTGCCGACGACATAACTATACTCCCGACCTCTCCAATACTCCGCTTTCATCTTCCGGATCTGACCCCCGGATTTAGTCGAGTCGAGGCTTTGACGTCGAACAGGACATGGGTGGTTCCATCGGGTGTCTCCAGAGTGCGAGTTCGCGTCGTTGGCGCCGGCGGTGGTGGCGGGGGCGGTACGGCTGGCTATGGCGGCGGGGGGGGCGGTGCCGGCGGGTATGCTGAATCTATTTTGATGCTTCAGCCTGGGCAAAACGTCAGTGTCGTTGTCGGCGTTGGTGGCGCTGCTTCTCCAGCAGGTGTGACGGGTGGGGCCGGCGGTTCGTCCAGTTTTGGCGACTTGGTAGCCGCGCAAGGCGGGTTGGGTGGCGCCTCAGCCAATCCCGACAGCCACGGTGGGACAGGTGGCGTGGGGAATGTTGGATTGATGCTCTATGCCGGGGGCATGGGTGGTGACGGCCCTATGATCGGCAACGTTCCAGCTGGCAACGGCGGTGCCAGCGCCTTCGGCGGTGGCGGGCGGGGGTCGAATGGTGGGGGCTCACCGGCGGATGGGAAAGCGCCGGGGTCAGGAGCCGGAGGCGGATACGGAGCGAGTGCTGCAGGTGGGTTCGGAGCTGCTGGAATAGTGCTCGTCGAATATTGAGTGCATCTGCTGCGGGCAGAAAGCAGGACCGCTCTAAAAGGAGATCGCCTATGGCGACGACGGCAAGTCACGTTTGGCGTCCCAGCGCATCCCGAGTGTTGTTGTTCGATGGGTTTATCCCAGGCCCACGCGGTGTCCCCGTGGCCACCAACTTACCCTTGCGGTGGCCGCCTAAAGATCCAGGCGACATACTCGATTACCAGTTCGACATTGCCGCGGCTCTCGCTGGGAACGATGGCGATGCTATTCAGACGATCGACGTGCTGATTACCCCGTCGAATGACGGAGACCTAACCTTGGTGTCGTCCACCGCCGACGGCACGCGCGCGGTCCTTTGGTTGCAGGGCGGTGTGGGCGGAACAACTTACAACGTCACCATCATGATAGGAACTGAGACGGGACGGGCCATATCCCGCTCCATCGCGTTGCCGGTCATCGCGTTTGCGGCACAGGGGGCCGGCAGCCTTCCTTTGACAACAGAGGGGGGCCTGCCGCTCGTCGACTCCGATGGCAACCCACTGATCCTTGGTGATGGAGTATCCTGATGCCAACGATCGATCAGCTGGAAAATGTCATCGTCGCCTCGGACGACGATATGCTTCCTGTAAGTCAGAACGGCACAGCCCGGCGCGTAAGTCGTTCGCAATTGCTGGCAGGAACACAGACGACCTTGTCAGTCACGCCGGGCTTGATCGGCCGCGTTTCACCGGGTCTCGGACCGCCTCAGCAGATTACGATCGGAAGCGGACTGTCACTGGCCGACGGCGTTCTCTCTGGAGCGCCACATTACTCGACGGCTGCTCTTCCTGCCTCAACGGGCGCTGGGCTAAGCGATCTCGTGCCGATCGGACAAAATGGGCAAGACAATGCAATAAGCGTAAGAGCGCTGTTGTCCGTAGGCGGTGTCGACGTTTCCAATCAGGTGGGTAAAGCGGGCGTAGGCTCCCCGCGCCGTATCGGGGACTGGTTGGGCGATGCCGTCGCTGTAGAAGCGTTTGGCGCGCGTGGTGACGGCGTGACGGACGATACGGGCGCCATCAATCTAGCAATCGCCAGCGGACGACCGGTCCTGCTCGGGCCCAGGACTTACCGGGTTGATGGCCAGTGGAGCATTCAAGCGTCGGCTACCTTGATTGGAACGGTAGGAGTAACAGTACTGCGACGAGCCTCGCAGCGGGGAGGTGCATGGATCAATATTGTTGCTCCCAAATTTACAAGTATCGGGATCATCTTCGACGCTGGTGGACTAACTGGTGATAGTTGGGCAGTTTTGGTCGGGCCAAGCTGCACGCAAACCATCATTCGAAGCTGCAGTTTCTTGAATGCGACGGGTCCAACGCTCGGCACTGGGCTCACCATACAGGCCCGCGACGGTCTTACTGGCCAGGGCGGAACCCACTCTATCGCGAACTGCACTTTTCAGAACAATACGTGCCACGGAATCTGGGTTCAAGCTGCATCGAACGCGACTGTCTCGAATTGCCAAGCCTCGTACAATGGCGGCTTTGGGATCTGCTTGGACTTCAATGACGCCCAGTTCCAGCAAGTAATACGACAGAGCACAGTGACCCAGTCGAGGTGCTGGAACAACACTCGCGGTATTTCAGTAGGAAACTATAACGCCATAAACACTGAACCACCACGATGGGGATTGGACAACCCAGACGCGATGGACATCTCGGTCTCTGGGAACATATGCTCGAGCAACACAGCATACGGCATTGCCGTGTCTGGAACACGCATCCAAGTGACTGACAATCAAGTCTTGATCGAGGATGGATCGGCGTCAGCATCTGGAATTTTGTGCAATGCGAGTCTGACGACGGTGATGGGTAATACGATCGTTGGTCCTGGCGGGTTCGGCATTGATTCGGGCGGTTCTTCCGATACTTCGATCACGTCCAACGTCGTCCTGAATTGCGCCATTGGTATAAACCCCGGAGGTAGCACTCGGATTCGCGTTGCCGACAACAAGCTTGTCAGCAACAAGCGGGCAATCACTTTATTTCAAGTCGAGACAGATGGGCACGGGGCGAACTTCGGGATTGCCTGTCGCGACATCTGGATTGAGAAAAACCTAATTCAGTTAGATGCTGGCACGGGTGGGATATTCCTCTTCGATGGTCCGGAGCGTGTCGAGATTACGGGCAATCGCTTTCTTACCTCTACTCCAGACAGTCTCCAGTATCTCTGCTGGGCAAACACGGACAGTGTCTCTGTCCGGCAAAATACACTGAACGGTTCTTCGACGGCAGCGGCTATTTCGCAGACTAATGGGTCAGTAACGCAAATCACTGTTCCTGATGTCTTAGATTACGCTGTCATTCCATTCTCAACCACTCGGGTCGACTCTATTCTTGGTGTGCACCAGTCGGCGATCGCGGGGCAGGTCAGCTTCGTGCGGGTCAGCAGTGGTGGCAGCGGATACACCCAAGCAAAGGTGATCATCGCAGGCTCTGGAGCCGGCGCGATGGCGGCGGCCTACGTGAGGGACGGCCTGGTGATTGGGATTGTGTTGAGTTCGGGCGGCAGCGGCTATGATCCGGCCACGACTAGCGCCACCATTATTGGCGACGGTCAAGGCGCATCTCTGCAGCCGTTTGTCGGACTTCCCTTGGCGCAGGACAGGCGTTTGTCTCTACGCTGTCCCAGTCCGGTCCACTTCATCAAAGGAAGCTCGGGCGGCGTCCAAAGTAATTGGACAAAGACCGATATCACTGTCGCCGCAGGTAGTGAGGTCACCCTGTTGGCTGTCGACGGTGTATGGCAAGCAATCTCATTCGCCAACATCGACTACTTGCAACCTGGTGGAGATGGAAGCGTCTCGCTCAGAAGTTCCCAAGGCGACATACGCCTCAGCGCTGGCGCCGGCGGCGGCGTGCGGTTCCTATCAGATGTAGAACAAGTGGGATTTCTCACTTATTTTGGGCGCGGCTCTCCGGAGGGTGCTGTTGCAGCACCGCCCGGGTCTGATTACAGAAATCTGAATGGAGGAGCTGGGACAACTCTTTGGGTCAAAAGAGTTGGAGCCAGCATTTCAGGCTGGTTTCCCGTGGCTTAAGGTCGAGGAACTGTTTCTACGGATTTACTTGACGCGGCTAAATCCGACAGGGTTTTCCGTTTCCAATAGCTAGATATGTGCATTGGAGTTTGAAATGCCGACAATCAAGCAGTTGCCGGCGGCTACGGCAGTGGGTGGCAATGACTTAATTCCGGTTAGTCAAAACGGCTTAACACGTGGCACAACGGTAAGCACGTTGCTAAGCAACACCCAGCCGCTGTTGTCGCTTGTGCAAGGGACGTTGCTGGGACGGGTTTCCAGCGGCTTCGGGACGCCCGAGGCCGTCAGCGTTGGCACTGGACTCGTACAGCAGACCGGCACAATCGTCGCCAATGGTGCCGATCATATCGGTTTTACGTTGGCGAGCAGCTTGTTATCCGATGACGAGGTCATTCTTAACAGCTCATCATCGCCGATGCGGCTACCGGCGACAAAGCTCCGGACGCTGTTTTCGGGTGGATCCGGTGTACAGATCGACGCTAACGGGGTTATCTCAGTAACCGCGACATCAGGTGGCGGCAGCGGGACCCCTGGAGCGAAGGGCGACCCCGGTCCACAAGGGCCGGCCGGACAAGGTTTTACGTTCCGGGGGCCTTGGCAGGCGAACGTCGCCTACTCCGCTTACGATGTCGTGACAAACAGCGGTCAGACTTACGTCACGGTTGTTGCATTACCCGCAGCATCGACGTTTGCAGCATCATCTTGGGCCTTACTCGCCGCGCAAGGGGCGATGGGCCCTGCAGGCGCAACAGGTGCTGCTGGTGCCACCGGCCCGGCTGGACCCAACGTTGCTGCGACCGCGGGCAGTCTGGGCGGGGTTAAGCCAGGGACAGGACTATCCGTTGCGGTCGACGGGACACTCAGCATCAGCAATGTAGCGCTGCCCTCGATTGCTCAGGGCGGCGCTACTGTCGGTCAATTACTGGGTTGGAGTGGAACCGGTTGGGCACCTACAACGCCCGCAGCTGGGGTGACTTACACGGGCTTAGCTCCGGTAAGCGTGGCATCCGGCGTCATTAGCCTTGGCCAAAGTAACGCCACCACTGGACAGGTGCTGACGTGGAGCGGCAGTGCGTGGGTTCCGCAAGCCCCGGCCCTAACCGGCGCGGCGGTAGGCACGGCGGTTCCACTCGGAGATGGGGCAGCCTCCGCCGGAACTGCCGGAGCAGCGTCGCGCGAAGATCATCGACATCCAACTGATGCAACGAGGGCTCCGCTGGCCAGCCCTGTTTTCACGACCTCGATCACTCTGCCAACTTGGACAACGACAACCCGGCCTGCTTCGCCGAGTCCTGGAATGGAGGGGTATGCCACCGACACGGCGCGCCGCGAGACGTACACCCCCTCAGGATGGGTCCAGTACGTTCGGACAGGCGATCTACCGGCTGCAAATGGCCAGTTGCTCGGCGGCTCCGCGACGGCCGGCGTAGCCACTCCGATTACGATCGGTTCGGGGCTGTCTCTATTAAGCGGGACCTTGTCAGCAGCGGCACAGCCGACAATTTCGGGCGTGTCTATCGATGGAAACGCAATTGTTGCAAGTTCAGCATCACCCTACCAGATGGCCGCAACCGATCGGGTTATTGATGTCAACAAGACGAATGGAAGTCAGACAAAGATACTTCTTCCACAAAATCCGACACTGTGGGTGGAGTACAACGTAATTGACGGAAAGGGTGACGCCTCCACAAACAACATAACGTTGTCGCCTGCTCAGGGTGGCACGATTAATGGCCAGCCAAGCTTCGTTTTGAATGCAAACAACGACTCCATCACGCTGCGAGCCGTGAGTGCGATGATTTGGAGGGTTGTGTAATGAGCTATCGCCCTAATCTGCCAGTTGCTTTCGCTACAACGATGCAAGCTGGCGTTATCAAGGCTGATGGCTCGACGATTACAGTCGGGGCGGATGCGACGGCTAGCGTCGTTGGAACCGCTGTAACCGCCTTGATAGACATAAGCTCGGGTACGCTCGGCGGTCCGGCATCTTCCGACATCGACACGTTGAACCGGGGTGGAACCGATTACAAAACGACACTCTCGGCCCGCGCAGCCTTCTTTCGAAAGACTCCCGCAGGAAGTCGGACCATCACGCTTGCGTCCGGGGCAACGATCGCGACGCTGACGGCCATGGACAACGATAAGCAGGTCGTTGTCTCAGGCGTTTCTGGCTCATTATCAGTGGACGGCACGATTACTGACGGATTTCGCTGTCTCGTCGTCAACAAAACCGCCGGCGCGCTCGCTTATTCTGGCATCTCTGGCCTAGGTGGGCTTACGGCCCTTTCTTCGGGCACCGCAGCGCAGGTGTACATGGCGGCGTCGGCAACCGAAGCGAGTCAGGGTGGGAACTCATATGTGCTAACACCCGCGACGACCGCTGTATTGGGCGGCGTCAAACCGGACGGCGCGTCACTCTCGGTGGCGGCCGATGGAACGCTCTCAGTGCTCACCACGACGACTCATGCCCTTCCGGCGGGGTCAGCTGTCAATACGGACGACGAGATTGCAACGTTCTCCAGCGCTTCAAGCAGCGACGTGAAATATACTGTTGGACAACTGTCAACATATACGCAGACAAACCTCCAAAGTTGGCCACTCTCTGCCAGGCCAGCGCCCGCCCCAGGTCAGTATGTGCTCGGATTCAATAGCACTGCAGGTCGCTTCGAATTCTGGAATGGCTCCGCTTGGAACCAGCACGTCAGAGTCAACGATCTTGCAGCAACGTCATCACAGTTGTTCGGTGGCAGCGGCACAAACGGTGTCGCAGTTGCTGTTGCAATCGGCAGCGGTCTGCAGTTGACCAACAGTGTCCTCAGCACGTCGGCTGCAGCAGTGCCAGTTTCCACGGTCGTGACCAGTGGCTCTTCGCAAGCCCTTGCGTTTGCATCATCCGGAAGTCGTGCCTACGACGTGACCTTGACCGCGAATTGCACCTTTTCTGTATCTGGAGGCGTGGCGGGCGAGTTGCAAACTGTCACGCTCATCATCCGAGGCGGAAATGGCGGCTTTTCCGTAGCTCTGCCGAGTAACGTCAAGTGGAAGGGCGGGACCGCTCCCACAGTCGATACTTCGGCCGGCTCGATCAACGTCATCCGACTTCAGACTTCCGACGGTGGAACCACCTACGCGGGCAACTTCTAAGTCTCGGAGAGAAGAACCATGCCGATACTTGGACGAAGGCGACTCAACGGTGTGCCGATGGGTACGATCGCGCCCAGCGGGACAGCCCCGAGCCTCGTCGGCAGTCTCACGGCGGGTACTCCCGGTGCGACCACGATTCCCGTGACGTTTACGGCGGCAACTGGCACTGCACCGATCAGTTATTCTGGCTTCACATCAACTCACGGCACAGGTGTCTGGACCCAGAATAGCAGCACTTTTGCCCAGACAGGCGGGACCTTTACCGGACTGACTTCCGCAACGACATACGATCTGCGGATTATTGCAGCGAACGCCGCCGGTGTGAGCACAACGGATCTCCTGACCGGCATCGTCACCACGTCCCCCCCAGCGACCAGCTTCACAGTCTCACTCAGCCGGTCGAATGGCTCGGCCGGCACGGCCGTGATCATGACGGTCACGCCAGCGGCGTCCGCGTGGCCCTCAGGCGAGACGGTCTCGCCTTCGGCGATCGGTCTCTCCGGGTCATTTGACAACGCGTCCCTGGTCGGCTCCGGCACGGCGCCCCTCACATTCACTTTCACGCCAATGAGCGGCCCGGGTGCCTCTGGAACGTTGACCGCCACGGCTCCCGGAATGACGAACAGTTCCGGAGCGCAGCCCTACTCGATCAACGCTGCCGTAACGTCCAAGGTAGCAAACCGCTTTGACATCGTCACGGCCAGTAGTGTCGTTGCAGTCGGCTCGGCAGTGCAGGTGACGGTTTACCCCAACGCGAGCTTCCCCTCAGGTACAATCGTGCTTGCCGGGACGAACGGCTCCTTTTCATCCAGCCCAACCATCGCGCTGACTCGTGGCTCGACGACGCCCGTGACGGTCACCTACACGCCAGCAACGAGCGGCGAGCATACCATCGGTACAACCAATACTGCTGGTCTCTACAATCCATACCCGGCACCGTTGACCGTCTTTGCGAGTGCCTCTGGTACGCCCCAGTCTCTATCCGTATCGCTCACGCGCAGCGATATGACGACGTACCAGCGTGATGCGCCCAGCGGTAACCCAAGTGGCTTCTCGTTGTCTTGGGCAAAGGGGTGGGGCGAGGTCTGGCTCAGCGTGACGGCCATCGCCGGCGCGACGAGCGGCCTGTGGGTGAGGCTCTACGATGCCATGTCCGCTGGCGCCTCATCATCGGTCGGCTCCGGTTCCGCCCTCCACTCGGGCCCGGTTCAGGTATACGGGGCAGTGTCGGCGATGGGAGCCGTTCGAGTACTACTGCCGGCCGGCCCCTACATCTACTATGCCGACGTCGCGACCGACGCCGCTTTCACCAACCCGGTACGCATCGCACAGCGCTTCCGTGTTGGCGTCGTGATCGGGCATTTCAGTCGCTCGCAAGAAAGCGGCCTGTCGCGCTCATACGCCTATACCGGTAACACGTCGCTACCGACATCATATAAGAAGACCGCGACCTGGGTAGCATTTGACTATCGTTACCCAGACAACGACAGCGGCTGGTATGTTCACGATGGTATCAGCCCCGACCCTTATTCCTATCATTACAGTGAGGGATCGTCGTCAGGCGCTCAAGAAATTGGGCGGCTCATCGAGAGCCAGTTGGGTGTCTGCGTCGGCATTGCCGGAAGTTCTGCGACCGGCGGCGGCTTGGACTCGATGGTCAACCATGATGGCTCATTGGCTGGAGGGTTCGCAGGTACGCTCGGAGCAGCGGTCGGAAGCAAATTCCGGTACTTCTGGATGGCGACGGGAAGTTGGGACGGTGTCGACAGCAACTATCCGGCCGAGACGCACACCGAGGTGCGGACCCGAGCGATCGGCGCAGTGGACTGGATCGCGAAGAACTTTCCATCCTGCGCCGTCATCGGCTGGGTCACCAGTGCATCCGGCCTTTTCGGCAGCGATGGCTCCCGCGCGACAGGCTTCACCCGCAATCAAATGATCATCATGAACGAGATCGAGCCGTCGAACCCGATGGTGGTCTCGAAAGAGAACTACAACTGGAACGAATACAACTCGAGTCACGCCACCATGTCTGCGCGGGTAGACTATGTGCGTCCTGGTTTCCGCAAGATTATGGCGGCTGAACTGGCGGCGATGGGCGGGTTCCAGACCACCGCGCGCGGTCCGACTCTTGCCGTGACAGGCACGTTCAAAGCGAGCGCACGCGTGATCAGTATTCCCTACACGCTTCCCGCGGGCGCGTCAGCGCTGCAGTCGATCGGATTGACCTACAGCAACCCCAACCCAGTCACCATCAACGGCGCCACCGCGCAAGAGATCGCCGGACTGTTCGCGGTCTATGGACCCGGTGGCTATCAGGGCAACGGCACCGCCATAAAGATTGATACGGCAACGATCAATGCCGCAGCCAAGACAATCGACTTGGCGCTGACCGGCTCGACCGGCGTGACCTACGCCGATGGGACGACCGGCGCGGCACCAACTGGGTTCAATGTCCAATTCGCCGCCGATTTCGGGGCGTCAAACAGCGCGCTGGTGCCGGGATCTGGCCGGTCCGCCGTCATCACGGATGATCGCGTCGATGCTGCGAACGGCATCCCGTACGGTTGGCACATGCTGCCGTCGCTCGACATCGCAATTTCGACGGTCTGAGAAAAGGAACCACTCATGGCTCTCGGTACACAATCCGCCTCAGTTGGAGGGGCGGCAAAATCGCTTATTGTCGCGCTTGATGCGAATAGCAATCTCGCAGCCGCACATGTGAATGTGAACTCGAGCGGTGTCGAGGTAGGAAGCAGCGCAAACCCGCTTGCCGTTACGGTCGGCAATTTCCCGACATCGCAGCTTGTGACACTCCCGGCCCTGCCAGCCGGCGCCAACACCATCGGTGCAGTGACGCAGGCGGGCGGCCCCTGGACCGTATCCTGGTCAGGACAATCGGTGTCCGCAACGCAAAGCGGCGCCTGGACGGTGGCGCTTGCAGCCGGTTCGACCGTGACCCTTGGCGCTAGCTCCGCCGCGATCGGGTCGGTCTCCGTCACCGGCGCCGTCTCCGTCACCGGTGCCTTCTACCAGACCACACAGCCCGTTAGCGCCTCAGCATTACCACTCCCGTCCGGCGCGGCGCAGGATGGCGCTGATGCCACGGGTGTCACGCCACCAACGGGCGGCGTCGGTATCCGCGGCTGGCTTTCCGGCATCTATACCAAGCTAAGCGGAACGCTTTCGGTCGGTATGGCGACAGCGCTCCCGTCAGGAACTAACGTCATCGGTGCTGTCACCGGCTCTGGCGCGTTTACCATGGTCGGTCAGGGCGGAACGGGTGCGACGCCCGTCGGTGCTCCAGTCTCCATTTCAGGTATCGACGCAAGCGGCCTGAAGCAACATCTCCGAACCGACACATTCGGCGCGCCTACAGATTCCGCCTGGAATTCCGGTGGAGGCAGCCTGGTCGCTCTGGGCAAAGCGATGGTCGCGGCACAGCAGGCGACGACGGCCGCAGTGACCGGCAGCAGTTTGGTGCCGCCCAGCCCGGCCTTCGTGCAGACGACCGCGCTCGCTTCGAACCTTGTCCTCAAAGCAGCTTCTGGCAGCCTGTATGCCTGCTACATAACCACCGGCTCGACGGCAGGCTGGCTAATGTTGTTCGACGCGACCACCGCGCCAGCGAACGGTGCCGTAACGCCGAAGGACTGCATCTACTGCCCAGCCAACGCCACGACTGAGATCGAGCTGCCGTTCCTCACCGCCGAGCCGTTTGCGACAGGAATTACCGCCGTCTTCTCCAGCACCGGCCCATTCACGCTCACCGCGTCCTCGAGTGCGTTCATCAAGGGGATCGTGCAATGACCATCACGACCACAGGCGTAACGCCCGCCAGCACTGGTGGTAGCGGCGGCGGCACCTCCTATCTTTGGCATAAAGTGACGTTCGGAACCTCTGGCGCCGATGTCACGGCAAGTAGCGCCGGCGTAGCCGCATGGGCAGTCCCATCCGCGGTCGAGCAGATCTTCGTCGATCTTCAGGGCGCCGGTGGCTCAGGGGCAGGCGGCGTTTCCGGCGGCGGCGGCGGCGGCGGCG
>CAZZVQ010000044.1:0-1952 GCA_964657565.1 uncultured Acetobacteraceae bacterium
ATGGGGAAGGTTGGGGCGCTGCCGGTGAGGGCGATGGGGTAGACGGCCTCGGCGAAGGTCAAGAGCAGGGCCGTCAGGCGGTCGGCGACGTTGATGAGGGCGGGTGGCAGCACGAACGGAAGGAGAACATTATGGGTGGGGGTTGGCAAGGGGGATTTGCGGGGGCAGCGCTACGGTTCCCGCATTCGCTGCGCGAATACGGGCTACTTGGCCGTTGATCGGCGGCCGGGCTGATCTCGGGGAGTGGGTCAGCGGGTTTGGTCGGTGAGGAGGTTGAGGGCGAGGACGGTGAGGGCGATGGCGAGGCCGGGCGCGAGGGCGACGATGGGGCGGGTGTAGAGGAGGGCTTGGCCGTCGGCGAGGAGGGTGCCCCAGCTGGCGCTGGGGGGTTGGATGCCGAGGCCGAGGATGGAGAGGGCGGCTTCGGTGAGGAGGGACATGGCGGCGAGGATGGGGAGGAGGCTCGCGAGCGTGGGAAGCAGGGCGGGGAAGAGGTGGCGGCGGAGGATGTACGAAGGTCGGGCGCCGGTGGCGACCGCGGCTTCGATGTAGTCGAGCGTGCCGAGGGCGATGATCTCGGCGCGGACGGGGCGGGCGACGTAGGGGACGTAGACCAGGCCGATGATGAGGATGGGGAGGAGGGGGTTGTCGGCGTCCAGGGTGAGGGGGCCGAGATGGAGGCCCTCGTTGACCAGGACGATCGAGAGGGAGATCGCCAGCAAGTAGACCGGGAAGGCCCATAGGAGGTCGATGGCCGCGGACAGGGTGGTGTCGACGAGGCCGCCGAGGTAGCCGGCGAGGAGACCGGTCAGGGTGCCGAGGATGACGCAGAGGGCGGTGGCGGCGCCCGCTACCAGCAGGGAGGTGCGGCCGCCGTAGAGGAGGCGGGCGGCGACGTCGCGGCCCAGGGGATCGGCGCCGAGGAAGTAGCTGGGGCGCCAGGTGGGGCCGATGGGGGTGACGCCCAGGCCCAAGTCGTTGGCGCGGCCGGGGTTGTCGGCGAGGACCGGACGGCCTTCGATCGATGCCATCGGGGTGCTGAGGAAGGGGTCGGTGGCGGAGATGTGGCGGGCGTATTGGGGCGCGAGCACCGCGCCGGCGACGATGGCTAGGAGGAGGGCGAGCGCGACGCGGCGGGCGGGGGTCATGTTGCGGCCAGACCTTCACCCCGGCCCTCTCCCGGAGGGCTACGCCATTCACACATCGTGCTCCGACCCTTGTACTCGTCACCCCCGGGCTTGACCCGGGGGCCCACGGTGCCGCGAGCGCAGCGCTTTCCGCCCCTGGGTTGCCGGGTCAAGCCCGGCAATGACGGGTTGAGATCCCCGTCCAATGTTGTGTGACTCCGGCAGCCCGGAGGAAGAGGGAGACGCAAGGCGGGGGGGGTGGTTCAGCGGGTGTCGGCTTGGTCGATGAGCCAGTGGAAGACCTCGTGGTAGGCGTAGCCGTGGACGCGGCGGGAGATGATGTCGACGTAGCGGGGGCTGAAGAGGGAGATGGCGGGGGCGGCGTCGGTGAGGGCGCGGTCGGCGGCGGCCAGGGCGGCGGGGTCTTGGTGCAGGGTGGCGGCGGCGATTTGGGCGTCGATGGCCGGGTCGCAGAAGCCGGGGATGTTGGGGGAGCTATCGGAGGCGGGGTGGAAGGCGGCGCAGCCGAAGCTGCCGAGGAGGAAATTCGCGCTCGAGGGATAGTCGGCGTACCAGGAGGTCAGGCTGGCTTGGACGCGGTTGTTGGTGTTCTGGATGTAGGGGAATTGCACGTTGCCGGAGAGGCTGCGGAGCTTGGTGTCTAGGCCGATACTCGCAAAAACGTCGCGGAGGTAGGTGCCGATGACCCGGTTGATGGGGCTGTCGTCGGTGATCAGGGTGACTTTTTGGTTGGTGGCGCCGGCTTGGGCGATGAGGGCGCGGGCGCGGGCCGGGTCGTTTGGGTAGGGGCAGTAGGGGGCGTAG
>CAZZVQ010000044.1:1962-8096 GCA_964657565.1 uncultured Acetobacteraceae bacterium
CCGGGGAGGTCGGGGGGCAGGAACTGGCAGCTCGGGGTGGCGAGCTTGGGGCCGCCGAAGAGTTTTATCAACGCGTTGCGGTCGATGGCGAGGTTTACGGCTTGGCGGACTCTTGGGTCGTTGAAGGGCGGGAGGTTGACGTTGAGGGGGACGAACCAGAGGGCGGGGGCCGGGTTGAGGTGGACCTGGTCGAGGTAGTGGCGGCCGAGTTCGCCGAGACGGTCGGCGGGGGGTGTGTCGAACATCCAGTCGGCTTGGTCGTTGATGATCGCGGTGACGGCGGCTTCGTCTTCTAGGCCGAATTCGTATTCGATGCGGTCGGGCCGGCCGGGCGGTTGGGCGTCGGGGTTCCAGGGGCGGAAGTGGGGGTTGCGCTCGAGGGTGAGGCGGTCGTTGGGGTCATAGGCGGTGAAGCGGTAGGGGCCGGTGCCGGGGATCGGGGTGGTGCCGGCGTCGTCGGGCGGGGCGTCGGCGGGGAGGATGCTGGCGTGGGGAAGGGCGAGCTTGGCGAGGAATTCGGGGTCGGGGCGGGTGAGGCGGATGGTGATGGTGTCGCCGTCGGCGGTGACGCCGTCGAGGGGGCAGGTGGCGGGGGTGGCGAGGCAGGCTGGGGCGCCGGCGATGGCGCCGTAGAAGGTGTCGGCGGTGGGGCTGCGGATGCGGAAGATGCGGCGGAGGCTGGCGACGACGTCGGCGGGGCCGAGGGGGCGGCCGTCGGAGAAGCGGATGCCGGGGCGGAGGTGGAAGCGGTAGAGAAGGCCGTCGGCTTCGGGCTGGGGGAGGGCGTCGGCGAGGTCGGGGACGAGGTCGGTGCCGGTGGGGCCGGGGGTTTTGCGGAAGGCGACGAGGCCGTCATAGGTGAAGGCGTAGAGCTGCCAGTATTGGGCGGTGTAGTTGATTTGCGGGTCGAGGGTGCCGGCGGCGGCGTGGGCGAGGAGGCGGAGGGTGCTGGCGTTGGCGGGGGCGGGGGCGGCGAGGAGGGTGGCGAGGAGGAGGGCGAGCGGCACGATTCCGCTTGATGGACGGGCCCTCACCCCGGCCCTCTCCCGGAGGGAGAGGGTGCAGAAGCGGGGTTGCGTCGACGTCACCGGAGGAGGACGTAGGCGGAGCCGTCCCAGAGGCGGAAGGGCTGGCGGTCGGTGTGGGCCAGTTCGAGGCCGTGGGTGGTGGCCCATTCGGCGGCGTGGGTCTCGTCCCATTCGTCGGTCTCGTAGGAGAGGTTGAGGATCACCAGGGCGCCGCCGGGGCGGAGGATGCGGGTGGCGTCGGCGAGGTGGGCGGCGACGATTTCGGGGCCGGCTTGGACCAGGTAGGGGAAGCTGTCGATCGCCAGGATCAGGTCGAAGGAGTTGGGGTGCAGGAAGGCCAGGTTTTGGCCGGGAGTGACCTCGAATTGGAGGTTGGGGAGGTCGGCGCAGCGGCGGCGGGCCTCGGCGACCATGCCGGCGGAGACGTCGAGGCCAAGCACGGCGCGGCAGCGGGGGGCCAGCGCGGTGGCGACCCGGCCGATGCCGCAGCCGAGGTCGAGCACGTCGGCATTCGGGGCGAGCAGGTCGGACATTTCGAGCCACTCGACGATCTCGGCGGTGGCGGCGGCGAGGATGGCGGGGTCGCCGAGGGAGTAGAGGGCGACGCTGGCCTCGGGGGAGGTGGCGACGGCGCGGTCGAAGAAGCCGGCGATGCGGGCGATGCCTTGCTCGGGGGTGGCGCCGAAGGCGTTGTGGTCCTCGGCGGTGAGCGCGACGTGGGCGGTCAGGACGTCGATCTGCTGCTCGTGGGCGAGGAGCAGGGCACGGATGTCGTCGAGCTTGGGGTGCGGCTCGGCTTGGTCCAGGGCGGCCTTGATGCCGGCGGTGCCGGCGCCGGCGAACATGAAGTGGGCGACGGCGATCTGAGGGGAGATGCTGCCGTCGATGCAGTCTTGGAGGGTCTGGTTCATAGCCATCCTAGCGCGCGGAGTTGCTCGCCTTCGCCGTCGAGGAAGCGGTCGCCGATGTCGGTGCGCCAGCGCAGGTCGGGCGCGCAGACGTTGCGGGCGCGGGCGGTGGCGGCGGTGCGGGCGGCCTGGATGGTGGGGCCGGTGCCGGTGACGACCATGGCGTAGCCGGTGCGGCGGCGGGCGACCATCTGGTCGTTCTCGAGGCGGACGTCGGAGAGGTGGTAGTGGGGTTGGTCCGCCGGGGCCGGGTCTTGGTGGTAGAAGAGGGGTGGGTCTTCGGCGGGGTCGGCGTCGGGTCGCTCTTCGGGGAAGGGCGGGATGGTGAGGACGATGCCGAGGGACCAGTCGGGGGCGGCGGGGAAGTGGGTCTCGGTGCGGGCTAGCATGCGGGTGAAGAGGTCGGCCCAGCCGGCGGTTTGGAGGGGGGCGAGGATGGCGAAGCCCGGGTTGCCGAAGCGGCAGGTGAATTCGAGCGGCCAGAGCCCGGCGTCGTTGGCGATCATGTTGAGGTTGAGGTAGCCGACGTGGTTGGCGTCGCGCAGGAGCGGCTCGAGGCGGGCGAGGGTGGCTTCGAAGATGCGGTTGTGCTCGGGGTAGGCGACGAGGGTGCCCATCTCGCCGGTCATCTCGCCCATCTCGCCAACGAAGAAGCGCTTGTGCTCGAAGTCGATGCAGGCGGGGCGGAGGAAGCGCTGGCCGTCGAAATAGGCGCCGACTCCGACTTCGACGCCGGTGAGGCGGGGCATCAGGAGGACAGCGCCCTGGGGGCCGCGGCGGAGCTGGAAGAGGACGTCGCGGCCGGCGTGGTGGTCGCCGACGAAGGTGGCCTTGGCGTTGTTGTGGTATTTCAGGACGGTGCGGCCCGGGTTGGCGTGGAGCCAGGCGGCGGCGTCGGGGGCGGTGGGGAAGCTGAGGGCTTCGGGGGTTTGCAGGCCGGCGTCGCGCAGGGCCTGCTGGCCGAAGGCGCGGTCGTATTCGAGGCGGTCGCCGAGGGCGCTGCCGCCGATGACGCGGTAGCCCTGGGCGCGCAGCGCGTCTTGCTGGGGGCCGACGCCGACGCGTTCGAAGAGGATCATGCCGTCATTGGTGTCGGCGCGGCCGACCCAGTCGAGTTCGGCTTGCCAGTCGGTGATCTTGGGGAGGAGGCCCTCGAAGCAGCCGGCGTAGCTGGGGTCGCCGGCGTAGACGCGGACCTCGTGGCCCTCGCGCAGGAGGCTGACGTAGAGGTCGCCGAGTTCGACCTTTGAACCGATGCCGAGTATGCGCACGTGTCCTCCGTTTGCGCCGGACTAGCCGAGGCGGGCGGGGGAGGCAAATGGGGCAGGCGTGTTCATCTGGACATTTGCCGCGGCGTTCGCATGTTGGAGTGTGAACGAGCGTGGGGCCATCTCATGACCATTGCAGCGATCCTGAAGCAGAAAGGTGGCGAGGTGGTCAGCGTGGCGCCCTCGGCGAGCGTGACGGAGATTGCGTCGATCATCTCGTCGCGACGGATCGGCGCGGTGGTCGTGCTGGCCGATGGACGGCTGGCCGGCATCGTCAGCGAGCGGGACGTGGTCAAGGCGATCGCCAATAGTGGCGAAGCGGCGCTGAAGATGACGGCGCAGGACATCATGACGCAGGCGGTGATCACCGCGACGCCGCAGACCTCGGTCAACGATGCGATGTCGCTGATGGACGATGGGTATTTCAGACATCTGCCGGTGGTCGATGAAGGCAGCTTGGTCGGCATCATCAGCGTGCGCGACGCCGTCCGGGCCTACATCCAGCATCAGGCGATGGAGGTGGACAGCCTGACGGAGTTCGTGTTCCGCGGCGCCCAGACGGGGGGTTTGCGCTAGGGAACGGACTGCCGGGCGTTGGCTGGAGTGCAACCCCGGGGGTGTTCGCGCGTCTTGTCGCCTTGCCCGCGGGCAAGGTTTCAGGAGTTTTCATCGTGTCGAAGTCCGTTCCAGCCAACGCTCTCGTTGTCGTCGCCGACGGCGGCAAGGCGATCTTGTTCCGCAACACCGGCGTGGGCAGCGAGTTGTCGCTCAAAGAGGAGCGGCGGGTCGAGCCGGACGGGTTGACGCAGGGGCCGTCGGGGGCGCGGCCGGAGGATCAGAGCCCGAAGCAGACGGGAGAGGCGACGTTCGCGAAGAACCTGACCAAGCTGCTGAACTCGATGCATGAGGAGCATTCGTTCAAGGAGATGGTGCTGGTGGCGGACCCGCAGACGTTGGGGCAGATCCGCGACGCGATGCACAAGTCGCTCGAAGCGGCGGTGGCGTGGTCGTTGTCGAAGGATCTGACGAACAATACCGTCAAGGAGATCGAGAAGAGCCTGTCGCACTAGCGAGATTAGACGTCGTGGCCGGGCGTGACCTGGCGGCGTAGGCCGGCAAGGGCGCGCTTGTGGCGCGTTGGACCACCGGATCAAGTCCGGTGGTGACGGTTGCAGAGGGTGACCCTTGCCGTCGACGGGCCGGGTCGGCACACTCCCGGCAAAATCGGGAGGCGTGCCGTGGCCGGAGTTTCTGTCCGCAAAGTTGTCAAGGCCTACGAGGGCGGCGTGCAGGCGGTGCGCGGGATCGATCTCGAGATCGCGGACCACGAGTTCGTGGTGCTCGTGGGGCCCTCGGGGTGTGGGAAGTCGACGACGCTGCGGATGATCGCCGGGCTGGAGGAGATCAGCGGGGGCGAGATCTGGATCGGGGGGGCGGTGGTCAACGACGTGCCGCCGCGGGATCGCGATATCGCGATGGTGTTCCAGAACTATGCGCTCTACCCGCACATGTCGGTGCGCGAGAACATGGCGTTCGGGCTGAAGCTGCGGAAGTTTCCCAAGGCGGAGATCAGCAAGCGGGTCGACGAGGCGGCGCGGATGCTCGATCTGGTGCCGTTGCTGGAACGTAAGCCGAAGGCGCTCTCCGGCGGGCAGCGGCAGCGGGTGGCGATGGGCCGGGCGATCGTGCGCAACCCGAAGGTGTTCCTGTTCGACGAGCCGCTGTCGAACCTGGACGCCAAGCTGCGGGTGCAGATGCGGACCGAGATCAAGAAGGTGCACCAATTGGTGCCGACGACGACCGTGTATGTGACGCACGACCAGGTCGAGGCGATGACGCTGGCGGACCGGGTGGTGGTGATGAACGGGGGGATCATCGAGCAGGTGGGGCCGCCGCAGGAGCTGTATCATCACCCGGCGACCAAGTTCGTGGCCGGGTTCATCGGCAGCCCGGCGATGAACTTCATGCCGGCGCGGCTGACCGGCACCGACGGCGCGCTGGCGGTCCAACTCGAGGATGGGCAGGTGCTGCCGATCCCGTCGGCGCGGATGGCGCGGTATGCGCCGCATGGGAACAAGGAGATGCTGCTCGGGCTGCGGCCGGAGCATCTGACCGACATGCTCGACCCGGGGCGGCCGGGGCTGGCGCCGTTCCAGGCCAAGGTCGACGTGGTCGAGCCGATGGGGATGGAGACGCTGGTGCATTTCTTCCAGGGCAAGAGTGCCGCGATCGCGCGGGTCAATCCGGATAGCGTCGCGCGACCCGGCGATGTGCTGACGCTGCAGGCGGACATGACCAACATGCACTTGATCGATACCGCGTCGGGGAAGGTGGTTTGAGCAGCGGGCTCGCGGGCCGCGCGGTTTGGATCACCGGTGCGGGGACCGGGATCGGGCGGGCGCTGGCGCTGGCGTTCGGGGCGGCCGGGTGCCGGTTGGCGCTGACGGGGCGGTCGCGCGAGACGTTGGCGGAGACGCTGGGGATGGTGGAGGCGGAGGGGGGCAGCGCGATGTTGGCGCTGGCCGATGTCAGCGATGGGCATGAGGTGACGGCGGCGCATCGGGCGGTGACGGAGGCGCTGGGGGATGTCGAGATCCTGGTCAACAATGCGGGCACCAACACGGCGCGGCGAGCGTGGCGCGACCTGTCGCCGACGGATATGGCGCATTTACTGGATGTTAATCTGAAGGGTCCATTCTTGTGCTCGCTGGCGGTGCTGCCAGCGATGCGGGAGCGGCGGGATGGGACGTTGATCCATATCGTGTCGAACGCGGCGGTGGGGATCTTTAGCGTGTCCGGGCCGGCGTATACGGCGTCCAAGCACGGGGCGCGGGCGATGTCGGCGACGATCAATGCCGAGGAGGGGATCCACGGCATTCGCTCGGTGTGCATCAACCCGGGCGAGGTGGCGACGCCGATCCTGGACAAGC
>CAZZVQ010000044.1:8106-35135 GCA_964657565.1 uncultured Acetobacteraceae bacterium
CCGCGGCCGCCGACCGCGGAGGAACGGGCGATCATGGTGCAGCCGGAGGATATCGCCGAGGCGGCGGTGTTCGCGGCCGGGCTGCCGGCGCGGACGTGCATGGCCGAGATGACGATCACCCCGACCGACAACGCGTTCTACCGCGAGAATGCGCGCCGCATTGCGGGAGAGGCTTGATGGCCGATTTGCCGGCGCCTGGCGGCGTGACCGTCCCGGTCGGGACGCTGCAGGCGTTCATCAGCGAGATCTTTGCCGCGGCGGGATGCTCGGCGGAGGAGGCGGAGCGCACAACTCGGCACCTGCTGTCGGCCAACCTGACCGGGCATGACAGCCATGGGATCATCCGGGTGCCGCGGTATTGCGACTGGCTGCGCGACGAGATGGTGTTTGCCGGGCGGAGTCTGAGCGTGGTCAGCGAGACGGCGACGCATGCCGTGGTGGATGGCAACCAGGGACTGGGCCAGACGGTGGGCGAGCAGGCGGTCGATCTGGGGATCGCCAAGGCACGGGCGGCGGGGTTGTCGGTGGTGGCGCTGCGCAATGCGGGGCATATCGGGCGGATCGGGGGGTGGGCCGAGCGGGCGGTGGAGGCCGGGCTGGTGTCGATCCATTTCGTCAATGTGGGGAAAGGCGAGATCGTGGCGCCGTTCGGCGGGATCGAGCGGCGGTTCGGGACCAATCCGATCTGCATCGGGGTGCCGCAGCCGGAGGGGCCGCCGTTGCTGCTCGATCTGGCGACGAGCATCGTGGCGGAAGGGAAGGTGCTGGTGGCCAGCAATGGCGGCAAGCCGATCCCGGCGGATGCGCTGGTGACGCAGGAGGGGCGGATGTCGTCGAACCCGGCGGATTTCTATGGGCCGCTGGAAGGGACCAGCGTCCGCGATCCCGGCAAGGGGACGGGGGCGCTGCGGGCGTTCGGCGACCATAAGGGGAGCGGCATCGCGTTCATGTGCGAGATCCTGGCGGGATGCCTATGCGGCAGTCCGACGGCCGGGCCGTTGCCCGGGAAGCGGTCGGGGGTGGTGAACGGGATGCTGTCCATCTATTTGGACCCCGGTCATTTTGGGGCGGTCGGGTTTGCGCAGACAGCCGCAGAGTATGCCGAGTATGTGCAGGCGTGCCGGCCGATCGAGGCGGGGGTGCCGGTGATGGTGCCGGGGCAGAAGGAGGCGGAGACGCGGGTGGCGCGGCTGCGGGAAGGGGTGCCGCTGCAGGCCGAGACGTGGGCGGCGATCAAGGCGACAGGGGTGTCGCTGGGGGTGGAGGCTCCGCCGCTCGGCTAGGCTTGCTTTTCTCGGACGGGTCATCCAGCACCCGCTGGTGATGATGGTGGGTAGCTGGGGATGAGCGGCGTTCGCGCCAAGTTGGGGGGTGGGCGCATCGCGAGTGCGCTGCACCGGTTCCGCATCGCGCGGCGGGCGCAGCGGAGCCCGCGGACGCAGCCGGACGACCATGTGGAGCTGGCGCGCGAAAGCCATAAGCGGCTGCAGCGTGTGGCCGCGGAGCATGTGTTCTCGCGGGTGGCCGGCGCGATGCCGGTCGACGGGAACGCGTTGCGGTTGCTGCAGAATGGGGCGGAGAACTATCCGGCCTGGCTGGAGGCGATCGCCGCGGCGACGCGGTCGATCGATTTCGAGAACTACATCATCGCCAGCGACGCGACCGGGCGGCGGTTCCGCGACGCGCTGGTCGAGCGGGCGCGGGCCGGAGTCCGGGTTCGCGTGCTGTATGACTGGATGGGGTGCCTGACCAAGACGCGGCCGGGCTTCTGGCGGCCGCTGCGGGAGGCCGGCGGAGACGTGCGGTGCTTCAACCGGCCGCGGCTGGATAGCCCGTTCGGGTGGCTGAGCCGCAACCATCGGAAATCGCTGACGATCGATGGGGTGGTCGGCTATGTGGCCGGGCTGTGCATCGGGGATGTCTGGGTCGGCGATGCCAAGCGGGGGATCCAGGCGTGGCGGGATACCGGGGTCGAGATCCGCGGGCCGGCGGTGGCGGATCTGGACATCGCGTTCGGGCAGAGCTGGGCGTTTGCCGGGGGCGGGGCGTCGGTCGGGGCCATGGCCGAGCCGGAGTTGGCCGGGGATATCGCGCTGCGGGTGATCGGGAGCAAGCCGGCGACGATGGGGCTGTATCGGTTCGACCAGCTGATCGCGGCGCTGGCGCGGGGCCGGTTGTGGCTGACGGATGCCTATTTCGTGGGGACGACGGCGTATGTGCAGGCGCTGATCGACGCGGCGCGGGACGGGGTGGATGTGCGGCTGCTGGTGCCGGGGGCGTCGGACATCCCGGTGGCCAAGGCGCTGTCGCGGGCGGGGTATCGGGCGTTGCTCGAGGCGGGGGTGCGGGTGTTCGAGTGGGACGGGCCGATGCTGCACGCCAAGACGGCGGTGGCGGACGGGCGCTGGGCGCGGATCGGCTCGACGAATCTCAACCTGGCGAGCTGGGCGGGGAATTGGGAGCTGGATATCGCGGTAGAGGACGAGGCGTTCGCGGCGCAGATGGAGCGGATGTTCGAGCGCGACCTCGAGCATGCGACGGAGATCGTGCTGGATCGCAAGCGGGTGTTGCCGGCGGAGCCAAGGACGGGCACCCCGCGGCGGGGTAGCCCGGGCCGAATCGCGGCGGGGGCGGCCGGGCTGGGCAGCACCGTGAGCGCGGCGATCACCAACCACCGCGCGCTGGGGCCGGCGGAAGCCAAGGTGATGGCGATTGGCGGCGCGCTGCTGTTGGCGCTGTCGTTGCTGGCGATCGTTTATCCGCTGGTGATCACGTTGCCGCTGGCAGCGTTGGGGTGTTGGGTGGCGGCGACGCTGTTGATCCGGGCGATCCGGCTGCGGTCCGGCACGCCGCCGCCGCCGGGCGGGGACGATCCGCCGGATCAGGGGCGGCCGTCATCGTCGCGTCGCTTGCCGACGGGCGCGGCGCCCGCCACTGTGGGACGCAATGATCAAGATCGTCAGTTGGAATCTCCTACGCCTGACCGGAGCCACGCTTGACGACGTCGTGCGGCTGGCGCGGCAGGAGCGGCCCGAACTCCTGCTGATGCAGGAGGCGACCAAGCGGATCGACGAGTTGCCGCGGATCCTGGGCGGCACGTATCACCGGGTGCAGCAACCGGGGCGGATCCATGGGCTGGCGTTCTGGAGTCCGCGGGAGTTGCCGGAGCCGGAGGTGATCCCGCTGCCAGCGGGCGCGGTATTTCAACGGGTTACGCAGATCATCGATTTGGGGGCGTTCAAGGTCGCCAACGTGCATCTGTCGCATGGGCAGTTGCTGAACCGGCGGCAGTTGCGCCGGGTCGCGGCGGCGCTGCCGGCGCATGCTGCGGTGCTGGGGGACTATAATCTGGTGGGGCCGACGCTGCTGAAGGGGTTCCGCGACGTGGGGCCGCGCGAGCCGACGCACCGGGCGGGGGACATGCTGCCGTTGCGGATCGACCGATGCCTGATCCGGGGGCTGATCTGCGGCAACGTGCATGCGTTGCACCGGAGCAACAGCGACCACCGGCCGATCGTGGTGCGGCTGGGCACGCCGGAGATGCGGCTGAGCGTGGCCTAGATCAGCGGGAGCGGTCGAGCGCGAGGCCGAGGCCGGCGCCGATCAGGACCCCGCCGGAGATGCGGTTGAACAGGCGCGAGCGGGCACCGAGGAGGGCGCGGAACTGGCCGGCGCCGAGGGCCCAGAGGCAGTCGATGGTGATCGCGAGCAGAAGGTAGAGGGTCGCGAGCACGGCGAGTTGTGGGGCGACGGGGCGGTCGGCGGCGATGAATTGCGGGAAGAAGGCGGCGTAGAAGAGCAGGGTCTTGGGGTTGAGCACCGAGACGGTGGCCGCCTTGGCGAAGATCGCGCGGATGGATTGGCGGTCGGGCTGGCCGGGTCGGGCGAGGACGGGCGGGGCGGCGCGCCATTGCTGGATGCCGATCGCGACGAGGTAGGCGACGCCGGCCCAGCGGAACAGCACGAACCAGTGACCGAGTTGCCCAACGACGCTGGCCATGCCGATGGAGACGAGGAGCAGTTGGACGACGCTGGCGCTGCTGGTGGCCAGCGCGGTGAGCATGCCCTGGCGTGATCCGCGGGCGAGGCTGTTGGCGACGATGAGGGCGACGTTGGGGCCGGGGATCAGCATGAGCACGGTGACGGCCAGGATGAAGGCCGGCAAGAGATGGAGGTCGGGCATTAGGTGCTCACGGTCGGTGACTGAAGGCCCAGAACTTAAGGATGCTGTAATTTATGGCTGCTACGATCATCGAGATGAGGATGAAGGCGCGCAGTGGGTTGGCCCTGATGGGCTCTGGGACGGCCTCGGCAATGGCCATGGCGATGATGTTGCCGAAAAGTTGGGCGCCGGCGTAGCGGGGGAAGGCGGAGAGGTGGTTGCGGCCGGAACGGAAGGTGAGGCGGTGTTGCAGGTAGTAGACGGGCGGGATCAGCACGACGAGCGTCAGCGCGATGGACAGGCTCGGGCGGATGCCGGCGCGGGTGAAGGTGTAGTTGAGCGCGGTGTAGGCGATTGCGCCGGCGCCGCCGATGATGAGGAAGAGGACCAGCTCGCGCATGGCGCCGCTGCGGACGAAGCGGCGGACCTGTTCGAGGCGGGTTGGATCGACAAGGGACACGGACATCTGGCGTGCGGCTCGGTAAGGAATGACGCTATATACCACGCTGCGGTCGCGAAGACACGCGACCGCAGCGTGCCCGTGTTGTAGGTTTAGGGATTAGGGCGGTCACAATGGACGATGTCAGGGTGATGCCCCTGGAACTGACGATCTTGATGCCCTGCCTGAACGAGGCTGAGACGCTGGCGGTGTGTATCCGCAAGGCGCTCGGCTATCTCGAGCGGAGCGGCGTTGCGGGCGAGGTGGTGATCGCCGACAACGGGAGCACGGACGGGTCGCAGAAGATCGCCACCGAGCTTGGGGCGCGGGTGGTGCCGATCTCGGAACGCGGCTACGGGGCGGCGCTGCTGGGGGGGATCCAGGCGGCGCGGGGCCGGTATGTCATCATGGGCGATAGCGACGACAGCTATGATTTCAGCCGGTTGGACGGCTTCGTCGAGAAGCTGCGGGAGGGGTGGCAGCTCGTGATGGGCAACCGCTTCAAGGGCGGGATCGCCCCTGGCGCGATGCCGCCGCTGCACCGCTATCTGGGCAACCCGGTGCTGACCGCGACGGGGCGCGTGCTCTACGGCAGCCCGTCGGGCGATTTCCATTGCGGGCTGCGCGGGTTCGATCGGGCGTCGATCCTGGATTTAGGGCTCGATCTGCCGGGGATGGAGTTCGCGAGCGAAATGGTGGTCAAGGCCACGATCCGCAAGCTGCGCATCACCGAAGTGCCGACCACGCTGTCCAAGGATGGCCGCTCACGGCCGCCGCATCTGCGCAGTTGGCGCGATGGATGGCGGCATTTGCGGTTCTTGCTGCTGCTCAGTCCGCGATGGGTGTTCCTGTATTCTGGCCTGACGATGTTCGGCGCCGGGTTGTTGGGAATGCTCGCGCTGGAGATCGGCCCGGTGCATGTGCTTGGGGCAACGCTCGATGTGCATACGTTGTTGTATGCGGCGGTGCTCGTCGTCGTTGGTTACCAGTCGGTGCTGTTCTGGATCTTCTGTAAGACGCTGAATACCACGCAGGGTATGTTGGCGCCGGATCCGAGTTTCCTGCGGCTGCAGGACGCTTTGACGCTCGAGCGTGGACTGCTGCTGGCGCTCGCGATGTTGGTCGCGGGCCTGACACTCGGCCTGGTGGCGACGGCTGGGTGGGGGATGTCGGGATTTGGCGATCTGGCGCCAAACCGTACGATGCGGCTGGCGATCCCTTCGGCGGCGCTGATCTTGCTGGCGGTATCGACGGCGTCGATGTCGTTCTTCCTGAGTTTCTTGCGGCTGTCCCGCCGGTCGCTTGAATGAAGGGGGAGACGGCACTCGTCGTTTTCGCGGCGGTTTTCATCGCTGCGCCATTATTACTCTGGCCGGCGGCGATCAATGGCTACCCGCTGCTGTTCGGCGACACTGGCGTCTACATCAAGGACGGGATCGATCACCATGTGAGCTGGCCGCGGCCGATGTTTTACGGCCTGTTCATGCTGCCACTGCACGTGATGCGAACGACATGGCCCGTGGTTGTCGTTCAGGCGCTGCTCGCGGCTGCGGCGCTCATGATGACGATGCGGCTTTTTCTGCCGAGGTTACATCCGTTCGCTCTGCTGCCGATTACCCTCGTGTTGGCGGTTGGGACTTCGCTTCCGTGGTTCGTTTCGCAGCTTATGCCGGATCTGTTTGCAGGATTACTGGTACTGACGCTGGCGGCTCTGCTGATCATACCGCCTAGATTGTCTGCGGTTGGCCAGATTGCCGCAATTTTGTTTGCAGCGGCTTGTATTACGATGCACCTTAGTTTGTTGCCGATCGCGCTGGCGTTGATCGTGACGTTGCTGCTCTGCCGGTGGCTCACGCTCGGGTCGTTGACGCTGCTGGACATCGTGCGGGGGCTGGCGGTGCCGGGTCTGGCGGCGGCTGTCCTGATCGGCACCAACGCGCTGCTCATTGGACAGCCGTCGATCTCGCCGTACGGGAAGATCTTTCTGCTCAACCGTGTGCTCGTGGATGGGCCCGGGGTGCGGGCGTTGCAAAGAGAGTGTCCGCGGGCGGATTGGACCTTGTGTTCGTTCAAGGACGAGATCCCGACCATCAGCGACGAAGACGATATGCTGTGGGGTAAGGACGCGCTGCTCGAGCGGGCTGGCGGATACAAGACCGTGGCGCCGCAAGCGTGGCCGATCATCCTATCGGCACTGCGGGCGGAGCCCGGCGTGTTGCTGGAGCAGGCGTTGCGCAACACGGCGGTCCAGTTCGTCTCGTTCCGCAGCGGCGACGCCTTGCTTCGGCCATCCACGTTCAATGACGGTATCTGGAGCGCCGTGTTCCCGCCCGTCGAGCAGGAGCGATATCACGCGGGAATGCAGTACCGCGGACTCACACTCATCCCGGCCGGTTTGCAGGCTGTTCACGTCGTGCTTGGCGCCGTCTCGATCGTTGCCGTCGCGGCCGGGGCGGTTTCGGCGTTGCGGCGGCGGGCGGCGATCGGGGGATTGCTGTCGTCGGTCACGGTCGCGCTGCTGGCGAACGCGTTCGTTGCGGGAGCGTTGTCGGGTGTCTACGACCGGTATCAAAGCAGGTTTGTTTGGCTGGCCCCGTTTGCCCTCATGCTGATGGCGATGTCGCGATGGGGGAACGGCGCTCGGCGCGAGCGACCAGCGTCAACCGTTTAGGGGGCGCCAGTTGGGCTTGCGGTCTTTGTCGACGACGGCGGCGCGAACGCCCTCCGCGAAGTCGGGGTGGCGGCACGCGCGCCGGGTCAACGCTACTTCGGCGCGCTGGCATTCTTCGAGGGTGCGATCGGCGCCGGCGCGAAGCAAATCGAAGGTCCAGTGCAGCGAACTCGGGGAGGCTAGGTGCAGGGCGCGCAGCGCATCGGTCGCCCAAGGCTGGTCGATCGCTTGCAGACGGCGGGTGATCGCTTCGATCGACGGTTCGGCGAAGACGCTGTTCACCGCATCCTCGATCGACGCCAACTCGGGTGGGGGCGGCATCTGCGCGAACTCGGTGAGCGCGCTGAAGCCGTTCTCGCTCAGCGCGCGGACCAGCGCCGGAATTGTGGCACGTGGGACAAAGTGCGTGGCCAGGCCGAGCCAGCACGCGTCGGCGGCGCCGATCCGGGTCCCCGTGAGGCCGAGATACATGCCGAACGCGCCCCGCAGACGGGGGAGGAAGTAGCTGGCGCCCACATCGGGGAACAGGCCGAGTTGGGTTTCCGGCATGGCGAACACCGCGTTTTCTGTGGCGACGCGGACGGTGCCGTGGACCGACAAGCCGATCCCGCCGCCCATGCAGATGCCGTCGACGAGGGCGAGATATGGCTTGTTGTAGCGGGCGATGGTTCGGTTGAGCGCGTATTCCAGGACGAAGAAGGATTCCACGTCCTGGAAACGGTCGTCGAGCACCCAATCGCGCACCGAGCGCACATCGCCGCCGGCGCAGAACGCGCGGTCGCCCGCGGCCTCGACCACGACGAGGTGGATGGCGGGATCGTCGCGCCAGGTTTCGAGCGCCACGTCGATCGCGTGGATTATATCCTGATTAAGGGCGTTCAGGGCGCGCGGACGGTTCAGGGTGATCCGCCCGATCCGTCCGTCGCGCCTGAAGATCACCGGCGCAGTAGAGGCCTCCAAGTCAGCGTCGGCGGATGAAACGTGACGCGAGATCGGCGATCATCCAGGCACTGCCCGCGCGCGTGTTCCTCGCCTTCCGGCGCCCGGTCATGCCGATCGCCAGACCAGCGACTTCGCCGATCGTGGCCAGGCTCGTTGCTGCGCGCCTGGCCTCTGCGAGCGACTGCCGGCGCACCGAGGCGGCCTCAAGCTCGATGTGGTCCGGCTTGTTGCTCAGCGCCATCATCCCGAGAACGCCACCGCCGATGAGATCGATGACCAACACGATCAGCGCGGCAACCCAGGGTTGGACCGCGAGGGCCAGCAGAGCGACGCCCAGGACATGCAGCATCGCGAAGATGGCGAGGCCAAAGAGAGCGGCACCGACGCCGAAGCCGACACGGATCCCTTGCCGACGCGCGTAACGCCTGACGCGGAGAGCCTCGGCGGCGGCGGCGACTTTGGCTAATTCAAGCGCCCGCATCTATGTCGCACCCGGGCGGAGCGCCTGCAGCCGGCTCGCCATCAGCGCGCGACGCGGCCGAGGATGTAACCGAGTCCGGTCGCCAGCATTATCGCAACGATCGGCGACTCGCGAATACGCTCCGACAGCGCCTCCGACTGGTCTTGATAAACATCGCGCGCCTGGCTGGCGTATTGCTGCGCCGTGTCCGCGGCCTGCGATAGCGCTGGGGCGACGCGGTCGTTCATGAGACTTTGAACCTGGTCGCGGAGTTGCGCGATTTGCTCGTTGGGATCTTGGGAGCCGTTGCTCGCTTTATCGGACATCGTCGCCGAGACCTCTTGTCTGTGTCGACGCTCACAACGTGTGTCGTACGATGCGGTTGCCCTAGAAAACACTCTTGCCAGGCCGCGCTCTCCAGCCTAGAAGGCGCTCCGGATGCGGGCGTAGCTCAGGGGTAGAGCACAACCTTGCCAAGGTTGGGGTCGTGGGTTCGAATCCCATCGCCCGCTCCAGAAACTTTCAATGTTATCATGCGCTTAAAGCACTGTCCTCGCGGTTCCGAAATAGCTAGGTCATTGGTCGGAACCAGGGCGGAACCAACCGCAGACAGCTAGGCAGCCTTTTTACTCCGCGGGAGTGCGGCGGCCAGCGAAGCAGCCTGGCGTTGAACGAGTTTACAGCTCATCGATACCTGTGCGACGGGCCACATGATCCACGACTCTCGTTGGTAATGCGAACACGATCATGCTTCGACCAACCGCAGGCGATTACCGCCGAGCCGGCTGAATATGTCGGTGCGGCAGGTGAGCACCAGGATCTGCATCCGCTCGGACGCGCGCGTGAGCGTGTCGAACATGGCCTCTAGCCGATGGCTGTCGGAATAGGCGAGCGCGTCGTCCAGGATCATCATCGCCGGCTTGCCCCGATCCACCAGCAGATCGGCGTATGCCAGGCGGAGCAGCACCGCGACCTGTTCCACCGTCCCGTCCGAGAGCCGATCGAGATCCTCGACGCCGGCCTGCCGGGTCAGATGCGTGATCTGCAGGTCGTCACCAAGCGATATCTCGACGCCGGGCAGCAAGGCCTGCAGATACGGCGTCACTCGCCGCAGCACCGGCGCCACGTAGCGCTCCCGCGCCTCCCGCTCGGCTTCGGCGAGCGTATCGCGCAGCAGCGTCAGCACGGCCGCCTCATCCTCCAGCGCCGTCCGCTCGCGCACGAGGGCTGACTGCCGTCGCTCGAGTTCGGCGATCTGCTCGTCGACCCCCTCGCCTTCGCTGGCCCGGATGCGGGCCGTCACCGCCGCGATCTCCTCGCGCAGGACGCGAACCGTCTCGAGCCGTAACTTGCCCGCTCCTTCCAGCCGCTTGATCCTCGCGTCCATGCCGTCGACGGTGTCGGCCGGATTGTCGCGCTGAAGTTGAGCAACCCGCTCGCGCTGAGCGATCAGCCCGATCCGCGCCGCCTCGCGCCGGGCCGCGATAGCCTCGTCGGTCTCGACCGCCAGAGCCGCGTCATGATCGCGCTGCAACGCGACGAGGACGGAGCACGCCTGACCAGCCGCCGCCACGGCCCTTTGTTGCGACAGGGCGGCTCGCTCGTGTTCAGCCTCCGGCCCGACCAGCGCCAGGCGAGCGGCTTGCAGCGCGCTTGCCGCTTCCTCCTCATCCGACTTGACTCGGTCCAGCGCGCCATCGGCGGCGCCCATGGCCGGCAGCGACGTCAGGCCCAGCGCTGCCAATTGGGCCGTCAACTGCTCCCGTCCGGCATCGACGTGATGACGCAGCGCATCTAGGCCGGGCTTCAAGCCGAGGGCCGGATCACCGGGCGTCTCGACCTTCAGCCTTGCCTCCGCGGCGCTGAGTTGCTCGGCGATCCCCGCCCGTGCGGCCGCCATGCGCGCCGCCTCCACCGCATCAAAGGCGCCGATCTCCAGCAAGGCAGCAGCCAACGCCGCTTCCGCCGACGTCACGGCCGCTTGCAGCGTCACCCGGTCCCGGATCGCGGGCCTGACCCGGATCCGTCCGATGCCGGCGATGTCGATGGTGGTCGTGTCTACTACACGCAGCAGCGTCGACCCGGCCGGCAGCGCGGACCCGTCGATCTGGACCCGCGTTGCCGCCTCCGGCACCAGGTCGACGGCGAGGTCCGTCGCCCGCGCGTCGAGCATGGACCGGGCCCGATCCAAGGTGGCGGCCGCCGCCGTCACCGAACGGAGGCGGGTCGCGTCCGCCGGGTTGGCGGCGAGTTCGCCCGCGAGACGGTTGACCTCCGACTGCGCCGCCATCGCCCGCTCGAGCGTGCCGCCCAGCCGGACCACGTGCCCTGCCCGCATGACCAGCGCCGAGACGGCATGGGCGGCTTTGAGGGCCTGCGCCGCCCGGATCGACGCCGCCTCCGCCGCGCGGACCGCATCGCGCCGGACCTTTGACAATGCCTCCGCCGCGACCTGCTCTTCGAGCAGGCGGATCTCCTCGGTGCAGGCCGTGTCCAGCTCAATCCCGGCCGTCTCGATCTTGTCGCGCCGGAATGTCCGGCGTTCGACTTCCGCCGTCGCGTCAGCCTCGTTGCGCTCCGCCAAGCCCAGGGCGGCCACGGCGCCTTGCAGCACGTGCCGGTGCTGCAGGGCGGCATCACGACGGCGGCGGGCCTCGTCCAGATCGTCCGCCACCTTCCTGTCCACGTCGGCGTCGCTGGACTGGGCGAGATCCCGCTTGAGCCGGGCCGATGCGCCGACCGCCTCTTCGAGGCTGCTCCGTTTGGCGCTCGACTGAACCAGCGCGGCATCGATCGCGAGGATCTCCTCGGCGACTTCCTTGAAGCGGCCTTTCGGGCGGGAATGGCCGTCGAGCAGCAGGAACAGCTCGGCCTTGACCTGGCTGATCAGCCCAGCGCTGCGATCACTGCCCGCCAGCGCGCCCAACTCGGCCTCGAGACAGCCGTGCAGGGTGGTCCGGCTCGACGCTGCCAGCGCCGGTTGCCGCAACGCCTCTTGTTGGGCGACCCACAGCGCGCCCCACAGGCCGACGCTGTCCGGGGTCGCGCCCGTTCGGCCGGGCGCTCCGAACCCAAGGATCGACTGCAGCCGCTCCTCCGCCGCGTCGCCCTCGAGGCGGCTGCCATCCGGCAGCTGCAACCGGGCGTAAGCGTCGCGATGCATGAAGCGCTTTTCGAGGTTGTACAACCCGCCGCTGATCTCGAAGCCAAGGCTGATCACCGGCGACGTGGCATTGCGGACATGGCACATGCTCTCGCCGATCCTGCCGCGGACCCTGTGCTGTTGGAACAGCACGGTTTTCAGCGCGGCCAGCAGGGTCGACTTGCCGAACTCGTTGGGCGCGGCCAGCACGTTGATGCCGGCACCGAGCCCTTCGAGGCGGACCGGACTGTCGAACTTTCGGAAGTTTTCGATCTGAAGAGAAGTCAGTTGCATGCGACGCGCTCCTGGCGGGCGTGGAGGAGGTAGAGGCGTTGCAGTGCGGCTTGGGCGATCTCGCGCTGCGGGTCGGCAGGATCGTCGGCGCGAGCAGCAAGCCGGGAAGCCGCGGCGCCGGCCACCCCCGCGCGCGACAATGCAGCCAGATCGGCGGCCGAGGGCTGCAATTGGAGTTCGGCGCGGTCGAGCCGCAAGGCGCAGAGCGCGCTACCGACCCCGGCGCGGATCTCCTGCTCGAATGCGGCGAGTCCCTCAGCCGACAGGGTGCCGGCCACCGTGAGATAGACCAGCAGATGACCGAGATCGTCGTGCAGGCCGCGGAGCCGGGCCTCGAGGGCGGGAACGCCGGCATCGTCGGTCAGCGTCGCGCGCTCCCGGCGCCACAGATAGCGTCCGGTCGGCAGGAACGTCACAATCGGCAGTGCCCGCGGACCGTCGACCTCCACCAGCAGCGCCTCACCGCCCCCGCGCCCACCGAGATCGAAGCCGTCCGGCTCCGGCGTTCCGGAGTAGGCAGCCCGCGGCCCCATGATCTGGGCGCCGTGCCAGTCGCCGAGCGCGAGGTAGGCCAACCCGGCCCGCTCCGGCCGGTCGGGCGCGATCAGGTTGTGCGTGGAGCCGGGATCGGAGCCGAAATTGGTGAGCGACCCATGGGCCAGACCGACACGGATGGTCCCGTCGGGCGTGACCGCCCGATCCATCGCCTCGGTCGGATCGCCTGCCGCATGACGGCGGGTGAGCACGGCCGGCAGCAAGCAGGCGGTGCCGTCGCCGAGGTCGGCCGGCTCCGAGGTCAGATGCACGTTGACATTGTCGGGCAGACCCATCCGGCTCAGCCGATCCCAGGGGCCGGAGACGATATGCGGATCATGGTTGCCGGGGATGAGGTGCCACGTGACGCCCGGGAACTGCCGCATGCGCTCGATCGGTTGACGCAGGGTCCGATCGCTCGGTGCGGCGGTATCATAGACGTCGCCGGCGACCAGGATGGTGTTGACGCCGTGTTGTTGGGCCAGTTGGCCGAGGTGGACGATCGCTTGCAGCCGCGCGTCGCGCAGGATCTCGCGGGTGGCGTCGTCGACATAGGCGTAGGATTTGCCGACTTGCCAATCGGACGTGTGGATCAGTTTCATGAGGGTTCCTTGCAGCAGCGTTCAGGAACTTCAACGGTCGGAGCGAGGCGGCTCCAGGTCGAGCCGGCTTCAGCGCTGCCACCAGGGCCAAGCGCGGCAAAACGGATTCGATGACCTCGGCGAGCGATCGGACCGACGTTGATCGTTCAAGTGGGCGGTCTATTCTTATGTATGCTTAACGCGCCGCGTATGGCGATGATGCCGTCTTGGGACAGCGTGGTTCAGGCGTTTTGCCTGAACTAATTGCGTCTAATTCAGGCTGAGGCTTTCCTCCGCCTGTGCCCCAGCCCCAAGCTCCTGGAACAACTTACGGCCGAGACGCATGGCCATCAGCACGCTGCCGAGGCGGGCGGCGGTGACGGTCAGCGCGAGCAGTTCGCCCTGGAGAAGGACATCGTCCTGGTCGATCACCGTCGCGAACGCGCCGATGAGGTCGTCGGCATCCATCTCCTTCAGGCTCGCCGGATCGTTCACCAGTCGCTCGAGTCGGGGCGAGAGCGGCAGGGCGTCGCCAACCCGGCGATGGAGCGAGGCGATCTGTTCGGCCCGAAGCCGCTCGAGAGCGGGCTTGTCCAACTGGTTGGCGATCGCCTCCATGATATGGTCGCGGATTTCCATGATGTGTTTCCTTGCTGTTGGATCGATTGCGATCCGGCAGAATTGTTCCAGCAAGAATAGCCTTGCCAGTCCGCATCATTGCGCCGTGTCGGGTTTCGTGGGCCGTTAGATCAGTTCAAGAGAATGATCTGTTTCGGCCGATTCTAGAGATGTGGGATCTTAGTAAGACTCGTCTTGCTTGATTACATGCGCACATCTTTCTTTCTGGGGAAGAGAACATCCTGTTCCAACCCACCAACACCTGGGACAATCACTGCGGCGGAACTATTGATGAAGCCAGCAAGAGATCGCGACGCCATCAAACGCCATCGAACACGGGCATCGCCCCTACTTATTTCTGGCCAGGGCGGCGCGGGAGAGTCTTGCCGCAGCGCTGCTCTACCCGCGTTCGGAGCGCCTCGGGCCGGCCGGCGAACAGCCGGCGACGCGCCCCATGCAGAAGGTGCAGGCCGTCTGCCACGAGCTCGTCGCCCGTCGGGTACCTCCCATGCTCGACGGCCCAGGCGGCGAAGCCGGCTACGATCGTCTCCTCCGACCAGACACCCTTCTGATGCAGCAAGGCCCGGCCGATTTCGGACGCGACGCGCGCCGCCATCCCGGGCTTTTTCAGCAGGATCGGAGCATGGCCGTAACCTGCCGTGGTGAGTTCGGCATAAGTTGGCCACCTGCCGAGAACGTCGGCAACTTCGGCCACCGCCGCGCAGAGCGTGCTGAAGCTCCAGTAACCTTTGGCACGGACCACCTTGCCGCTCGGCGCCGGCAAAGCCCGCATCGGCAAGGCCAACTCTGCAGCGATCTCAGCCATGCGCGCCGCGAGGCGTTCCGGGTCGTGGATGTCGTCGGGGTCGATCATGACCGGGGTCACGCCTAGCGCCTGATACACCGCCATCTTTGCAGACCACTGCGCGGCGTATTTTACCGCGTCGGGGTTCCGAGGTGTCGCAATCTCGGTCTTTCGGAGGCGAAGCACCTCGACGTAGCAGGACCCATTCAGCACAAAGTCGCACGAGCGCCGGGTGCCTGCCAGCAGGACGTGGGTGTCGATTACGGCATCGGGAAAGGCGATGCGCATCGCGTTGTAGGCGACCACCTCCTGCCAGCTGTCCAGGCGACGTCCGTCCTGCGCAGTGGGACGATCAGGCGGCTTGATGTCGGGATAGCGCGCCATCACGGCGACTTGGAACGCCGCGAAGGTGCCGAACAGTCGTCGTGCTCGACCAAACAGGGTGCAGCCCACGCCGCCCATCGCGATCAAAGCGGTCGAGCTAAGGGTGATCCCACGCGTCCTGCACAGTTCAGCGTAGGCGTCGATCACGGCCGTATGGGTCCAAAAGCCGTTTGGACGCTTCTTGAGGTCTCGCTCCAGGCCAAGCTCCGCGGCGAGCGCGATCAGTGCGGCGACATCCAGCGCAGTCGCGAGCGCGTGCAGCCCGGCCGCATTCAGGGTCGCGTGGGTCAGCGGCTCGCCCGGATGCATCTCGGCCCATCGGATCAGGGCAGCAGACTGGTTTGCACGCTGCCGCCAGTATCCCTTGGGTAAGCACGTGCGGTCAGGCCTCCCCTCGACCCATGCCTCGATCGACCCCCAATAAATCCAGGCCATCACTGGTACGATGTGACCGACGGGATAGGTCGCCTCGCTCACCTGTCCCGGATGCTCGTGCAGCTTCTGCCGAAGGCTGGCCGACACATTCTGTCGGCTATGCGTGGTCTTGTGGGGTTTCTCGCCGCGCAGCACGCGGAAGAAATCCAGTCCGGCCCCGGACAGGCGGTCGATGCGGGCGAGTAGCTGCGGGTCAGCCTCGCGCAAGACAGCGTCGTCGAGCGTGCCCCAGGGAGCGAGTTGGCCGAGGATGTCCTGCGCTTCAGCCTTGAAGACGTCAGGGGCATTACTCCTGAGGAAGACGGACAGGTTTGTCTCGGGCACGCGCTTACCGCGCCCGTCGATACGTTCGTTCATGGGTGTCCTTGCAGTTCGGCAGGGGTGGATGCCAGAGAACACCACTGCAGCAAGATGCCGGCTTGCCAAGTGTCGCAAGATCGTTCAGCTGTTCAGCCGAACTTCTTCCTCTCTCTGGGGAAAGGCTCAGCCTCTTCCATCTTACTACCTGACACTATTCTCTGCCTCGGGCGCGCAGCCCTGCCGGAACTTGGCAAGGCCGACGCGGTCGTTTGCAGTTTGTGTTTGATCAAAGTTCCCGCGGCGGCGAACAGCGCCCAGTACGGAAATTCCTCGGCCAAGTAACGGTTACAGCGATGTCTCGATGCCTAGGCGCGAAGTGATGATTCAATCAAGCGCAGTCGCATCGCCCCAATGCGCTTCAAAACTGACAGCTCGGTGCAATCGTTATCCGCGAAGGCTGGATTATCATTCGGCGAAGGCCGAGACGGCAGACGCTAATCTAAAATACTGCTTGAAAAGGAGCGGTTATGGTCGCCGTCTAGGTTGCCGAGTGATCAGAGTCATACTGCTGGGTCGTTTCGGTGTTTAGCACTCCCCAGAATCTTACGCGACAGCTCAACGTCCAACACTATTGTCGATGGTCTTGGAAGCGGGCGCTTCAGTTGTAGCGAGCAGGGGAAATGCCAATTACTGCCTGGCCGGGAATACGGCACGCTCAAGCATTTAAGTTTTCGGGCGCAAAGTACGATGCATCAATTCCGGACATAGTATTAACAAGTAAGGCGCGGTCCAAGAACAGGTTCCGCGCTTCACAGCTTGTCTCGGCAATCAGCAAACAGCCGTGGCAGGCGGCCCCATGGGTCGCGCGGTCGTCGTTGTGGGTGGCAGGATCGTGATCGGCGCAAACCGGATCGCTGCTGCAAACGGACAAGCGACTTAGCGCCGCGCGCAAAATGGAACCGAAACGGCCCGTGACTTCGACGAGCCCACCTAGTGTGCCCTGGGTGCCGGCGGTGGCGGTGTAGATCAACACACCGCTGCGAAGAGGGCCGTTCTGCGCGATCGCCGGCAGCGCATAGATCCGTTCGCGCAACGCGCTGGCCGGGTAACCGCAATCGAGGGCGATCTCGTTCATCAAGGCGTGCGACAGACTATGGAGCAGAGCATAGACGGCGCTGCGCGGCTTAACGCCGACCTTGCTAGCGCGCCAGCGTTCAAAGCCGGACAATAAAGTGGTGACGTGCTTTTTGGTGCCGTCTTGCGCGAGCCATGTCTCAATGCCGTCTGGGTCGAGCTGGATGAATAGACCTTCCCCATATTGCTCGACTGCCGGCAACCAGTCCGGTGCAGTGCCGAGCGCTGCACCACGGACGGCAAGGCCGACGTCTTCCAAACCGTCGTCTGCCATAGGCGGCGAACTCTCAAAGCGGGTGAAGCCGTATAGGCAGATAACCTCGCGCAAGCGGTGCACGGCGACTAACGCATGGATCCCAGCTAACAGGGGTTCGTCCAACGCATCCCATGTCGCGCGCGGCAGCGTGGTCGCGTGCAGGAGAGCGTCGGAACGATCCTCGCCGATGAGTGGCTGGCCGCTGGCCAAAACTTCGTATTCCGCAACCCGCGGATCGGGTGCGGTCGCAGCGACGCCGCCGCTCTCAAGCAGTTTGACGCGGGCGTAAACGGCCTCGTCTGGGTAGCCTTGCAGGGCCGCGCGCAGCGCCTGGTTGAACTTGCGTGCGAGCCCGATTTCCGCGGCGCTCCCCGCTTCGCGCAAGTCGGTTAAGTGAGCCGCGACGGCCCGACCCAGCGCGTCTTCGGCCTCAGGCAGCGAGATGACGGTGGCGACCTGTGGAAAGAACGCGTTGGTGGCGCTGCGTGTCAGCAGGCGCAACATGACGGGCTTGCCCGTTTCGTCAGCGCAGGGTTTCGGGTCGGTGTCGCCGATCCAGGGACGCTCGCCGCGGCAGGGACCGAGCCTGCCAGGCTGGAACAGCTGCTCCAGCAGTAGGGACTTATCGCAGCCGCAAACGACGCGCGTGTCGCGAGGGTCGCCGCTAGTGCCGGCCTCCTCGAGCCAGAGCGGCTCGCTGCACTTGGCCTCGCCATGGACGATCCAGCGCCACGAGATGTCCTGCAGGTGGCCGTGCTCGCAGCCGCAGACGAAACGGAGCGGGGTGACGTCATGCGCTTTGCCCTCGTCGTCCTGGTAGCGCTTGCGGGCTGGCGGAACGAGATTGGTCCACTGAACCATTCGTCGCCGACGCTGACCGGTCGCTCCGGGGCCGGACGTTTCGACGCTGTCGCACGTGAACCAGGTCGGGAAGATCGACACCGGCACGCCGGGGACGAAGGCGCCTGGGGTGCCTGGGTCGACCGGCGGCGTGCGCAGCGATAGTGGTTTACCGCTGGCTATGCGCGCATCGTCGGCAAGCCGTTCTTCGAGAAAGCGGACCAGCCGGCGCTCCTCGATCAGGCGGAACGCGCCCCTGCTGCCCATCTCCCAGCCGTCGAGCCCGCCCACCATGACGGACCGGTCAGGAAGATCGACCATGGCGCCAGGGCCGAAGCTGCCGACGATCTGGCTCAGCCGCAGCACATCTTTGGTCATGCGGTGGTTCCCAGCGACTCGCCATTCGGCCCGCGCACCTTCAGCAACACGGTCGCCTCGACGTCGCGCATGGAACGGCTCGCGGTGAACTCGCGATGGATGGGCGTCAAGCTAGGCAGCGCCGCGTCGAGCGGGTCATGCAGCAGGCGTTGCGCGCCCTTGCCGTAAGTGAACGGATCGCCGTCGGCGGTCTGCTGCGTCACAATCTCCGTCCAGCCGCCAAGGAGGCGATCGACAGCCTGACCGACGGCATCTTTCTCAGCCGCAGGAGCGCGCTCGGTCAGCGCGTCGCGCACTTGCTGACGCACGGCGGGGTGGTCGGCCAGCGCTCGGACGGCGGATTCGCGGGTCAGCGCCGTGTCGAGATGGCGCGCGATCGCGACCACGACGGCTGCGAGCGCCCGGTCGAGCGCGCGGGCGGCCCAGGGGGTGACGCTGGTAGGTTCGACGGATCGATAGAAGCAGGCGTGGAAATGCCGGAACTGCTCGTAGTGCATCCGGTCGCGCGGCTTGTGGACGTTCAACACCGCCAGCACCAAGCCAGGCTTTTCTTTGTCGCGGCCCACGCGGCTGGTCGCCTGGATGTACTCCGCTGCAGTCTTCGGCTGCCCTTGCACCAGCATCAGGCCGAGACGGGTGATGTCCAAGCCGACCGAGATCATGTTAGTTGCCAGCGCGACGTCGACGCCAGTCACGCCGTCGCAGGGCTGCTCCAACCGGTCCTTCGCCTTGGCCACCTGATCCGTGGAGACGCGCGAGGTCAGCTCTAACGGCTCGCCGAGGGCACGGTCGGCGAAGGGCTGGTCCGTCGGTTCCGCCCGGCGGCGCTTCTGCCCGTAATCGGTCAGTCTTGCCTTGACTTCATCCTCGACGATCCGCCGCGCTCCGCCCAGCTCCCGCAACGCGTTGAAGTAGCAGACGGCCGTCATGTAGGGGTCGGCCAGGGCGCCCGACCCCGCTTGCTCGTGCATGCTGCTGGCGAGAAGCGTCACCAATGCACGCAAGAAGACGAGCTTCGGTCCCTTGCCTTGGGCGGCGATGCCGACGTAAAGCCGCGCCGGACTTTCGGCGGCGGGAACCGTTTTAGCGAAAAAGCTGTCTCGGCGATTCGGACCGGGTGGGGGAAACACCTCGGTCTTGTCCCGGTCGAATAGTGCCTGGATCTGATGCCCGGCGCGCCGCACAGTCGCGGTGCTGGCGACAATCTTGGGCCGGACGACCGCCCCGTCCTGCACCCGCGACGACAACCGGTCTAACGCCGTCTCGTAAAGACCGGCCACCGTGCCCAGCGGGCCGCTGATCAAGTGCAATTCGTCCTGGATGATCAGGTCCGGCGGGTCCAGCCGCGCGCCACCGTAGAGCCGCGCACCCTCGCGCGGCTCGGCCGGGCCGTAGAAGCCCCACTGATCCTCGCGATCGACATGGCCGAAAAACATGCCGGCCCGTTCCACCCAGGGCAGGCCAGCGAACTTGTCGACCGTCGCGATCAGGAAGGCGGGCAGCCGGCGATAGATCGCGTCATCGACCACCACGACGGGCAGCGGTCGTTCCGCCGTAAACGGACAGTTATCGCCGACGCAGCGAAGTTCCATGGTTTGCGGCGCGACGGCGTTCGGTTGAAGACTGAAGCTCTGCGGTGTGAATTTGTTGCCGCACCAGGGGCATGCCTGCAACGGCGCCGGCGGCTCGCGCTTATCTCGCTGGTAGCGCTTGATGCGGGTTACCGCTGTATCCGGTCCCGTGTTCCCCTTACCGCCAAGCGCGTTTGGTGAGGCGGCGGAGCCGACGTAGAGACCGATCTCGATCGGCCACGTGCCGAGCATCGGCTTGCCATGCTCCTGCCAGGCCGGCTCGCCGCGCATCAGCTCAAGCGCGCAGACCACGCCGGCCGCGCGGCCGAGTTGGTCAAGCGTCAGCAGCCGCAGCGTGTAGCGCATCAACACCGTTACTCCGGCGCCAAGTTTGCCGGATGCGGACAGCCGACGGTAAGCGATTGTCCAAGCGGCGAGGCCCAGGTAGGCCTCCGTCTTGCCGCCTCCGGTCGGAAAGAACAGCAGGTCTACGACGTCGCGCTCCGGATGCCGCTTGTCGGCAAGGCCGGCGAGATTGAGCAGGATGAAGGCGAGTTGGAATGGACGCCAGTTCGGGTTTGTCTGATCGGCGGGCGATCGCCCGTTGCCCTGTGCCCCCCGCTGTCGGGCCGCCCGTTGGAGCGAGTCGTTCATGGCGGCGAAGGCCAGGCGAGCGCGGGGTTCGGCGGCCAGCAGTTCGATCCCAGCCTCGATTCGCGCCTGGGCCCTTCCCATCGCCTCGACCAGTCGGGACGCGGTGTCCTGCCGCCGTGGACCGGGGATCTCGCCGATCGAAGCCGCCTGTCCCGCGATCCAATCGCCGTATCGGCGGGGCAGTTCGGCCAGCGCGGCACGCAGGGCGTCGGGGCCGGTCAGCGCGCATTCCGCAAGCGCTTGCATATCCCAGGTCACGCCGCCTATCGCCTCGTTGGGGGCAACCCGCTCGACCTCCTCGCTCGGCAACGGGTCGGTCCAGGTGCGACGGACCACCCCGTCTCCATCGTGAGTCCAGTTGGCACTGCTGGACCGGCCGACGGCGAACTCCGCCAGGTCACGGTAATGTAGGTCGGCGGCCCGGCGGTCGATATCGTCGCTCCAGTGCCCCGACAGGTCGCAACGAGGCGCGAAACCAGTTTCGCAGCGCAGCTCCAGCCTCGCCTGGAAGGCGCACGCGACGTCGAGGAAGCGGCGCCCGGGCCGCCGGCGGCGGTTGAGCAACACGATCGTGACCGCCCGGACTCGCTCGACGCTGCCGTCCGGCTGGCGGATATTGTAGCCGCGCGCGTGGGTGCTCAACTGCAGGCCTCCACCCGGCAGCTGCGGCGCGGCACTGTCCGGCACGGTGGTGAACGCGGCGGCGCGCCCGTCCGGGGGGATAGCGAGGCGGACCAGGACCTCGCGCGGAGCCCGGCGCCACTGCACCGGCGGCGGTTTCTGTCCCGAGTCCGCCGTCAGGATCTCCGCCGAGAGTGGCGGCTCCGTCTGGTAATCGCCCCAGCTGACGACGGCATCGATCGCCTCGACCTCAGGGCGCAACAGTACGGTTAGGCCGAGCGAGGTGGGCTGCATGCGTCCGGCACTGGGGCCGGGGTCGGGCTCGCTATTGTCTTCGGCGCTGCCGCCGAGTACTGGGTCGGGCGGTGGCTCGCTCTCCGCCGACAGGGCTTCGTCGAGTAGGCTCTCTTCGGCGGCGATCGGCTCCAATACGGCCGGGTCGGGCTCGGGAGCGATGAACCCGGTCAGATACCAGCGGCTGGGACGCTCGCTGATCAGTTCGCGGGTTAGGTCGGCATCATCGGGCCCAACATCCGGCCCGATTAAGTCCCGACGCAACGTGCGGAGCAGCCGCGTGCGGACGGGAGCGCTCGTCATCTCACGCGATTGCCGGTAGCGCATGCCTTGTTTTCAGGCTCAGCAATTCCGCATAGGCCGTCTTGGCGCGCTCAAGGCGACCGTGCGCGGCCTTGTCCGGTTTGCGCCGGCTGGTCTCCGCCCACGCGTCGTCGGCAGGTTTCCCCTCTACCTTGCTGAAAAACGCCGCCGTCGCCGCAAGCTCGAGCTCGATTGCTCCAATCTTAGCGGCAGCCGCAAGAAACTGCTTGCGTTCGTCATCGCCAGCGGCAGCTCGCGGGTTCTGATAAATCGAATACCAGCCGCCCCAATCAGCGCGTCGCTCCTCCTCCTTAAGCAGTCCTAAGCCGACTGCGATCTCCATCGAGTTGGCCAGCTGCTCGCTGAACGGGCCATAGTGGCGGTATTCGAAGGCGAACCCGTCAAGGTAGCCGGCAAGCGTCGCGAGGTAGGCAACCTTTTGCAGTCGCGTGCGGCCCACGAGTTCGCCGCCAGCGTCGGACACGATGGTTGCCGCGACCCGGTGCAGATCGAAAGACTTTGGACGATCATTCATGTGCGGCGACTTCGAGTGAGGTTTCGATGATCTTTCGTAGAGCGCTTTCCGTAGCCGTGTCACCCCGATCCACATATGCACGGCAGACCCGGAACGGCTCAGCGTTTGCAACCGTGCTGGAAAGCTCGGCCATGTCACGCGGCTCGCTGCCCATATTGATGTGTATCTGGTTCGGCGGCGTCCGCGACTCCTGGTAGCGTTTATAGGGGTTGCGTTCGTAGTCATCGAACATTGCCGCCGGCAACTCGGCAGCGCGGCCGGTGATCGTCTGACAGGCTAAATTAATCCGCGCCTTGCGGCTATCGCGCTGCTCTGCCGTCTCGCGTCGATCGGGCGGAAAGCGGCCTGAGACAATCCGTTCGATATCGACGGCTTTCAACAGCGAGCGATCTCGAAGCTGCCGGGCCCGCTTGCTCAACCTCGTGTCACCGGACTCGATCAGCATCGGCAGGGCGCCCCAGAGCACCGTGTCGTCCAAGGCCTGCGCCCGTTCGAGCATGTGCGGTTCGCGCACGAACCGAAGAAGCGGATGGTTGTCCGGCAAGCCGGTCCGCGCAAGCTGACCGCTTCGGTTTGCCTCAAAGAGGCAACGGATCAAGTCCTGCAAAACTTGTTCGGCGCCGCGAGTAGCTTTGTGCAGATACACGTTTGGATACAGGTGAAACAGCGCGAGGACGTAGCTCTCGGCCACGTGGAATGCCTTGGGTCCCAGAACGAGCGTATCGACCGTGCGCAAGGTTTGCTCGTCCACACCGAAACGGACCGGTGCGACCTCCAAGTTATGAGCCAGCCAGGTTACGTCGACCGTGCTGCTGGCGAGCCCGGTCATCATGCGATCCCGCTGCATGTAATCGAGCCGGTCAGCATCGAACTGACTAGTGACGATCGAGTCGTAGACGTTTTGCGGCTGCTCGCGGCCGACGAGATCAGCGACGTTCGCCGCAAATCCCTTCATGACTTCTCGATCGAGGACCTGACTGATCTCGCTGTCGCGTATCAGCCGGTCGCTGACCGTCTCGTGTCGAGCGAGCGGCAGGTTGAGCTCCTTGCCAACCGCTTCGAAGGCATGGCTGAACATGCCATGGCCGACGTCGTGCACCAGCGCGGCTGCCAAGGCGACATTGGCTTGGGAGGCCTGGTAGGTCTGATTGGCCGCGTCCAGGCTGCGCTCCACGGCGCCGAGAAGCAGGCGGGCGGTGTGGAACACGCCGAGGCTGTGGGCGAAGCGGGTGTGGGTGGCGCCGGGGAAGACGAGTTCGCTGAAGCCGAGTTGCTTGATGCGGCGCAGGCGCTGGAAGGGCGGGGTCTGGATGACCTGCCAGAGTGCAAGCTCAATCTCACGGCTGGCCTTGGTGGCGCCGAACTCGATGAGGTTGTGCACGGGGTCGCGCACCCGCTTGACCGCTGGATGGGGCATGGCGCGTCAGGCGTCTTCCATCTCGTCGTCAACGGGTGCGGGGGTGAGGCCGCGCGCGCGTTCGGCGGCGGAACGGGTAGCGTTAAGGTCGAGCAGGCGGGCGAGCACCTCGTCGCGGAATGGCGCTGGCCAGAACAGCCGGCTTTGAAAGCGATGGTCGGGTTCGTGGTCCCCGGTTAGGAACTCTGGCTCAGCGGCCACAGCCAGATCGTTCCACCCATAAGCTTCAAGAATAGCTTTATCAAGATCCCTATGGAGCTTTCGAAGAGATGCCACTTTTGTAGTGTCATCATCCGGATCGTGAAATCGACTATAGATGGCAGTTAACCCCTCATCTAGTTCGATCATGAATTCTCGCCGAAAATCTTCATAAGCTTGGATCGCTTGAGAAACTTCGACGGTCCGTTCGGAGAGAAAGGGAAAATTGTCGAAAACTTGGGTCGGATTATACGTCGGAGCGTCAGCGGAACCCGCAGTAGCTCCGAAGCTGATGCTCCAAAGCTCATGACACCGCGATTGAAGCTGCCCCAAATCAGCCGGCGATCCATCCACGACACAAATAAGCTTATGTGACAGTATTGCATTCTTTTGGACCCGTGCAAATACGTGAAAAGTAGTCATTGAACTTGCGGTGGATAGAACTTCGGAAAACTCTTTGGCCTTCCGCAATCCTGGCCGTTTGTCAGCATACTGCCACCATCGAACTCGCAGAGCTTTTCGCTTTTGCCGATCTCGCTCCGGCTTCACAGATCGTTTGACAATATCAACTAAATCCGGCCAATCTTCTGCTACAGGATTCACGTAATCGGCTGGAACCAATCCAGTTATACGACAGGCTCTCCGGTCGACATCGCTCATTTCAGCCCAACTTTTTAGTTGAGGATCACGGCGTAAGGGAAAGTCATTGAAGTCAATACACCACCTATGGTGTGCATGATGCGGATCGCTATTAACCTCTTCACCGCCAAGAAACGGAAAGATACGCTCGGCGTTGCGCGGATCCTTTGCGATTAAGCGGTGCATCTCGGACACCGGGCTCGCCGGTTTTCCGCGGGCGACCGCCTGGTCGTCGAACGTGAAGCCCAGGCCGAGCAGGATGCATCCCTGAAAGGCCTTGCCTTCGTTTTCCACCAGCCGTGCTGGGCTTGCGTCGAGATCGCCCTCGACCAGATAGGCGCTGATCCGCCGCACCTGCCGCCCGTCCAGCACAGGCGAACGTACTACTCCGCGCATCACATGCACGACCGAAACCACCACGGCCGCCTCGCCCGGCCAGGGCAGCCGGCGCACGGCGCGCAGCACCGCGCCGCCCGCGTCCAACACGGCCCGCAGGCCGCTCTCGCGGGTGTCTCCCTGGCCGATCGTGTTGGTCGCGATCAGGCCGAAGCAGCCGCCCGGCCGTAGCACGCCGAAGGCGCGACGGACAAAATGGGCGACCAGATCGGCGTTGCCGTGCATGCCTGCATGGGCTTGCTGAAGCCACTCAGCATAGCAGTCGCCAAAATTTGTTGAGATGCGTCTCCCGCCTAGGAAAGGTGGGTTGCCGACGATCGCATCGAAGCCTGGTGTATCTCCCTCGAACACCTCCGGGAACTCAAGCTCCCAGTGAAATGGCCGCACGTCGTGCTCCCCGGTGCGCAACGACGTGGCAGCGGTGTCTATGGCGGCCCATAGCCGATCCGTGCTGGTGCCGGTGTCGTGCAAGCGGGCAACGGCTTCACGGCGGGTGCGGTCGCGGGTGGTTCCGAAGAACAGTCCGACTGTTGCGTCGCCGGCGCGGCGCAGTTCGGCCATGTGCTTCTCGGCCACCAGCAGACGCTGCTCCTGCTCATGCAGCGCCACGTCGTCGGCGGCGGCGCGGATCTCGGCGCGGGCGGCAGCGGCGGCCCGGAGGCGGTCGGGGACGAGATTGCCGAACAGCGAGCCCTGCGCGTTGTCGGCCCAGTCCATACGCTCGACCTGGGCGCGGGTGAGGCCGACGAGGCTGTCGCCGGACTTGAGGGCATGGTCGAGGAAGGTGAACTCGTGGTCGCGCGCCAAGGTCGCGAGCCAGAGCGACAGGCGGGCGAGGTCGACGGCCTTGGGGTTCTTGTCGACGCCATACAGGCAGCGTTGGGCGACTAGGCGCTGTGCATGCAACAGCTCGGTCTCGTCAGGCGGCAGGACCGGGCGGCAATCGGGGTGCACGCGCCAGGCCTCGACCAGGCGGGCGCCGAGCTGGCGGCAGGCTTCGACGAGAAAGGCGCCGGAGCCCATGGCGGGGTCGCAGACCTTGAGCGCGAGCACGGCGTCCGGGATGGCGTCGGCACCGATGCGCTCGAAGGCGGGCGCAAGGGCGTGGCGGACGATCGGGAGGGTGAGGTCGCGCGGCGTGTAGTGGCTACCGGTGCGGCGACGCTCGTCGGTCGGTTGCAGCAGCGGGCTGCCCGCCGGCCAGACCCGGCCGCTGGGCGAGCCGCGCTCGTCGACCACGTCGAGCAAAGCGGCGGCGAGGCCGGCCTGGTCGGAGGAGGCAGTCAGGTCGCGCTCGACGCGGGCCGGGAACTTGCCGCGCTCGGTTGTTTCCTTCAGCCATTTGATGCGGTCACGGCCGGGTTGTGCGAGGAGCTTGGCGAGATCGACGAACACCGGCGTGCGGTCGCGCTTGCCGGCGCGGATGGCGATGGAAGGGGCGGCGGCGCGCTCGGCGGTGAAGCCCATCACCGTCTCGTAGACAGAGCCGATCTGCTCGACATCCAGCGCGCGGTAGGAGAGCCGCTCGCCCTTGAGCTCCAACAGCAAGGCCAGCACGCGGAGGATACAGCCATCGGAGACGGGCGGGATAGTGACGGGATCAGAGGGTGCGGCTTGGCCTTGCAGAAACGGGAAGGCGGCCGGATCGAACAGCTTGCCGCCGCGGCCGCGCATCCAACCGCTGCCGTCGCCGCGATGGACCAGGCGGAACAGCACGAGCAGCTGGTGCCAGGCGCCGCGGCGTTCCTTCATCGTGTCCCTGTGCAGCGCGTCGTCCTCGAGTAGGCGGAGGTAGAGCGGTCGGACGCCGTAGCCCTGGTCGTAGAAGGCACGATCGGCCGGGCTGTCACGGGACGGGATCAGGCCGCGGTCCTCGGCATAGAGCAGGAAGACGAGCCGCATCAGCACCGCGAGCAGACCGTCGTAGAGATGGTCCGGTCGGTCCTTTGCGAGCGCGGACATGGATTGCGGGGCGGCCTCGTGCAACCCGCGGAGCAGTTCGTGCAGCGCGCCGAGCACCTGGGTA
>CAZZVQ010000045.1:0-34969 GCA_964657565.1 uncultured Acetobacteraceae bacterium
CTACCGCGCGTTGCCGGGCAGCACTGCGATGGTCGGCAATACGATCGAGGTTGCCGATGACGCCTCGCTGGAATGGCTGCCGCAGGAGACGATCCTGTTCGACGGCAGCGCGCTGCGGCGGCGGCTCGAGGTCGACGTGGCGGACGGGGGATGGTTCCTCGGCGTGGAGAGCCTGGTGTTCGGGCGGACGGCGATGGGGGAGGCGGTGCGCCGGGTCGCGCTGAACGATCTCTTTCAAATCAGACGGGCCGGCCGGATGCTCCTGCACGATCGTATCCGCTTCGAGGGCGATGTGGCGGCGGCACTCGGGCGGACGGCGGTCGGCGCCGGGGCGTGCGCGGTGGCGACGCTGGTGCTGGTGGCGCCCGAAGCGGCGGTGCGGGTGGAGGCGCTTCGGGCCGCTTTGGCCCCGTTCGAGGCGGGGGCGTCGGCATGGGACGGGATGCTGGTGGCGCGGATCGTCGCGAAAGATGGGGCGTGCCTGCGGGCGGGGGTCGTGGCAGGATTGGCGGTATTGCGCGCGGGGCGGCCGCTGCCGCGCGTCTGGTCGTGTTGAGGTGCGATGAATTTAACCCCGCGTGAGAAGGACAAGCTGCTCATCGCCATGGCGGCGAGCGTGGCCCGGCGACGGCTGGAGCGGGGGGTGAAGCTCAATCATCCGGAGGCGGTGGCGCTGATCTCGGATTTCGTGGTCGAGGGGGCGCGGGACGGGCGGTCGGTGGCGGATCTGATGGAGGCGGGGGCGCATGTGATCACGCGCGAGCAGGTGATGGAGGGGATCGCCGAGATGATCCACGACGTGCAGGTCGAGGCGACGTTTCCGGATGGGACCAAGCTCGTCACGGTCCACGAGCCGATACGATGATCCCCGGCGAAGTGATCACCGAGGCGGGCGAGATCGAGCTCAATGCGGGCCAACCCACGACCACGCTGACAGTGTCCAATACGGGAGACCGGCCGGTGCAGGTGGGGAGCCATTACCATTTCGCCGAGGCGAACCCGGCGCTGCAGTTCGACCGGGCGGCGGCGCGGGGGCAGCGGTTGGACGTCGCGGCGGGGACGGCGGTGCGGTTCGAGCCGGGGCAGTCGCGGGAGGTGAGGCTGGTGCCGTTGCGCGGGCGCCGGGTCGTGTTCGGGTTCCGGGGCGACGTGATGGGGGCGCTGTAGATGGCACGCATCGGGCGCGGCGCGTATGCCGACATGTATGGGCCGACGGTGGGCGACCGGGTGCGGCTGGCCGATACCGAGTTGTTCGCCGCCGTGGAGCGGGATCTGACGATCTACGGCGAGGAGGTGAAGTTCGGGGGCGGGAAGGTCATCCGCGACGGGATGGGGCAGTCGCAGGCGTCGCAGGCCGAGGGGGCGGTCGACACCGTCATCACCAATGCCCTCATCATCGACCATTGGGGGATCGTGAAGGCGGATGTCGCGCTGCTGAACGGCCGCATCCACAAGATCGGCAAGGCCGGCAACCCCGATGTGCAGCCCGGCGTCGACATCGTCATCGGGCCCGGCACCGAGATCATCGCCGGGGAGGGCAAGATCCTGACCGCGGGCGGGATCGACGCGCATATCCACTTCATTTGCCCGCAGCAGGTCGAGGAGGCGCTGGCGGCCGGCATGACCACGCTGGTGGGCGGCGGGACCGGGCCGGCGACCGGGACGTCGGCGACCACGTGTACGCCGGGGCCCTGGTACATGCAGCGGATGCTGCAGGCGGCGGAGGGGTTGCCGGTCAACCTGGCGTTCTCCGGGAAGGGCAACGCGTCGCAACCGGCGGCATTGGAAGAAATGATCCGGGCGGGGGCGTCGTGCCTGAAGCTGCACGAGGATTGGGGGACGACGCCGGCGGCCATTCGCTGCGCGCTCGAGGTGGCGGACCGGTTCGACGTGCAGATCATGATCCACACCGACACGCTGAACGAGAGCGGGTTCGTGGAGGACACGATCGCGGCGTTCGAGGGCCGCACGATCCATGCGTTCCATACCGAGGGTGCCGGGGGTGGGCATGCGCCGGACATCATCAAGGTGGCCGGGCTGCCGAACGTGCTGCCGTCGAGCACCAACCCGACGCGGCCGTATACGAGCAACACGCTCGACGAGCATCTCGACATGCTCATGGTCTGCCACCACCTGGACCCGGCGATCCCGGAGGACGTGGCGTTCGCGGAGAGCCGGATCCGGCGGGAGACGATCGCGGCCGAGGATATCCTGCACGATATGGGCGCGCTGAGCATGATCTCGTCGGACAGCCAGGCGATGGGCCGGGTCGGCGAGGTGATCATCCGGACGTGGCAGACGGCACATAAGATGAAGGTGCAGCGGGGGTCGTTGCCCGGAGATGGCCCCGCGGATAATGCGCGGATCAAGCGATATGTCGCCAAATATACGATCAACCCGGCCATCGCGCAGGGATTGGCGCACGAGGTGGGGTCGGTCGAGGCGGGGAAGCTGGCCGATCTGGTGCTGTGGTCGCCGGCGTTCTTTGGGGTCAAGCCGGACCTGGTGATCAAGGGGGGGATGATCGCGGTGGCGCCGATGGGTGATCCGAACGCGAGCATCCCGACGCCGCAGCCGGTGCATTACCGGCCGATGTTCCAGCAATTCGGCCGCGCGATGGCGGCGACGTGCATCACCTTCGTGAGCGGGGCGGCGATGGAGGCCGATTTCGGGCGTGGGCTCGGGCTGCAACGGACGCTGTCGGCGGTGCGTAATACGCGCGGTGGCATTGGGAAGCGGAGCATGATCCTGAACGACGCGACGCCGGTGATCGAGGTGGATCCGGAGACGTATGAGGTGCGCGCCGACGGCGTGCTGCTGACGTGCGAACCGGCGACGCTGCTGCCGATGGCGCAGCGCTACTTCCTGTTCTGACCGATGCCAGATCGTTCGATGTTGATGGACGGGCTGAACTGGCTCTACGCGCGGGTGGCCGGCGATCTCGGGACCGCGATGGTTCCGGCGGGCGCGGAGGCAGACATCGATCATTGGATCCGGGTCGCCACCACGCAGGCGGGGGCGGCGGGGTTCGTGACCAATCTCGGGGGCGTGCTGACGCTGCCGGTCGCGTTGCCGGCCAACTTCTTGGGCACGGCGGCGGTGCAGATGCGGCTGATCGCCAAGATCGCGTCGGCGCGGGGCTATGATCTGCAAAGCGAGGAGGTGAAGGCGTTCGTGTTTGCCTGCTTGCTGGGCAATGCGGCGATCGATGCGCTGAAGGATGCGGGCATCCGGATCGGGATGCGGATGGGGCCGGCGCTGCTGCTGAAGCTGAACCAGACGGTATTGTCGCGGCTGGTGGCACGGTTGGGGGCGGCGGGGGCGGTGAATATGACGAAGGTGGTGCCGCTGCTGGGCGGGGTCATCGGCGGCGGGCTGGATGCTGCGAGCACGCGGGTGGTGGGGCGGATGGCCAAGCGGATGTTCGTGCGGCGGGATGGTATGCCGGAAGCGCAGCCAGCGACGCCGCCGAAGTTGCTGACCGGGCCGGAGGCGCAGGTATGATCCAGGTCGAGTCGATCTTTCCGTCGGGCAGTTGGAGCGGGACGGTGGATGATACAGTATCCATCGACTTCGACCGGCGGCACCGCCGGCGGCATGTACTGGTGGCGGCGAGCGGGGCGGAGTTGCTGATCGATCTGCCGCAGGCGGTGCGCTTGCGTGACGGGGATGGGTTGGGGTTGGCCGACGGTCGGATGGTCCGTGTGGTCGCGGCACCGGAAAAGCTGCTGGAGATCCACGCGCACGGTCCGGCGGAACTGGTTCGCATCGCGTGGCATCTGGGCAACCGGCATCTGCCGGTGCAGCTGCTGGGCGATCGGATCCGGATCCGGGCGGACCACGTGATCGCCGATATGGTGCATGGGTTGGGCGGGCATGCGCATGCGGTCGAGGCGCCATTCGATCCGGAGGCGGGCGCGTATGCGGGTGGGCACGCGCACGCGCACGACCACGACGATGAGACGACGTCGGCCGGATAAGTGACGGAACTGCCTAACTGAGCAGCAATTCCATGCCGGGGTCGCCCTTTGCCATGGCGCTCTGGTAGGCGGGGCGGGCGCCAATGCGGGCGAGATAGGCGCGGATGTTGGGGTAGGGCGCGAGGTCGACTGGTTGGAAGTAGCGCATCGTGGTCAAGGAAAACACGGTCATGATGTCGGCGGCGGTGAATGCCTCGCCGGCGAGATAGGGTGCTTCGCCCAACCGTGTTTCCACGAGGCCGAAGGCGCGCTCAAGGCGATCCTTCAGGTTCTTCGACGCCGGGCTTTCCGCGGCCGGGTCGATGCTGCAGGCGACCCGGTAGCGGCCGATCACCGGCTGCAGCGTGCCGTTGGCGAAGTGGAACCAGTAGAGATAAGGGGCGAAGGCTGGGTCGGCCGGGCCGGCGACCAGGCGGCCGTTGCCGTATTTGATCAGGATGTATTCGGCGATGGCAGCTGATTCGGCGAGGAGGACAGTGCCGTCCTCCAACAGGGGGGCAGCGCCGATCGGGTGTTTGGCCCGCAGGTCGGGCGGCGAGAAGATGGTCACCGGGTCGCGGGTGTGGTGCTCGAGTTCATAGGGAATGCCGAGCTCCTCGCAGAGCCAGACGATGCGTTCGGATTGCGATTTGCCGAGGTGGTGAACGATCAGCATGCGGGGCTCCCTGTTCGGCGCATTCGGCTATGCTGGGGCCCTGATGTCCAGCCTTCCCCTCCTGCTCACCTGGCTTTCGCCGGCGTTCCCGATCGGCAGCTTCGCCTACAGCCACGGGCTCGAATGGGCGATCGAGGCGGGCGATGTGACGGACGAGGCGACGCTGGAGGCGTGGATCGCCGATGTCCTGGCGCTCGGCAGCGGGCGGAGCGACGTCATCCTGCTGCGGCACGCCTATCGGGCCGATGCGGCTGGGTTGGGTGCGCTGGCGGAGTTGGCGGAGGCGGCGCAGCCGTGCCGGGAGCGGCGGGACGAGACGCTGGGGCAGGGCACGGCGTTCGCGCTGGCCGGGCGGGTGTGGGGCGGGATCGACATCGAGCGGGTAGCCTATCCGGTGGCGTTCGGGGCGCTGGCGGCGGCCAACTGCGTCGGTGAGGACGAGGCGGCGTTGGGGTTCCTGCATGCGTTCGCGGCCAACCTGGTCAGCGCAGCGGTGCGGCTGGTGCCGCTGGGACAGACGGCCGGGCTGCGGACGATGGCGGCGCTGGCGCCGGTGATCGCTGGGGTGGCGGAGGGGAGTGTGGGGGCCGGGCTCGACGAGATCGGCGGGGCGTGCTTTCGCTCGGATATCGCGGCGATGCGACACGAGACACAGTATACGAGGTTGTTCCGCACATGACATCCCTACATGGCCCGCTTCGGGTGGGCGTCGGTGGTCCCGTCGGGACTGGGAAGACGGCGTTGATGGACGCGCTGTGCAAGCGGTTCTCGCCGCGGTTCGACATCGCGGCGATCACCAACGACATCTATACCAAGGAGGACGCGGAGTTCCTGACGCGCGCCGGGTCGCTGCCGCCGGAGCGGATCATGGGGATCGAGACGGGGGGCTGCCCGCATACGGCGATCCGCGAGGATGCCAGCATCAACCTGGCCGGCGTGGCGGAGATGCGGCGGCGGTTCCCGGGGCTGGACGTGATCCTGATCGAGAGCGGCGGCGACAATCTGGCGGCGACGTTCAGCCCGGAGCTGGCCGATTTGACGATCTACGTGATCGACGTGTCGGCGGGCGACAAGATCCCGCGCAAGGGCGGGCCGGGGATCACGCGGAGCGACCTGCTGGTGATCAACAAGATCGATCTGGCGCCGCATGTCGGGGCGAGCCTGGAGGTGATGGACCGCGATAGCCGGCGGATGCGGGGGGATCGGCCGTTCGTGTTCACCAACATCCGGGCGGGGCATGGGGTCGAGGAGGTGGCGCGGTTCATTGAGAAGAGCGGGGGGCTAGGGTGAGCGTGCCGGCGGGGTCGTTGAAGCGGGTTGCCGGGGGCAGGGAATCGACTGTGGCAAAGCCGTTTCCCGCTGGCGGGAGAGGGGGACAATAAGTCCGCTCTCGACCTCAAGGCGGACGGTGGTGGGCCAAGCTGTTACTGGTGCTGCTTATGGAGGAGGCTCATGAAACGGGTTGCTCAATGCTCTTGCGGCTCTCTGCGCGCAACCACGCAGGGTGAACCGCTGATGGTTGGTTTATGTCACTGCAAAGCATGTCAACGGCAAACTGGTGCGCTTGCAGCGAGCGTTGCGGGCTTTACAAAGGCTCAGGTCGAGATCGACGGCGAGAGCAAGGTTTTCGACCGGTGCGGTGACTCTGGCCGTAATGTTCGGTTCTACTTCTGCCCGCGTTGCGGATCGTCACTGTATTGGGAAGCTGACGGCCGACCAGAATGGTCTTTCGTCGCGGTCGGCGCGTTTGCTGACCCAAATTTTCCGCCTCCGTCCGTTTCCATATTCGAAGCTTCGAAGCACGACTGGCTCCAGCTTCCGATCGGGATCAAACGCTTCCAAGGAGCGTCCACCAGCGGCAGCTAGGTCCGCGGTCCACCACATCCAGCAAGCGTAGCCCGTATTCGCGCAGCAAAATCATGCGCAGAACCGGGCCGCGCATCTGCGGGCGCAACAGGAACTGACGCCACACGAGACGGAAGGCTGAGCCTTCAGGCGCCAGATTCGAGGCGGTCGGCGGCGATGAGGGCGAGGCCTTCGGCGACGGAGAGGAAGTCGCCGGTGCCGGAGAGGCGGGTGAGGCCGAAGCGGTCGGTGAACAGGGCGCGGACGGCCGGGACGAAGGCGGTGCCGCCGGTCAGGAAGACGCGGTCGATGGCGGAGGCGGGGAGGGCGGCGTCGGCGAGGGCGGCGTCGATGGTGGTGGAGAGGCGGGCGAGGTCGGGGGCGATCCAGCGCTCGAACTCGGCGCGCTGGATGCTGTGGTCCAGGACCAGGTTCTCGTGGGCGAAGCGGAGGCGGACGGAGTCGGCGGTGGAGAGGGCGGCCTTGGCGTCGGAGACGGCGCGGTAGAGCGCGTAACCCTGCTCGTCCTCGATCAAGCTGCGCAGGGCGGCGATGCGGTCGGGGTGCTCGGCGGTGCGGGCGACGTCGTCGAGGTCGCGGAGCATGCGCGGGTTGCGCATCAGGGAGAGGCGGTGCCAGCGGGCGAAGGCGGAATACCACTCGGCGGGGACCGGCAGGGGGTTGCCCCACGGGGCGTAGTGGGTGCCCTTGCCGAGGAGCGGGGCGACGACGTTGTCCATGATGCGGGCGTCGAACGCGTCGCCGGCGATGCCGATGCCGGCGCGGCCGAGCGGAACCAGGGAGGTCTGCGCGCCGGGGGTGAAGCGGAGGATGGAAAAGTCGCTGGTGCCGCCGCCGAAATCGCCGATCAGGACGGTGCAGGGGGCCTCGAGCGAGCGGGTGAAGCGGTAGCCGGCGCCTTCGGGTTCGAGGGCGATTTGCAGGGTGGTGATGCCGGCGTCAGCGAAGGCGGCGCGGAGGCGGCGCTCGCCGAGGGCGTCATCGGCGTTGTCGCCGGCGAAGCGGACGGGGCGGCCGGCGACGATGTGCAGGTCGGCCGGGTCGAGGGATGCGGCGGCGAGGAGTTCGCGCAGGAACAGGCCGATGAGTTGTTCGAGACTCCAGATGCGGCCGAGCAGGTTGGTCGAAGTGAAGTTGGCGCTGGCGAGGTAGGTCTTGGGCGACATCACGAGGCGGCTCTCGAGCGGATCGTCGAGATAGGCGGCGATGGCGGCGGGACCGGCGGCGTGGTGCAGCGTGGTGCGGCTGTTGCGCACGCTCTGCCAGAAACAGAGCACGCTGCGGAACACGTCCTGGGCGGTCTCGCCGGTGCGGAACCGGATCGTGCGCGAGAGCCCGGTGCTGGTGTCGACGGCGGCGACGACGCTGTTGGTGGTGCCGAAATCAATTCCGAGCACGATCGACATGGATTTGGCCTGGTCAGATGGGCCGCGCGTTTAGACTTACGATGGCGGTGGCGTCAAATTGGGGAGCGGCATGGCGAAGAAGGGTGATGTGACCGAGTTCGAGCGGGGATGGCAAGCGGCGATCACGGCGGCGCGGCACTGGCACGAGGCGCAGGCGATGCAGGCGATGGTGCAGTCGCGGCGGTCGCGGTTTCCGAAGAATTTCGAACGGGAGGCGGAGCTGCATACGCGGTGCGCGGCGATGATGGACACGTTGATCCCGGAAGAGTCGTGACCTTCAGCCCGGGTCGATCGCCCGCAGCTTGAGAGCGGGTGGGGTGCCGCGCCTGGCGGCTTGGGCGAGGCGGTCGAGCGTGTTGAGGAAGGCGGCGCGGTCGCGGGCGGTGAGGGCGGCGGGGCCGGTGGTCTGGATGCCGCTTTCGCGGAGGTGCTGGCCGATGGCGCGGCCGGCCAGCGCGCTGCCGATGTTGTCGCCGGTCCATTCGCGGCCATTGAAGGCCAACGCGCGGGCGCCGCGGGTGAGGCAGCGGGAGGCCAGCGGGATGTCGGCGGTGGTGCAGACGTCGGCGGCGGTGATGCGCTCGGCGATCCAGTCGTCGGCGGCGTCGGGATCGGCGGGCACGATGACCATCTCGACGTTCGGCAGCCCGGGCGCGCGAATCGGGCGGGAGCCGTTGGAGACGACGACGACCGGAAGGCCGAGGCGGGTGGCGACGCGGAAGATCTCTTCGCGGACCGGGCAGGCGTCGGCGTCGATGTAGATGGTGGTCATGGCCCGGGCGCCCAAGACGGGTCGGCGGTGCGGAGCGGACCGGCGGGATGGGTCCAGTGCATCGGGCAGCCGTCGAGGGTCAGCGGCGGCTGCAGGCGACGGCCGGGGCCCCAGGCGGTGGTTTCCGGAGTGGTGAAATCGTCGTCGGTGGCGGGGGCGAGCGTCGGCGCGGGGGCCGGGTCGGGGGCGAGCAGGGTGGCGGTGCGGGCGAGCGAGGTGCGGGCGGTGGAGCCGGCCCCGGTTTCGGCGCGCAGCGTCAGGGCGCGCAGGGCGGCGGTGGCGAGGATGTAGCCCGTGACGTGGTCCAGGGCTTGGGCGGGCAGCGGGGTCGGCTTCTCGGCGCCGGCCCAGCGCATGCCGGCCTCGGCGATACCGGCGCTCATCTGGACCAGGCTGTCGAAGCCGCGGCGACCGACCCAGGGGCCGGTCCAGCCATAGGCGTCGAGGCGGACGTCGATGAGGGCCGGGTTCAGCTGGCGGCGGTCGGCGTCGCCGAGGCCGAGATGGTCGAGCGCGCCGGGCCGGTAGCCGTGGATCAGGATGTCGGCGCTGGCGAGGAGGGTGCGCAGGCGGTCGCGGTCGGCGGGAAGGCGGAGGTCGAGGCCGGCGCAGCGTTTGCCGAGCGTCATCTCTGCTTCCAGAGACGGCTCGACCCAGAACGGCGGGTCGATGCGGAGCACGTCGGCGCCGAAGCCGGCCAGGAAGCGGGTGGCGGTGGGGCCGGCGAGGACGCGGGTGAGGTCGAGGACGCGGATGCCGGCGAGGGGGCGGGCCGGGTCCATGCGGAGGGTTCGCCGGGGAGCGGCGTCATGGACCGTGCGGTGCAGGACGGGTTCCGCGGCGACGGCGCCGCCCTGCGGGTGCTCGGCCCAGGCGGCAGCGGATCGCATCGTGGCGGCGCAACCGCCGGCGGCGACGATGGCGGCCTCGAGCGCATCGGCCGGCCAGTTGGAGACGGCGGCGGCCACCGCCTTGCGGTCGGCATCGACGGACAGGACCGAGAGGGCGGCCTGGCGATGGTGGTCGGCGTTGGTGTGCAGGCGGATCCAGCCGTCGGCGGTGTGGTAATCGCCGGCGACGGCGTCCCAGGCGGGGGGCAGCGTCCAGCCGATCGGCTGGATCGAGGTGAGCAGCCAGAGGGAGGCGAGGCGGCGGTCGACGGAGAGAGTGGGCCGGCGGGACGTGCTGGCGGCGATGAACTCGGCCAGCGCGGCGCCGGCGGCGCCGATCGCGTCGGCAGCCAGGCCGGTGACGTCGAAGGCGGAGGGAAGGCTGCCCTCGCCGGTGATGGAGTGCGCGGGGAAACCGGCGGTTCCGGCGGCGGACCAGATGGCTTCGGCAGCTTTGATGGACGCGTTCATGGGGTTGGTCCGGGCCGTCCTGATTGCAGCGGCGTCACGCGCCTCGCACTGACGAGGACGCGCGCGCCACGATGAACGCCTTATTTCTTGGGGGCGGGCGGGAGGTCTTCTTCCAGGATGGTGATGTGGAGGGCGTAGGAGACCTCGCCGTCCTCGTCGTCGCGGTGGACGGTGCCGAGGAACTCCTTGTCGATCGTGACCTCGACCGAGGCGCCCTTTCGTTTGGGGACCGGGACCTCGATGCGCGGGTTGCCCAAAACGCGGCGAAGATAGGTTTCCACCCGGGTGATCTCGGTTGGTGTCATCCTGGTCCCTTACTGGTCATGAGAAGAGGGTCGGTCGGCGCGCCCGACAAAACAAGAGGCAGGCACGCGGCAAGGAGCTGGGCCATGGCGCGGGCGCGATGGCTGGTGGCGTGTTTTCGCGCCGGGTCCATCTCGCCATAGGTCTGCTGGCCGCCGGCGGGGATGAAGATCGGGTCGTAGCCGAAGCCGAGCGTGCCGCGCGGCGCCGGAGCGACCGTGCCGTCGACCCGGCCCATGAACGTCGCCGTCTCGCCGCCCGGCCAGGCGAGGCACAGGGCGGAGATGAACCAGGCGCGGCGATCGGGCGCGTCGCCCATCTCGGCGAAGACGCGAGCGATGGCGGCGTCGAAATCCTTGGACGGTCCGGCCCAGCGGGCGGAGAGCACGCCCGGCGCGCCGCCGAGCGCGGCGACGCAGAAGCCGGAATCGTCGGCCAGCGCCGGGGTGCCGGTGCTGGCCGCGGCGAGCGCCTTGATGCGGGCGTTGCCGGCGAAGTCCGGGGCGTCCTCGGCGGGCTCGGGCAAGCCGAGATCGCCGGCGGAGACGGCCTGCACCGCGTGGGGGCGGAGCAGGTCGTTCATCTCGCGGAGCTTGCCGGGATTGTGCGTGGCGATGATGAGCCGCGTACCGGGTTCCAGCCGGATCATCAGCTGCCGAGCGCCTCGCGCTGCAGGGCGAACAGGCGAGTGGTGCCGTTCTTGGCGTGCTGCATGAGGGCGATGAACTGTTCCTCGGAGAACGGGTCCTTCTCGGCGGTGCCCTGGATCTCGACGATGCCGCCGGCCTGGGTCAGCACGAAATTGGCATCGGCGTCGGCGTTGCTGTCCTCGGCGTAGTCGAGGTCGAGCACCGGCTGGCCGCCCACCAGGCCGCAGCTCACGGCGGCGACCTGGCCGGTGATGGGCGAGCGGGCCAGCACGTTGTTGGCGACGAGCTTGCGCACCGCCAGCTCGAGCGCGACCCAGGCGCCGGTGATGCTGGCGCAGCGGGTGCCGCCATCGGCGTTCAGCACGTCGCAATCGAGCGTGATGGTGATCTCGCCGAGCGCCTTGCGGTCCACCACGGCGCGCAGCGCGCGGCCGATCAGGCGCTGGATCTCCTGGGTGCGGCCGGATTGCTTGCCGCGGGCGGCTTCGCGGTCGCCGCGGGTGTGGGTGGCGCGGGGAAGCATGCCGTATTCGGCGGTGACCCAGCCCTCGCCCTTGCCGCGCAGGAACGGCGGCACGCGGCCTTCGACGCTGGCGTTGCAGAGGACTTCGGTGCCACCCATGCGGATGAGGCAGGATCCCTCGGCGTGGTGCGCGAAGCCGAGGGTGAAGGAAACTTCGCGAAGAGCGTCGGGAGCGCGGCCGGAAGGGCGCATCGTGCGGAGTGTCCTGTTCAATTGGAGAGGCGTTCCTATAGACAGGAGTGGACGGTAACGGGAGAGGGAAGGTGGCCACTGGTTAAGAGTCCGGCGGAACTAGACTCGCGTTCGGCAGCAGTGCTGCGCGAGATCGTGGAGCAGTATGTCCAGACCGGGGAGCCGGTGGGGAGCCGGACGCTCTCGCGGCGGCTGCCGATGGGGGTGTCGGCGGCGACGATCCGTAATGTGATGTCGGATTTGACCGATGCCGGGCTGCTGTTCGCGCCGCATACGAGCGCCGGGCGGCTGCCGACGGAGCGGGGCTTGCGGCTGTTCGTCGACGGGTTGCTGCAATTCGGCGAGTTGGGCGAGGACGAGCGGGAGACGATCTCGCGCGCGCTGGAGTCGCGCGGGCGCAGCCTGCAGGACACGCTGGTCGAGACGAGCGCGATGCTGTCGGGGCTGGCGGGGGCGGCCGGGTTGGTGATCGCGCCGAAATCGGATGGCGCGGTGCGGCATATCGATTTCGTGCCGCTGGGGCCCGGCCGGGCGCTGGTGATCCTGGTCGGCGCCGATGGGCAGGTGGAGAACCGGGTGATCGAGACGCCGCCCGGTTTGCCGCCGGCGGCGCTGACGCAGGCGGCCAATTATCTGAACTCGCGGCTGTCGGGACGCAGCCTGGCCGAGTTGCGGCGGACCGTCTCGGGCGAGATGGCGGAGGACCGCACCCATCTCGACGAGTTGACGACGCAGATCGTCGAGACCGGGTTGGCGACGTGGTCGAGCGAGGGGCGGGGCGGCTCGCTAATCGTGCGCGGACAGGCGAAGCTGCTGGCCGATGTGACGGCGTTGGAGAGCTTGACCTCGATCCAATTGCTGTTCGAACGGCTGGAGACGCAGGAGACGATGCTGCGGCTGCTGGAGCTGGCGGAGGAATCCGATGGGGTGCGGATCTTCATCGGGGCGGAGAGCGGGCTGTTCGGGGCGAGCGGCGTGTCGATGGTGGTGGCGCCGGCGCGCAACGCGGCGGATCGGATCGTGGGGGCGATCGGGGTGATCGGGCCGACGCGGATCAACTACGGACGCATCATTCCGGTGGTGGATTATACGGCGCGGGCGATCGCACGGTTGCTCGGGTAGACTTAACCTGGATCACGTTTTCGGGGCGACGTGGATTGGCGGCAAACGCGAGTTTAACGGCTCCGTTAGTGCCCTATGGAACCCTCGATCATACGCTGCCTGTTGTTGGTCGAAGACGATCCCCTCGTGCGCGAGACGGTCGCTGCGATGCTCGAAGACGAAGGGTTCGAGGTGGTCGAAGCGTGCAACGCGGCGGCTGCGCTGACCTTGGTGAAGGACGGGCTCGACGTGCCGCTCATCGTCACGGATGTGGATCTGGGCACGGGGCCGAGCGGAGCCGAGCTGGCGGATATGCTGCGGCGATTGCGCCCGGAGCTGCGGATCATCTTCATCACCGGGCGGATGTCGTCGCTGGCGGATCGGGGAGCAGACGATCGCGAGGCGATCTTGCCGAAGCCGTTCGCGAGCGAGGCGCTATCGCGGCTTGTGAGGCGAATGACGCCTGGGTAGTTGGCGCATAAAACGGGACACCTTCTGGGGCTAGACGGTGACTAGCCCGCGGGGCGGGAGAGGCTTTGACTGGCGAAGGCGGTGGGTTAGTGGGCGGCGGACCAGGTCGGGCCGGTGCCGGTCTCGACGACGAGGGGGACGGAGAGGGGTGCCGCAGACTCCATGACGGATTTGGCCAGCGCGGCGGTGGCTTCGGCCTCGGCCTCGGTGGCTTCGAAGAGGAGTTCGTCATGGACCTGGAGCAGCAGGCGGGCGGTGAGGCCGGCTTGCTTCAAGGCGGCGGGCAAGCGGACCATGGCGCGTTTGATGATGTCGGCGGCGCCGCCTTGTAACGGGGCATTGATGGCCTGGCGTTCGGCGTAGGCGCGTTTGGCGGGGATGCGCTCCTTGATGCCGGGGACCCAGCAGCGGCGGCCGAACGGGGTCAGGACGTAGCCGTTGATGCGAGCCTCCTCCTTGGTGCGCTCCATGTAGTCGCGGATGCCGGGGTAGCGCTCGAAATAGGCGCGGATGTAGGTCGCCGCCTCGGCCTGCTCGATGCCGAGCTGGCGGGCCAGGCCGAAGCCGGAAATGCCGTAGATGATGCCGAAATTGATCGCCTTGGCGCGGTTGCGGGTGGTGCGGTCCATGCCTTCCATCGGGACGCCGAACACCTCGGACGCGGTGCGGGCGTGGATGTCTTGGCCGGTGGCGAAAGCCTCCTTGAGTGGACCGATGTCGGCGACGTGGGCCATCAGGCGCAGCTCGATCTGGCTGTAGTCGGCCGATACCAGGACATGGCCGGGCTCGGCGATGAAAGCCCGGCGGATGCGGGCGCCCTCCTCGGTGCGGATGGGGATGTTCTGTAGGTTCGGCTCGGTGGACGAGATGCGGCCGGTGGTGGTGTTGGCCTGGCCGAAGCTGGTGTGGACGCGGCCGGTCGCCGGGTTGATCTCCTGCTGCAGCGCCTCGGTGTAGGTGGAGCGGAGCTTGTTGAGCTGGCGCCAGTCGATGACCCGGGCGGGCAGGTCGTGGCCCTGGTCGGCGAGGCCCTGCAGCACGGAGACGTCGGTGCCCCAGGCGCCGGTCGCCATGCGGCGGCCGCCGGGGAGCTTCTGCTCGTCGAACAGGACTTCGCCGAGGGCTTTCGGGCTGCCCAGGTTGAAGGGGTGGCCGGCCATGGCGTGGATCTCGGCCTCGATGACCGCCATGCGGTCGGCGAAGTCGGCGGACATGCGGCGGAGGTCGTCGGCGTCGATCTTGATGCCGGCGCGCTCCATGTCGATCAGGATCGGGACGAGTTGGCGCTCGATGCGCTCATACAGATGCAGTGCCTTGCCGGTGCGCAGCCGGGGGCGGAGCACGTGCCAGAGGCGGAGCGCGAGATCCGGGTCCTCGGCGGCGAAGGCGGTGACGCGCTCGATCGGCGACTCCGCAAAGGCCAGGCGGCCGCGGCCGGTGCCGGTGACGCTGTCGGCGGTGGCGGCCTTGTGGCCGAGGTCGCGCAGAGCGGCGTCCTCGAGACCGTGCGGGTGAGCGCCGGCGCCGAGGGCGTAGGAGATGAGCATGGTGTCGTCGATCGGGGCGGCGCGGATGCCGGCGCGGTCGAGCACGAGCAGGCCGGCCTTGCCGTTGTGCAGGATCTTGAGGATTGCGCGGTCGGTGAGCAGCGGGGCGAGGGCGGCGAGGGCGGCGTCCGGGTCGATCTGGTCGAGGGTGGGGGCGGGCTCGGCATTCTCGAGCGTGGGTTGGGCGGCGCTGGCGGGGAGGCGGTGGCGCAGCGGGATGTAGCAGGCGCGGTTGGGGCCGGCCGCCAGGCCGATGCCGAGCAACTCGGCGCGGTTGGGGTCGCGACCGTCGGTCTGCAGGTTGAGGCCGACGATGCCGGCGGCGGTGGCTTTGGCGATCCAGCCCTGTAGCGCGTCGAGCGTGGTGATGGTGACGTAGGGGCCGAACGGGGGCTGCTCGGGCGCGGTCTCGAATTCGGCGGGTTCGGGGGAGGGCGGGGCGGCGTCGGCGAACAGGCCGAGCCGGGTCGCGGTGCTGCGGAACCCCATGGAGATGAGCCAGCGGGTGAGCACCGGGTTGTCGGGCTCGCGGACGATCAGGCTGTCGAGCGGCTGCGGCAGCGGGCAGTCGCGGGCGAGTTCGACGAGCTTGCGGCTGATCCGGATCTTGTCGGTGTGCTCGGCCAGGAGGTCGCGGCGCTTGCTGGGCTTCATGGCGGGGATGGCGGCGATGACGCCCTCGACGTCGCCGTGTTCGGTGATCAGCTGGGCGGCGTTCTTCGGGCCAACGCCGGGGACGCCGGGGACGTTGTCGACGCTGTCGCCCATGAGGGCCTGGATCTCGGCGACCTTGTTGGGAGCGACGCCGAATTTGGCCAGCACCTCGTCGGGGCCGATCGGCTTCTGCTTGATCGGGTCGAGCATGCCGACGCGGTCGTCGATCAACTGCATCAGGTCCTTGTCGGACGAGACGATGGTGGTGCGGAACCCGGCCTTGGTGGCCTCGGTGGCGTAGGACGCGATGAGGTCGTCGGCCTCCCAATTGGGCAGCTCGATGGCGGGGACGCCGAACGCGGCGGTGGCGTCGCGCACGAGGGCGAATTGCGGTTTCAGCTCGTCGGGCGGCTCCGGCCGGTGGGCCTTGTAGTCGGCGTAGAGCTCGTTGCGGAAGGTGGTGCGGCCGGCATCGAAGATGACCGCGATGTGGGTGCCCTCGTGGTTCTGTAGCAGCCGGGCGAGCATGTTGGTGAAGCCGAATACGGCGTTGACCGGGGTGCCATCGGACCGGGTCATCGGCGGGAGGGCGTGGAAAGCGCGGAAGATGAAGCCGGAGCCGTCGATGAGGACGAGATGGGGCTCGGGCGGAGCGGTCATGTCGGGCACGTCAGTGTCCCTGGTCGTCTCCGGCGCCGGGGGCGAGGCGGAAGATGCGGGAGCAATAGGGGCAGAAGGTCTGCTCGTGCACGATGTGCAGCCAGACGCGGGGGTGTCCGAGCGGTCCGTCGCCGCCGTCGCAGGCGATCACGCGGTTATGCACGATGAGCGTCTCGGTATCGCCGAGCGCGGGCGTGGGCGTGTCGGCGCCGAACGGCATCTGAAATCCTTGGGTGCAGCGGTGGGCTGGATGATAGCGCCGTCGGCGTCGGTTTCAACCATGGGCGCGTTCGACCCGGCGGAGCGTCGGCGTCGCCAAGAACGCAAGCGCCAGGACTACCGCGGCGAGAGCGGTCCAAGCGCTGGCCCGGACGCCAGTTGGGTCGTAGCGGAAAGTGACATTGGATGAACCCTGCTGGAGGTCGACGGCCTGGAAGGTGCCGTCCTCAAGCTGGACCGGCGCCGCTGCGTCATTGACGCGAGCCGTCCAGCCTTCCATCCAAACCTCGCGCCGGATCAGCCGGGATGGCGCCTCGCAGGTGACTTGGAAGCGGTCGCGCGAACTGGCGGCGACGCGACATCCGGGCGCGCTCGCATAGTCCTTGGCTTTGGGCAACTCGAAGACGCTCGCCGTCGCGCTCTCGAACGCGAGCCCCGGCGCGTCGCTCGACACGAGGGCCAACACGGGCTTGTCGTCGGTCCCGGACGGGAGGGCAGGCCGGGTCCAGAGCGCGACGGGATGCTCCCCACCCTCCTTTCGTATGGTCACCTCGGCGTCGTGCGACGAGGCAAGCGGGAGCGGTGGGGAAAACCGCAGGGACAGATAGTGGTTGTCGACCGCGGTGGTCAGATCAGCGCTGGCCTCCGCACATGCTTGATCCTGGCAGAAGCGGATGCGCAAGCGACCGTCGGCACTGCCGCCATTGGTGCCCAGAAGCAGCAACGCCTCCCTGAGGTCATTCCCCTGCGGTATGAACCGCAGCGTTAGCGCGTCCCCGGCAGAGAATTGCTGCGGCACGAGCCTGCTGAGCGAGAGGGGGTAGGCGGGCGTGCCGAACAGATCGCGGGGGCCGACCACGTAGCGGACGGCCGCGTTCTCGTATCCCGTCACATGAGATTGTATCGCGCTTCGCAGGTCGTCGTCGCTGCGGCCCCAATCAGATTTCGGCCAGAACGCCCACGGGATGAGCTTTGGATCGAGAAACGCCCCGGCGAAGGCCGCGGTGCGCGCCGGAACAGGCAGGTTGTCGTAATTGATGGAGGCGAAGCCGAAGGCCGCCGCGTAGTTCGGATTGACGACCGCGGTCATTCCCACGGCCATCCGCTGCAAGCCGACATGCTCCCGTAGGAACGCGATCAACGGCCAGTCCAGGTGATGCGCGCGCGCAAACGAGGCGAGCGGAAAGAGGAAGGTGACGGTGGTTTCCGCAACGGCAAGTGAGATCAGCAGCCGCCGCGACCGGGTCACTGCGAAGGAGAGGACGAGGATGAGCCCGATCAGGAGGTAGGCGATCTCGTACTGACGAGACGCCTCGAGCGCCCACAGCGACACCAAAGCCGGCTCGGCCAGCAGGAGGGCCAGGGCGAGAACGGCAACCGTGCCGCCGAGCGCGACCCGGCGCGCGCGCTGACATTGCTCGCGCGACATCGAGGGAAGCTGGTCGAGGAAGATGGCGCCGAGTGCGACGCAGCAAAGGATCCAGCCCGCGTCGAGATAGCGGAAGAACAGCGTCAGCTTCACCAAGGGCACGCTGAGGAACAACGGGTGGAATACGGGCGCGCCATGACTCGCGGCGATGGACACCAGGCTCCAAGCGGCCATGAGCCAGCAGATCGCTTGCCTCCGGCCGCAGTAGAGCCCAGCGACGGCGAACAGCGCGGGCATCAGGCACAAGTAGCCTCCCATCCCGTTCCAGGATGCCGCCGCGGCGAGCACCGGGGCGGCGGCAATCGGCCCGTAAACCCATGGCAGCAACGTCAGCAGGAGAGAGGTGGGCAACAGCGCGGGTTGTGGGAGCGCGTCGCCGAGGTGGAAGCCGACAACAGCCTCGGGGAGGAAGTCTACGAACGCCAGGAGCAGCGGCGCCGCGATCACGACACTGAGCAGCGCCGTGGCGGCAAGGCTCGCTAAGAAGCTGGCCGCTTGAGCAAGCGGCATGGCGGCGGCTCGCACCGCAACCCATGCCACGATGAGGAGCGCATAGAGGTAGACGACCTCGGGAAAGCCGGCATAGAGCGCGAGCGCGGCAGCCAGCGAACCGAGTCCGATGAAGCGCAGGCGCGCCCGCCACGGGGTCGCGGTGGACTGGCTGAGGCTCTCGACGACGTACAGCAGCCAGGGCAGGAAGGCGACCGGGTTGAACACCGCGTTTCGCAGCAGGGCGAAGGCGCCGTTCAGCTCGAACAAAACCCCGCCGGCTAGAGCCGCGGTGGTGCCAAGACCAAGGCGGCGCAAGAAGAGATAGGTTCCGAGCCCGGCGACGAACTGCAGGAAGGTCTGCTCGATCACTTGCCCATGCGGCAGCAGCAGCAGCAGGGTCGGGGGAAACAGCGCGGCCGGCTGCATGCTCCCGAGCAGGGGCGCGCCAAGGCCTTCCAGATGATCCCAGAGCGGGAGCGTGCCTGACAGGACCTCGAGCGCGGCCCGTTTGCCGAGGGCGTCGGCGGTAATCCCCATATTCGGATCGGCTGTGCCGTAACCAGGCAACCATCCCGGCTGCAAATCGGTCGCGAGGCCGCTGAATAATAGCGTCGGGTCGGTCGTGAACGGTCCGGCGATGCAGAATGCCGCGATCAGCGCCGGTAGAGCGACCAAGACAAGCAGACGTGAGATCATGAGGCCGCCTATATCAGGGCGTGCGGTTGGCGTCAGGCGCACGGTCTTGAACTTGCACGTCCAAAGCCGGGAACCTAGAGAGCCAGAATGGACCAGCCAGAATCGATCGACTTGGTGCGTCGTCGCAAGATGGACCGGATCAGGCCATTCTTACGCGACGACATGCCGCACTCATGGCGCGATGGCCGGGCCGATTACCTCACGGACGAACTTCGTGCCGAAACCCGGATCATCGATACCGCCAACGTATCCTCCTTGGGGTATGACGCCGATATGCAAGCATTGATCGACAAGCATAAAGACGGGCTCGTTCTCGATTGTGGCGCCGGCAGCAAGAGCGACTATCTCGAGCACGTCTATAACCTTGAGATCGTCCCATATGGATCGACGGATATTCTGGCGGTTGGGGAATACCTGCCCTTCAAGGATGATACGTTCGATGCGGTCTTGTCGGTCGCAGTACTCGAGCATGTACGAGACCCATTCCGGTGTGCGGAGGAAATCACGCGCGTGCTCAAGCCGGGTGGTGACTTGCTGTGCGCCATCCCGTTCATGTCGCCGCTGCACGGATATCCGCATCACTACTTCAATGCGACCCCGCAGGGGCATCTTCGCCTTTATGAAGGTAAACTCGTGAACGCGAAGCTTGACCTCCCGGATGCGTGTCATCCTATTTTCTCCTTGCAGTGGGTGTTGCAGAGCTGGGTGGATGGGTTGGCCGGACATGCGGATACGCAGGCCGCGTTCCGGGAGATGCGTGTCGCTGACCTGCTCGACTCGCCCTGGACACTGGTCGAAAGGCCGTTCTCGCGCGACTTGCCGGTCGAGCGGCAGTTCGAGATTGCCTCGGGAACTGTGCTCTCGGGGCAGAAGATGGTCCGCGCGCCCGAGGCGACCGCGATGCCACCGGCCCGCAGATCAGGATTGCGACGCGCAGGCGACGCCATCGAGGCGATGCTCGGGCCGGCGGTCCGGCTGCGGATCGGTGCTCTCGTACGGAGTGGAATGAGGTTGTTCGGCTGAGATCGGAGCGGTGCTACAGCGCCGCCGCGCGGCTTTTGGTCTGCTGCTCAGCGCTGTGTTGAGCGGCTGCGCGAGTTTTCCGGTCTATAACCCTGTGCTGCCGCCGCTGCCCACGGCGTCGCTCCGGGTCGATGAAATGGCAACGATGGGCGATGGCGCGCGGCTGCCGGTGCGGGTGTGGCTGCCGGCGGGCAAGCCGCGGGCGATCGTGCTGGCGCTGCATGGGTTCAACGACAGCCGGGACGCGATGGAGCTGCCCGGCCCGGTGTTCGCCGGGTCGGGGATCGCGGTGTTCGCGCCGGACCAGCGGGGATTCGGGGCGGCGCCGCTGCGGGGACGGTGGCCCGGCGCCGGCGTGCTGCAGGCGGATGCGGCGACCCTGCTGCGGCAACTGACCGCGCGGTATCCTGGCGTGCCGCTATACGCGATGGGCGAGAGCATGGGCGGCGCCGTCTTGATGACGCTGGCGGCGAGTGGGGCGGCGCCGCCGGTGGATGGCTGGATCCTGCTGTCGCCGGCGGTGTGGGGGCGGCGGCAGATGGGGATCGTGCTGAGTTCCGGGCTGTGGCTGGTGTCCACCACGCTGCCCGGGCTGAGCGTCACCGGCGGAGAGGTCAAGATACGGGTGGTGGCGAGCGACAACCGGGACGCGCTGGTGCGGCTGGGGCGCAATCCGCTGACCATCCGGCGGACGCGGTTCGACGCGCTGCGCGGTCTGACGGACCTGATGGACGAGGCGCAGGGGGCGTCGGCGGAGCTGCCGGGGCATGTGCTCGCGCTGTATGGCGAGAAGGATGTGATCGTGCCGGTGGGCGCGGCGGCGCGGGCGTGGCGGCACATGCCGGCGGATGTGCGCTTGGGGCTGTATCCGTCGGGCTACCACCTGCTGCTGCGCGACCGGGGCCGCGAGTCGGTGATTGCGGACATCGTCACCTGGATCGGGGACCGCAACGCCGCGCTGCCCTCGGGGGCGGATCGGTGGGCGCGGATGTGGCTCGCATGGCGCGAGCGCGGGCGCGATGCCGATTGAAGCTTGGCGCGGTGGCGGGGCCGGGCTATGAGAGGCGCGTGGACCCGTAGCTCAGCTGGATAGAGCGCTGCCCTCCGAAGGCAGAGGTCACGCGTTCGAATCGCGTCGGGTCCGCCATCTCATTCCGCAGTCTTCGTCTGGCGCTTGACGCAGATCAGTGCGGCAGCCGCCGCCAGCGGCAGGAGCCAGATGACCCGGCCCTGGTAGCGGGCGAAGACGCCGCCGAGCGCGCCGCACGCGAAGGCGTTGGCGAGAAGGACCATCAACGTCGTTGCCGTCAGCATCGCGGGCCGGATCAGTCCGGCAGCCAGGAGGCGCGGCACGGTGGCGAGCGCGACCAGCAGGCTTATCACCGCCACGATCGACTGGATCGTATTGATCAGGTCCAAGGCCGGGCCCTCGATGGACTCTCGCGCTTGTCGTGTGGCGGCGTAGGCATGGACCCACGGGACATTGCCGGCCAGGAACTCGGCCCATTCCGCGCGCGAGACTTGGGTCTCGGCCTTGAACGTCACGAGCTGGCGTGCCGTGTTGACCAAGGCGTGCCAGCCAACCTGGGCCGGGAACATGGCGAGCGTCCCCCGGACGACCTGGCCTTGCTCGGCCTTGATCCGGTAGCCGTCTCGAGTCGGCAGCGATGGCAGCAGGTGCCACAGGAAGCCGTCTTCGGTGGCGGGGAGCCGGTCCAGATAGCGGCATAGCGTGTAGCCGGAATCGGGGCAGGTGGCGCGGAGGTAGTCGGCGCCGGGTCCATCGGCGAGGAGGCGGGCGAGCAGATGGGGCGGGCTGTTTGGCGTGAGGGCGACGCGCTGGAATACGGCGGCGGAGAAGGCAAGCAGCGCCAGCACGGCCAGGAGCAGCGGGCCTGCGGCGAGCGCCGGGCGGGACCAGCGCCGCCGACATAGCGCGAGCAGAGCAGCGAGCGCGACGATGGCGGCCGCGACCGGCAACGCGGTCAGATGAAAGCTGGCCGAGGCGGCGGCGAGCAGGAACAGGTAGATCGTCTCTGCCCGGCGCAGGGTGTCGCTGCAGAAGGCGAGCAAGAACACCGCCAGGGACAGCACCGGGAGATAGATGTCCGGGAGGATGTGCGAGACATGGAACGACAGCGGGGTCGATAGGACGAGCGCGGCGGTCAAGAGCAGAAACGCGCCAGGCCGTAACCCGGCGCCGACGGCCCGCAACGTCAGACCGATGATGTGCGCAACGATCAGCGCTTGGACGAACAGCGCCAGAGCGAAACCGGCGCCGCCGGGGAGCGGCCAGAGCGCGCCGGAGAGAGCGACCCAAATCCCGTAGAAGACGGGCCGGACCGCGTAGGGCGGCTGCGCGTGGAGCAGGCGGTCCGCGTCGAGCAGGTACGCGCCGGAGTCGGGATAGTAGATCGGGCCGCCATTGAGGATGGCGACGGTGCACAGGATCAGCGCCGCGAGCGCGAGCGTGAGGATCCATCCGGCGGTGGAGGGTCGCTCTCGACCAGGGTGCCGGTAGGCCGCTAAGGGAGACATCGCGAGCAACCCGTCCAGGACACATCAATGATGGCGCACGAGTGGGATAGCGGTGACGACTCGATCGGGATCAAATGAGCGGTTTACCTCGGGTTGCGGTGATCGGGACGGGCGGGACGATCTCCGGGGTCGGGGCGGACAGCCTCGATCTGTTCGATTACGGCACCACAGGGCGCTTCATGCATGTCGACGAGTTGCTCGCGAAGGTTCCCGAGGTGAACCTCGTCGGGACCATCGTGCCGATGCGCTACAAGAATCTCAACAGCACGAATCTGGGTCCGGAGGACTGGCTCGCGCTGGCCCGGCTGACGACGCAGGCGGTGCAGGACCGACCGGACCTCGACGGCATCGTCATCACGCATGGGACGGCGAGCCTGGAGGAAACGGCGTATTTCCTGACGTTGACCGTCAAGGTGAGTATCCCGGTCGTGCTGGTCGGCGCGATGCGGCCGTCCTCGGCGCTGGGAGCCGATGGCGGGATGAACCTGCTCAATGCGGTCCGGGTGGCGGGCTCGCCGGCGGCGCGGGGCATGGGGGTGCTCGTCGTGCTGAACGACGAGATCAGCGCGGCGCGGGATGTGACCAAGACGTCCAACTACCGGGTGCAGACGTTCCGCACGCCGGATTTCGGCATGCTCGGCTATGCCGATGGCGACGCGGTGGCGTTCTACCGCAAGCCGCTCCGCCGGTGCGCGCCGGACACGGAGTTCGACCCGGCGCAGTTGGGCGCGCTGCCGCGGGTGGACATCATTCCGGCGTATGGCGGGGCGGATGGCGTCCTGGTCGAGGCGGCGGTGGCGGCCGGGGCCCGCGGGCTGGTGTCGGCCGGGTTCCCGTCGGGCTCGCCGTCGCCGCTGCAGAAGGAGGCGCTGCTGCGGGCGGCGGCGGCGGGCGTGGTGGTGGTGCAGTCGTCGCGGGCGGGCAGCGGGCGGGTGGTGCCGGAGACGGAATCGCTGCGGCGGTCGGGGTTCGTGGGCGGGGATACGCTGACGCCGCAGAAGGCGCGCATCCTGCTGATGCTGGCGCTGGCGCTGACGTCGGACCCCGCAGAGATCAAGCGGATGTTTGCGACGTACTAGCCTGATTGTTGGTCGGTTGCTGTTTTGAACGGCGGTTTGGCGCGATCCTGCCGCGGATTGGCGCGATAAACGTGCAGATTGCGGTTGCGAGGCGGTAGAGCGCTCTGCCAGGCTTGGGTATGGCTCGCACGATCCTCTGGCGCCTGATCTACGCCCTGCCGATCGCGTTCGGAGTGGGGCTGGTCTGCTTCATGCTGGTGTATCTCGCGCCGGGCGATCCGTTGCAGACGGTGCTGCCGCCGGACGCGAACGCGGAGATGATCGAGATCGTCAAGCGGGCCTACGGGTTCGACAAGCCGCTGCCGGTGCAGTTCTTCAACTGGGTCTGGCGGGCGCTGCATGGCGATTTCGGGCTCTCGGTGTCGACGCGACGGCCGGTGGGGCTGGAGGTGGGCGGCGCGCTGGTCAACACGCTCGAACTGGCGCTGTTCGCGGTGCCGATCTCGTTCGTGATCGGGGCCGGGCTGGGGACGATCGCGGGATGGGCGACCGATAGCTGGGCGGGCAAGCTGCTGGACCGGTTGGTGACGGGCACGGCGGTGCTCGGCGTCAGCGTGCCGAATTACTGGCTCGGGCTGGTGATGGTGATCGTGTTCGCGGTCGAGCTGGCGTGGCTGCCGGCGTCGGGAATGGGGGCGAACGGGTCGGACCAGTTCTCGGCCTGGAACCTGGACGACGCGCGGTATCTGGTGATGCCGGTGCTGACGCTGTCGATGGTGCCGATCGGGATCATCGCGCGCTCGACCCGGGCGGCGGTGCTGGAGATGCGCAGCCAGGATTTCGTGACCACGCTGCGGGCCAAGGGGCTCGGCGAGTGGGCGGTGATGCGGCATGTGTTGAAGAATGCGGCGCCGGGGATGCTGGCGGTGATGGGGCTGCAGTTTGGGTATTTGATGGGCGGGTCGATCCTGGTGGAGCCGGTGTTCGCCTGGCCGGGGAGCGGGCAGTTGCTCGGGCGGGCGATCGTCAACCGCGACGTGCCGGTGCTGCAAGGGGCGATCCTGGCGCTGTCGCTGATCTTCTTTGCGACCAATCTGGCGGTCGACCTGCTGCAGGCGGCGATCGATCCGCGGGTGCGGCGGAGCTGATGTCGCAGGCGATCGTGCTCGGCGGGGTGGCGCCGGTGAAGCTGCCGGCGCGACCGGGCTATTGGGGCATGGTGCGGCGGCGTCTGCAGCGCGACCCGGTGACGCTGATCGTGGGGGCGCTGTTGCTGGCGATCATCCTGTCGGCGGTGTTCGCGCCGCTGCTGTCGCCGTTCGATGCCTATAAAGAGAGTATCATCCTGCGGCTCAAGCCGTTCGGGTTCAGGGGGCATTGGCTGGGGACGGACGAGTTGGGGCGGGATCTGCTGACGCGCATCCTGTATGGCGGGCGGACGTCGTTGCTGATGGGGGTGTCGCCGGTGATCTTCGCCGGGCTGGTCGGGGGGACGCTGGGGATCGTCGCGGGGTATGCGGGCGGTTGGGTCGGCGGGCTGATCATGCGGGTGATGGACGTGTTCTACGCGTTCCCGTCGGTGCTGCTGGCGGTGGCGATCTCGGGCGCGATGGGCGGCGGGATGCTGAACGGCATGATCGCGCTGGCGCTGGTGTTCATCCCGGCGATGTGCCGGGTGGCGGAGACGGCGACGACGCAGGTGCGTAACCTGGATTTCGTGGAGGCGGCGCGGGCGACCGGGGCGGGGCACATGATGATCATCCGCCACCATCTGCTCGGCAACGTGCTGGCGCCGGTGCTGGTCTATATGTCGAGCTTGGTCAGCGTGAGCATCCTGTTGGCGTCCGGGCTGTCGTTCCTGGGTCTTGGGGTGCGGCCGCCGATCCCGGATTGGGGGCTGATGCTGTCGACGCTGCGGCAGGCGATCTATGTGCAGCCCTGGGTGTGCGCGGCGCCGGGCGTTGCGATTTTCTTAACCTCGATGTGTTTCAATCTGGTCAGTGACGGGCTGCGGTCGGCGATGGACGTGCGGATCCGATGAGTATGGCTGTCGATCGGGGCGGACCGGCGCAGCCATTGCTGATTGCGCAGGACCTGAAAAAGCATTTCCGCATCGCCGGCGGCGGGGCGGTGCGGGCGGTGGATGGGATCTCGTTCACCATCGATAAGGGCGAGACGCTCGGGGTCGTGGGCGAGAGCGGGTGCGGCAAGAGCACGCTGGCGCGGTTGCTGCTGCATCTGATCGAGCCGGATGCGGGCAAGTTGGTGTTCGACGGCGACCAGGTCGGGGCGCCGGACGGGATCGGGCTGCGCGACCTGCGGCGGCAGGTGCAGATGGTGTTCCAGGACAGCGCGAGTTCGCTGAATCCGCGGATGCCGGTGCGGGACAGTGTGGCGTTCGGGCCGCTGGCGCTGGGCCGGGGGCGGCGCGCGGCGGCCGCGGCGGCGGACGAGACGTTGCGGCGGGTGGGACTCGACCCGGCGCAGTTCGGGCCACGCTACCCGCATGAGCTGTCGGGCGGGCAGAAGCAGCGGGTCAACATCGCGCGGGCGCTGGCGCTCGATCCGCGGCTGGTGATCCTCGACGAGGCGGTGAGCGCGCTCGACAAATCGGTCGAAGCGCAGGTGCTGAACCTGCTGGCGCGACTGAAGGCGCAGTTCGGGCTGACCTATCTGTTCATCTCGCACGATCTGGCGGTCGTGCAGCATGTCAGCGACCGGGTGCTGGTGCTGTATCTCGGCTGGGTGGTGGAGAGCGGCCCGGCGGCCGACGTGTTCGGGCGGCCGCTGCATCCCTATACCCAGGCGCTGTTGGCGTCGCGGCTGAGCATGGACCCGGACCATCGGGTCGAGCAGGCGCCGATCACGGGCGATCCGCCGTCGCCGGCGAACCCGCCGTCTGGGTGCCGGTTCCGCACGCGGTGCCCGCATGCGGAGGCGGTGTGCAGTGCGGCGGTGCCCGGGTTGGGCGGCGAGGCGGGGCATCTGGCGATGTGCCACATGCTGGTGCCGGGCTCGGGGCACTCGCAGGCGGTCGGGGCCGCGGCATGAGCGCGCTGGCGGAGCTGGACGATCTCCGCGTCAAGTTCGGGCCGGTAGCGGCGGTGCGCGGGGTCAGCCTGCAAGTGATGCCGGGCGAGGTGGTGTGCCTGCTGGGGGAGAGCGGGTCGGGCAAGAGCGTCACGATGCGGGCGCTGATGCGGCTGCTGCCGCCGACGGCGCGGATCGAGGGCGGGGTGCGCGTCGAGGGCCAGGACGTGACCGCGATGGGCGGCAAGGCGCTGCGGGCGGTGCGGGGCGGCGTGGTCGCGATGGTGTTCCAGGAGCCGATGACCGCGCTCGACCCAGTCTACACGGTCGGGCAGCAGATCGTCGAGGCGGTGCGGCGGCATCTGGGCGTGGACGCGAAGGCGGCGCGGGCGCGGGCGCTCGAGGTGTTGGAGCTGGTGCGGGTGCCGGATGCGGCGCGCCGGTTGAACGCGTACCCGCATGAGTTGTCCGGCGGGTTGCGGCAGCGGGTGGTGATCGCGATGGCGTTGTCGTGCCGGCCGCGGCTGCTGCTGGCCGACGAGCCGACCACGGCGCTGGATGCGACGGTGCAGATCCAGGTCCTGGTGCTGCTGCGCTCGCTGCAGCGCGAGTTGGGCATGGGCATGGTGATCGTGACGCACGATCTCGGCGTGGCGGCGGAAGTCGCGGACCGGGTCGCGGTGATGTATGCCGGGCAGATCGTCGAGCAGGGGCCGGTGCGCGAGATCCTGCGGCATCCGGCGCATCCCTATACGCGGGGGTTGCTGGCGTCGGTGCTGCGGACCGGGGACCCAGCCAAGGGTGGGGAGATCGCCTCGATCCCGGGGGCGCCGCCGGATATGCGGCTGCCGCCGCCGGGCTGCGCGTTCGCGCCGCGGTGTCCGGTCGCGATCGAGCGGTGCACGACGGTGATGCCGCCGGAGGAGGCGGTCGGACCCGGCCGCAGCGCGCGCTGCATCCGGGTCCACGCGCTCGAGGAGGCGGTTTAGGAGCGGACGGCTTTCGCGACGAAGCCGGCGAAAGCGGCGAGCGTGGTGTCGGAGACGTGGTGCTCGATGCCTTCCGCATCCTGTTCGGCGGCCTCGCGGGGGACGCCGATCGCCAGCAGGAGGTCGACCACCAGGCGGTGCCGCGCCCGCGCCCGGGCGGCGAGTTCCCGGCCGGTCTCGGTCAGGAACACGCCGCGATACGGCCGGGCGGTGACCAATCCTTCGCGCTTGAGCCGGCTGAGCGCCTTGATCGCCGTCGCGTGCGAGACGCCGAGGCGCTTGGCCATGTCCGTGGTCCGGGCCTCGCCTTCCTGATCGAGCAGGTCGGCGATCAGCTCGGCGTAATCCTCGAGCAGCGCGGTCGACTGCGCCGTCCGCGCACGGGCGAACCGGTCGGCCTGGACCGGCACGTCCGGAAGTTCGGCTGAGTCGGACATCTACGCTCCGATGCTATCCCATAGGAGTTTCAGGTTCAGCAAGACGATCAGCCCGGTCGTGGCCCAGGCGACGGCGCCCATGCCGCGCGACATCACCAGCTCCCCCATCAAGGACCGGCTTCCGACGAACATGACCAGCGGCACCATGGCGAACGGCAGCTGCATCGAGAGGATGATCTGGCTGAGGACCAGCAACTTCCCGGTGCCGCTTTCGCCGTAGAGGGCGGTGACCGCCAGGACAGGGATGATGGCGAGACCGCGGGTGATGAGGCGGCGCTTCCAGGGAGCGAGCCGGAGGTCGACGAAGCCCTCCATCACGATCTGGCCGGCGAGCGTGGCGGTGAGGGTGGAGTTGACGCCGGAGGCGAGCAGCGCGATGGCGAATAGCGTGCTCGCGATGCCGGCGCCGAGCAGGGGGCTGAGGAGCGCGTGGGCGTCGCCGATCTCGGCGATCTCGGTGCGGCCATTGGCGTGGAAGACGGCGCCGGCGAGGATCAGGATCGCCGCATTCACGAACAGGGCCAGGCTGAGCGCGATGGTGCTGTCGATCGCGGCGAATCGTGAGGCCTCCTTGCGGCCGGCCGGGGTGCGTTCGTAGTCCCGCGTCTGCACGATCGCGGAGTGCAGATACAGGTTGTGGGGCATGATGGTGGCGCCGATGATCCCGATCGCGAGATAGAGTTTCTGCGGGTCCGTGACGATCGACGGTCTCGGGACGAATCCGGCCAGGACCGCGGCCACGGGCGGTGCGGCGAGCGCGATCTGCAGCACGAAGCAGATCGCGATGATGATGAGCAGCGCGACGACGAAGGCCTCCAGCTTGCGGAAGCCGTAGCGCATCAGGGCGAGCACCAGGAAGGCGTCCAGCACCGTCAGCGTGGCGCCCACCATGATCGGCAGGCCGAACAGGAGTTGCAGCGCGATGGCGGTGCCGATGACCTCGGCCAGGTCGCAGGCGATGATGGCGGCTTCGCAGGCCAGCCAGAGCGCGATGGCGACGGGGCGGGGGTATTTGTCGCGGCAGATCTGGGCGAGGTCGCGCCCCGTCGCGATGCCGAGCCGGGCGGCCAGCATTTGCATGATGATGGCCAGCGCGCTGGAGAGCACGACGACGGCAAGAAGGTCGTAGCCGTATTTGGACCCGCCGGCGATGTCGGTGGCCCAGTTGCCGGGGTCCATGTAGCCGACCGAGACGAGATAGCCGGGCCCGGCGAACGCAACAGCACGACGCAACCAGCCGCCGCGAACGGGCACGCTGGAATGCACCTCGGGGAGACTTGGCTGGAGCGTTGTGCTGAGAGGGCTGGCCATGAATTAGACGGTTCGATCCAAGATGTAGCCTATGCTACATGATCGCGCAGACGGTGCAACTCCCCTGAAAGGTCCAGACCGGCATGGGATCGAGATTAAGTGAACTCGATCAGTCAGATATTCGTTTCGTTCCAGGCACGGTGAGCGCATTTGCTCAACTTAGGATCAGGTCTAAGGTAGTGCGTTGGTTCCGGTCGCGCGCCGCATCCACCTTTGGGGTCGATGGCGATCGATAGGCTACTCAGTGTTTACCGAAAATTAAGAAAGAACGTGCATTGTTGAACCGATGCTGACGTCACTCCCCGTTCAGAGGTGCCTTGCGGCACAGTGTAGGCGAGACAACCGCCGGGCGCCGTGCGTGCAAAAACCTGGAAGAATCGATGGGCACGGTATAGCTGGGATTGACACATTAAAGTTGCTTAACGTGAGATCGACCAGTCTCGACGAACAAACCCTGTGGAGACATTGAACAGCTATGAGGTATCATGGCGCGGTCGCCTGGTGAGGATGATATCGGCGGGACGGAAATGTCCGCACCGCTGCATCCGGCCGCTCCGCTTCGGCGGCATACGCGCCGGCTCGAGGATAAATTGCTGGTGTCCTTTCACCATGCTTGCGACGTGGCCGACATCGAAGTCGCGCGACACGTGCTGCAGATTCTCGAGTTGATGTTGTCGCGCAAGCCCTCCCAACCGGATCCAAATCGTCGTCGCAACATGGAGGGGCTGGTGGCGGCGCACGAGCGCCTATGGAACCTGCGCCATCGCGAGAACTAGCGGCTAGACGTCCAGTTCTTGCGTTTCCACCAAACGGGCATGTTCCTGGATGAACTGGAAGCGCAGTTCCGGTTTGCGCCCCATCAGGCTCTCGACCAGCGCGTTCGTCGCAGCACGCTCCTCGGGGAGTGCGACCACTTTCAGAAGCGTGCGCCGTGACGGGTCCATCGTGGTTTCGCGCAACGCCGAGGGCGGCATTTCGCCCAACCCCTTGAATCGGCTCACTTCGACTTTGCTCCCCGCCTTGAAGTCACGCTTCATCGAGCGGTCCTTGTCGCCATCACTCATCGCGTAGACCGATTTCGCGCCTTGGGTCAGGCGGAACAGCGGCGGTTGCGCCAGATAGAGGTGCCCATAGCGCACGAGTTCAGGCAGCTTGCGGTAGAAGAAGGTCATCAACAGCGAAGCGATGTGCGCTCCGTCGACATCCGCATCGGTCATGATGATGACCCGGCCGTAGCGCAGCCGGGCGCGATCGAACCGGTCACCGGCGCCGCAACCCAGCGCCTCCACCAAATCCTTCAGCTCTTGATTTTGCATCAGCTTTTCATCGCTCGCGCTCGCCACGTTGAGGATTTTACCCCGGAGTGGCAGCACCGCCTGGGTATCGCGGTTGCGCGCCTGCTTGGCTGAGCCCCCGGCGCTGTCACCCTCGACGAGAAAGATCTCGGTGTCGTCCCGGCTCTCCCGCGTGCAATCCGTCAACTTGCCGGGAAGCCGCAAGCGCCGGGTCGCGGTCTTGCGCGAGACGTCCTTACTTTCCTTGCGCCGAAGCCGCTCCTCGGCTCGTTCGATCACGAACGCCAGGAGATTGTCCGCCTGGGATGGATTGCCGGCGAGCCAATGATCGAAGCGGTCGCGTAGCGCCTGCTCGACCAAACGCGCCGCTTCCGGGCTGGTCAGCTTCTCCTTCGTCTGCCCCTGGAATTGCGGCTCTCGGACGAACGCCGACAACTTCGCAACCATGCCGCCGAGTAGATCCTCGGCCGTCACCTGACTGGCCCGCCGATTGCCGCGCTGCTCGCCCCAGGATCGCAGCCCCTTCAACAGTGCCGCGCGAAACCCGGCTTCATGCGTGCCCCCCTGCGGCGTCGGCACCGTGTTGCAGTAGGAACTCAGCGCCCCATCGCCCGTCTCGAGCCATCCCGCCGCCCACTCCACGCGGCCGCCGATATTGCCCGCCGCGTCGGCCGGCAGCTCGGCCTCGCCGACCCAAAGTTCACTGACCGCCAAGACCGAGTCGGCCAGCTCCTCGACCAGACTGTCGCGCAGTCCACCTGGAAAATGGAGGGTCGCTTCGGCCGGAATGTCGGCACTGCGGAGGAGCGCCGGGTCGCAAGACCACCGGATGCGAACCCCGCGAAACAGGTAGGCCTTCGAGCGGCAGAGACGATACAGGCGCGTCGCGCTGAAATGCAGCGCCCCGAAGATCTCGGCATCGGGGTGGAAGCGGATGCTGGTGCCGCGCCGGTTCTGCACCGGCCCGGCTTGCAGCAGCTTGGTGATCGGCTTGCCGCGTGAATAGTCCTGCTTCCACAGCACCCGGTCGCGCGCGACCTCAACCTCGAGCTTGTCCGACAGCGCGTTGACGACGGAACTTCCCACCCCGTGCAAGCCGCCCGAGGTCGCGTATGCCTTGCCGCCAAACTTTCCGCCTGAATGCAAGGTGGTCAGAATGACCTCTAGCGCACTCAGATTCTTGAATTTTGGATGCGGATCGACCGGGATACCTCGGCCGTTGTCCCGCACCGTGAGCCAATCCCCTGCTTCGAGCGAGACATCGATCGCGCTGGCGAACCCGGCCACGGCCTCGTCCATCGCGTTGTCGAGCACTTCCGCCGCGAGATGGTGGAGCGCCGCTTCGTCGGTGCCCCCGATATACATGCCAGGGCGCCGCCGGACCGGTTCGAGCCCCTCGAGTACTTCGATGTCGCTGGCGGAATAGGAGTTGTCACCCTCCGAACCGTGGAGGGCTTTGAGTAGGTCGTTCATGCTGTGTTCCCGATCCTGCCCCGGACCGTAAGGGCCAGGGCAGGATCGGGCAAGCGATTCGGCTACTCGCGGAACTTGCCGCTCGGCTCCTGAACATGCGCTTCGAGGAACCACAGTTGCTTGTCGAGGCCGCGGGACACCTCGGTGAACAGGTCTGCCGTATCGGCATCGCCCGCCTCGTCGGTGTCATCGATATTCTTCCGCATGGCGTTGGCGCAGGCCGCATACCGCTCGATCAAAGCCGCCAGATGGTCGGCGATCTTGTAGGCGTCGGTTGGATAGGGCTGCAGCGCCGTCCGCTTCACGATCTCCTGCGGGGTGCCTTTGGCGGTGCCGCCGAGTTGCACGATTCGCTCGGCGATGCTGTCGGTCCACTCGTCCTGCTCGGCACGGAATTTATCGAGCATCAGATGGATGCCGATGAACTGCGGCCCTTTCAGGTTCCAATGCGCCTGCTTGGTGACCAGGCCGAGATCGAGCGAATCGGCCAGCCGGGCCTCGAGGCACTCCATCGACACCGCCTTGGCATTGTTCTTGGTGTCGTTCTTGGTGAAGTGAAGGCGCGCGGCCTTCGTCTGGTCAGCCAACTCTGTCGGGCTATTCGCCATGAGGTCCTCCATGTGGTGTGATGGTGCAGCAACGTCCCTGCTCCGATCGCGTTGCGCGGCACCAGCAATGCATCGAGGATGCGCCAGCCGGCGCTCTTTTCCCCGCCGGCATTCTGAACGAATGTGCGGCAGGGCGTCCGGGTCGGCGTCTGTCGGGAGAGCGGAATGGGCTTGCAGGGTAAAGTCGCGCTGGTGACGGGATCGACGAGCGGGATCGGACTCGGCATCGCGCGCGCGCTGGCGGCCGACGGCGCCGACCTCATGCTCAACGGCTTCGGCGACCCGGCCGCCGTCGCGCGCCTGCGCGCCGAAATCGCCGAGACCGGCCGCAACGTCGCCTACGACGGCGCCGACCTGTCACGGCGCGATCAAGTCGCTGGACTGGTGCAAAAGACGATTGAGGCGCTCGGCCGGCTCGATATCCTCGTCAACAACGCTGGCATCCAGCACACATCGCCGATCGCCGAATTCCCGGACGACAAATGGGACCAGGTGATCGCGATCAATCTCTCGGCCGCCTTCCACGCCATGAAGGCGGCCATTCCTCACATGACGCGGGCGGGGTGGGGCCGCATCATCAACATCGCCTCGGCGCACGGGCTGGTCGGCAGCCCCGACAAATCCGCCTACGTGGCCGCCAAGCACGGGATCATCGGGCTGACGAAGGTCGGCGCGCTCGAACTCGCCAACGCGGGGACGACCGTCAATGCGATCTGCCCCGGCTGGGTCCTGACGCCCCTGGTCCAAGCGCAGATCGACGCGCGAGCCGCGGCGGGCGGCGTGTCGGCCGACGAGGTGGCGCGCACGATGCTGTCGGAGAAGCAGGCGATGGTGGAGTTCAGCACGCCGGAGGGAATCGGCGGCTTGGCGGTGTTCCTGTGCTCCGACGCGGCCCGGACGATCACCGGGGCATCGATGTCGATCGATGGTGGCTGGGTGGCGCGATGACGGTCCCCGGAAGAAGTCTGTGACCGGTTCCGCGACGGTCATCGTCACTGGCGCGGCCGGGTTCGTCGGATATCATGTCGCGCAGGCGCTGCTGGCGCGGGGCGAGACGGTGCTCGGGCTGGACAATCTCAATGACTATTATGATGTCCGGCTGAAAGAAGCCCGGCTCGCCCGGCTGCGGGAAATATCCGGCTTCCAGTTCGAGCGCGTCGAACTGGCGGACAAGGAGGCCGTGTCCGCCGCGTTCAGCCGGGCCCCGGAGGCGCGCCATGTCGTGCATCTCGCGGCCCAGGCGGGAGTTCGGTATTCGATGATCGACCCCTACGCTTACGTGTCGGCCAACGTGATGGGGCATGTCACGGTGCTGGAGGCATCGCGCAAGCTGAAGCGGCTCGAGCACCTCGTTTACGCGAGTTCGTCCTCGGTCTACGGGGGAAGCAAGGTGCTGCCGTTCGCCGAAAGCGACCCGGTCGATACGCCAGTCTCGCTCTACGCGGTCACCAAGCGGGCCGACGAGTTGGCGAGCCACGCTTACTGGCATCTATACGGAATGAAGCTGACCGGGTTGCGGTTCTTCACCGTCTATGGACCCTGGGGACGGCCCGATATGGCCTACTACGCGTTCACCCAGGCGATCGTGGCCGGTACGCCAATCACCGTCTACGACGAGGGCCGGTTGAAGCGCGACTTCACCTACATCGACGACATCGTCGCGGGGGTGTTGGCCTGTTTGGACCGGCCGCCCGCGCAAGGACAGGCCCCGCTGCTGTTCAACATTGGAAACAACCGAGGCGAACTCGTCTCCGATCTCGTGGCGCTGTTGGAACAGGAGCTCGGGCGTAAGGCGGTCATCCGCAATGCGCCGCGTCCGATCGCCGATGTCGTGGAGACCTGTGCCGATCTGACCGCGATCGAGGCCCATGCCGGCTATCGCCCGACGACGACGCTGGCATCGGGCATCCCACGTTTCGTGGGCTGGTTCCGCGATTACGCACGAATTTCATAATTCCGGCTTGACCGCCTCTGCGGCGGGCCTTAAGAAGCGCCTCACCGATGCGACGGACTGATTGACAGTCTGACATCGACTCGGTAACGTACTTTCCCTCGCGCTAAGCGGCGGGTTGAAAGCGAAACCAGACGAGGTCGCGGTCCATGTGATGTGGGCGCGGTTTTCTGTTTTGGTTTTGCGTGCTCTTTTGACAATTGTATCGGTTGATAGAATACGGACGGATATGTTGGCGGCGTTTTAGCTGTTGATGGTCTTGAGCTACCCTGGCTGGGCTGGTTCGAGACTGGAGGCTGGATGTTTAGCTGGTGATGA